>NZ_JAQJCI010000020.1:0-107113 GCF_030182495.1 Rhizobium aureum | reverse complement strand
AACCCTTCGGGTTTACGCTGGTGACGCGGGGTGGAGCAGCCCGGTAGCTCGTCAGGCTCATAACCTGAAGGCCGCAGGTTCAAATCCTGCCCCCGCAACCAATTACAAAAAAAGCCCGCTTCAAGCGGGCTTTTTGCGTTCTGCCAACGCCGAAAGCATCCAACCAATCAGCCCCCAGAAAAAAGCCTAACCAAACCACGCTCCACAATACAAAGCCGCCTAACAAAACAATAACCTCCCCAAGCACTAAACAATCGCTGGCCCAAAGCATAAACGCAAATCCCAATCCTAGCGCCGCTCCCACATCGCAGCGCAGGATTGTGGGAATCGGCCATTTCCCCGCCGCGCGGACCACGATGAGGTCGTGAAGCTGCGGGCCGATTCCGCCCTCCCGCACAAGGAAGGTTTCCGTGGCGAGGTCTCGCCATGCGATGCGATCGCACTGCGCCAACGGGTAGGCTTCCCGCATGACGACCATAAGGCGGTCGTGCCAGATGATGCGGGAATGCAGATCGGGGATTTCGTGGGTGCAGGCCATGAAGGCAACGTCAAGCTGGTCTTCCCGCACCATGAACTGTGCGTCTCTTGCTGTGCCTTCGGTGATGTGCAGACCAACGCCAGCATGAAGGCTGCGGAAGCGGTCCAGCAGCCGGTCGCGAAACCCGCCTGATGCGAGAGAATGAACTCCGGTGTGAAGTTCTCCTTCCTCGCCGCGCGCGCATCCCGGCGGTTTTGATGGCACGGTCAAGAATTTCCACGGCATCATCGACCTGATCGACAAAGCGGCGTCCTGTCTCGGTCAGCCGGACGCCGCGTGTCTTTCGGTCGAAGAGGATGATGCCAAGGTCTTGCTCCAATGCCCTGATCCGCAAACTGACACTTGACTGGTTGGTTCCGAGGGCGTGAGCTGCGCCACGAAAGCTAAGATACTCTGCAACAGCGAGCGTCTGAATCAGGGCGACCATCGGGATGCGGCCGCCAGCAATAGTAATTACCCGTTCTTCGCCCAGTGCCTTACTTCGCCGCCCACGCATTCCGTCGCCCTAGGCGCAAATTCTGCGCCCGGTTTCCAAATCGGATCGGATTGAACCTGCGCAGCGCGCCACTGGTGGTACGGTCTTTGACGTTACCCTGAGCCAACAATTCGGCCTCAGGCAAGAGATCGATATTCCTCATAAGCGATCCTGTAGGTTGCGCTCCTTCGCTCGACTTGAGCGAAACCGAGTTCGCCAAGGTGCATCCCCGCAATTAGTAGGTGTTCCGAACTGGCAAGGTCCAGCAGCCTCGTTCGTGTCTCGGCGGCGAGATGTGCATCCTGATCGAACGCAATCGACACGTCGGGCCGCGGAATCTGAATCTCGGGGAAATGGACAATATCTCCCCAAACCAGCAGATTTTGACCGCCGGATTCGAGGCGATATCCGGTGTGCCCCGCGGTATGGCCCGGAAGCGGAACCGCCGACATGCCGAGAAGGACCTCACCGGCATCGAAGGTGCGCAGCCGCTCGCGATAGCCGTCGAATGCCTGACGGGCCACGAGGAAGTTGCCACGGGCGCGTTCGGGCGCACGGTTCAGATTGCTGTCGTCCTGCCAGAACGCGGCTTCCCGACGGTGGACGACAAGTTCGGCATTCGGAAAGACGGCTTCCCCTGAAGCGTCCATCAGCCCTCCAACATGATCAGGATGGGCGTGCGTCAACAGGATCGCGTCGATCTCCGAAGGCTGAATGCCCGCGAGCAGCAAAGTGGTCTTCAATCGGCCGCCCCATTGCTTGAGGCCGCCCGCACCTGCGTCTATCAGAACCGTGCGGCCGCCTCCGCGCACCAGATAGCAGTTGATATGGATCGAGGTATGATCCGCTATCCCTGCTTTTTCCTGCATACGCGAGGCGTCAACCGGGTCGATGTTCGCGAGAAAATCGAAACTGGTATGGAGATAGCCATCACTGACGGCAGTGATCGTCAAGTCACCGATCTGATGGTTGGGTAATACGAGACTAGACATGGTTCTCCTCCAGGCGTCGGCTCAATTTCGTGCGTGGATGCTCGAGGCTTCATAGCCAAAGCAACGGATGCGCGCGGTGAGGTCGGTATTGCGTCTTATGGCGTCGTCCAGCCCCTCCATGAACTGCGCCATGACCGGCTGCGTCCGAAATGGCTCAAGGCGATATCGGATTTCCGCGAAAGCGGGGTGCCCCCGACCGTGCCGGACAGAGACATAGACGATATGCACTTTCTCCAACGCGGCCCGAAGGATGCCGGTGCAAAGTTCGGTGCATTGCTCCGTGAGGCCTACGAGAGCTGCGTCCGGCGGCATCCTGTCCGCAGGAATGTAGATCGTGACATTCGGCATCGGTGCTACCGCGCCTTCCCGACAGCGGCGTTACCGTCGTTCGTCAACTGCGCCGTCATCGGCACATAGACATGGACGCCTTCCGGAAGATGTTCGATGTCAGGCGCATTGCCGCGCTCCACCTTGGCGAGCCAGCGGTGTTCCGGGAACTTCTCCATAGCGACCGCGTGCATCGCATATGGGGTGAGGCCCAGCCGGGTCAGCGGCTCGGGGCCTGCTGCGCTGGACGCCAGATATTCGCCATCGCCAATCGCTGGCGCGCGCTCGACGCCGCCGTAGAGGTTCCGGTGCCAGTCGATGATGTGCTGCTGCCAGCGTGCGAAATTGCCGCCGCCCTTATGGCGATATTCCTCACCCGTCAGAATATCGAGGCCATCAATCGAATGAAGGGCGAGATAGACAGGGCAGCCGGGGCTCAACGCCTTGAAACGCTGCGAAGTATGGAAGCCGCTCACAGAAATGAGCGCTGGCAGTTTGTCCAGGCTGTAAAAGTCGTTCCATTCCGCTTCGCTGGCTGGATCAGCAAAGCTGCATTCTACCGTATAGATCATCGCGCCACCTTCGACCGAAAGCGCAGCGCTTCCGGCTTGTCTATCGTTGATATTTTCTCATGATGGATCGCCAATTCTTGCCTGTATATCGATATTGAATCATGCTTCAGTGATTGAATATCAAGGTGGCAGGGGGGCGAATGCCAAGCCATCCTGTCAGGAGCCGTCATGCGCCGCAAGATTCCCAGCAATTCCGCACTCATGGCGTTCGAGGCGTCCGCTCGTCATGGAAGCTTCGCGCGCGCTGCCGACGAGCTGGCTCTGACCGAAGGGGCGATCAGCCGCCAGATCGCTCGGCTGGAAGCGTTCCTCGGCGTCACGCTGTTCGAGCGGGTCGGCAATCGCGTTCGGCTTCTGCCAAATGGAGAGCGTTATGCGCTTCAGGTTCGCGAGACGCTCGACCGGCTGGAACGAGACAGCCAATACCTAATGGGGCAGCCCAGCGATGGCGCGAGCCTCGACATCGCCACCATCCCGACCTTTGCCACGCGCTGGCTTATTCCACGATTGGCGCGGTTCCGCGAAGTGCACCCGAATATCACCGTGCATCTTGCCGAACGGATGGAGCCTTTTGTGCTTGCCGGAAGCGGTTTCGATGCCGCGATCCATTTCGAGCACCCCGCATGGACGGGAATGAGAACGCATCGCCTGTTGCAAGAGACATTGGTTCCCGTTTGCCATCCGGCTCTTCTCGGTAAAGGCGAAGGCATGGCATCTCTCGATGAACTGCCGCGCCTTCATCGACGCCAGAACGCGGACGTCTGGCAACGCTATGCGCAGGAAACAGGTATCGAGCTAACCAACCCTGCGGTTGGTGCCCGTTACGATCTTCACTCCATGCAAATCGAAGCCGCGTTGGCCGGCCTCGGCGTTGCGCTGGTGCCGCGCCTCTATATCGAAGCCGAATTGGCGGAAGGTCGCTTGGTCGCACCCTGGCCTGATGGCACGTCGATCTCCAAGACCTTCTGCCTCATCCTGCCGGAGCCGATCCGATTGAGTGGGGGACCAATACAAGTGTTCGCAAACTGGCTTATCAAAGAAGCTCGATCGTCAAACCCAATGCTTTGATGTCAGGCAGCGCTGCGATGTGGGGTCCGCTCCGCCCGCCATCGGTTACGTCCGATCCTGCTGCGGTTGAGTCCTTTCATGCGCGTCTGCTGGACGTTCCGCCTCGAACGCCTCTTTCCGCTTTCCGGCCCACAGTTCCCGCGCCCGTTCACCGTCTTCGCTGTTAAGCTTTTCGGCCATTCAGATGAGCGCGCCGAGCATGACGGCGCGATCATCGTTCGTCAGTTCGACAACGCCGGATTTGACGACGAGCCCGCCGAGTTCGATCAGATGGCGCGTCCGCTTTCGTCGCTCGATCTGCCACGTCCGCATGTCAGTTCTGGCCTTCGCCGCCCGATGCCGGTTGCGTGCCGAACGGTCGCGCCTGAGTGCCGCCGCTGTCGCCGTCATTTGCCGGTTGAGATCGGCGTAATTTCCCCCGAAACCATGCTGCTCTTGATTGTCTTCCA
This sequence comes from Rhizobium aureum, assembly GCF_030182495.1. NCBI lineage: Bacteria > Pseudomonadati > Pseudomonadota > Alphaproteobacteria > Hyphomicrobiales > Rhizobiaceae > Rhizobium > Rhizobium aureum. The sequence continues at coordinate 102,692 of NZ_JAQJCI010000020.1, read as the reverse complement.
GACTTAGTCGTTGCGCTGCAATGGGGTAGAATGGTAGAAGATTGGTTGATTAGGTAGAAGCGGAGCACCTCCACATGAGCCTCAACGTGAAAGATCCCGAAGCGCATCGCCTGGCTCAGGCGATTGCCCATGCGACCGGGCAGAGCATGAGCCGTGTCGTGACCGACGCGCTGCGGGAGCGGTATGCACAAATCGAAAAACAGAGGGGTAGGGCCTCCGTCGAAGAGCTTCTGGCGATCGCTGACAGGGCCGCGGTTCACCTGAAGCGGCCTTACGCCGATCACGCCGAGCTCCTCTATGACGAGGACGGCCTGCCGAAATGATTATCGATACATCCGCCATGGTGGCGATCCTCTACGGTGAACCGGAGGCAGCTGCCTTCACGCGACTGATCCACGATTCCACAGCCAGCCGGATCAGTGTGGCGAACTATCTGGAACTGTCCATGGTGATCGGGAAACAGCTCGGGCCGGAAGGTATGAGGCAGGCCGATGCCTTCTTCCGCCGTGCAGCGATCGATATCGAACCTGTAACAGTTGAACAGGGTCATCTGGCGCGCGAGGCATTCCTCGATTTCGGGAAGGGCCGGCACAAGGCCGGGCTGAATTTCGGCGACTGCTTTGCCTACGCTCTCGCCAAGGATTTCGGAGAACCGTTGCTGTTCAAGGGCAACGACTTCACCGAGACGGATATCCGTTCGGCTACGTGACTTCGTGGCTGATAGCGACCGGATCAACCCCGCGACGTTTCAGGCAATCTCCAATCCGTTTGTGTAGGCGTTTAAGGGCAGGGGACTGTTCCGTGGTTCAGAGCTATGACTGCCGATCCACGGGGTGTTATTTGTAAGCGTATAGGCGACCCCACGTAGCATAGCGGCTCGATATCGCTCATTTTCCGCATGAATCATGCGGGGAATTCTATGAGTGAAGATATGAATCAGGGCCGGACGTTCGTGATTCTGACGGCTGAACCCGTCCGGAAGCGGCGAAAGCCGAAGTTTTGGTCAGATAAGGATAAGGCTCTGATCCTGGAGCAAGCGCTCGTTCCGGGCGCGAACATCTCTGCGGTTGCGCGTGCCCACGACATGGATCCTTCTCAGCTTTTTGGTTGGCGACGCGCGGCACTTGCGTCCGGCGCGGTTCGGCGGCTTGATCAGGCACCCGAAGAGGAGGTGTCTGCGGAGACTGTTGAGTAATTCCTGCGCGGCCCAGACCGGATGCCTACCCACGGCGGCTCGGACGTGCCAGGGCCAAAAATGTCATTGTTATGGTGCCAGCTTTGGTATGTCCCGCGTGAACAATCGCAGGAATGATTAGTTGCGAGCCCCCACAACCAAATTTTCCCATGACAACGATGTATTACCGCCGCTCGATCTGGAGGGTGGCATCGCGTATTCCTGACAATCGCCCCCAGGCCCATATCACGAGAACCTTGACGAACCACATTGGTTCACCAATAATTATAGTGAACCAAAGAAAGTTAGATGCCATGACTGCTGCATTTACTGTGCGGGTTTCGGATGAAACCGCGGACAAGCTTAATCAGATCGCGGAAAAGCTGGATCGCTCCCGCGCGTACATGGCGGCCGAGGCCATCGAGGCGTTTGTTGAACAGCAAGAGTGGCAGCTCGCCGAGATCGAGGCTGGGTTGGCCGAAGCCAACCGGGGTGAATTTGCCAGCGATGATGATGTGGCGAAGGTTGTCGGCAAGTACGTCAAGTCTGCCCGTCAATCATGAGTCGGAAACGCATCCGCTGGACGCTGCGAGCGTTGCGGCGGCTTGATGAGATTGGTGAGTATATCCAGAAAGACGATCCAGACGCTGCTGCGCGTGTTGTCGCGCGGATTGTGTCGGCTGCTGACATACTGGCGGACTTTCCGGCGACGGGACGTGCCGGCCGCATCAAGGGCACCCGTGAAGTGGTGCTCGCGGATATTCCCTACATAATTCCATACCGCGTCAATCAGGACATTGAGATTATCACCGTCATGCATGCTCATCAGCGGTGGCCGCAGACGTTTTGACGCGCCGGATACTTTGACGGAATCGCCCTGAGGATAGGGGCGGGACAACCGCTGTTCATCGCATAGCCCCTGATTAGTCAGTTGCCTCCCGTCCATGTGACAAGCGGCTGTCGTCGGCTTCCGATCGCAAAAGGCTGCGGTGTTTGCCCCGGCCACCTTCCTGTCGTTCTCCGTTACCGGCTGAGCCACGCGGCCGGAACGGTCGGGGTATGCGCCCGGTTTCTGCCGCCGGCAATCGGCTGCCCGCTCCATTCGCTACGCTCCCGTGTTGCCGTTGCCTGCGTCCGCCTTCGGCTCAGAAAACGCGGTCGCCAAAATCCCCCGACCGGCCACGATAGGCGCAGCCGGATAACCAACGGGAGAACCGAACATGAAACCGACCCAAAAGAGCAAACCCGACTACGCCGTCTATGTTGTAGAGGGAGAAGGCGACAAAGCGCATTGGACGAGAGTAGGCGCGGGATGGACACATGTGACGGCGAAGGCATCAACATCACGCTTACAGCCCTGCCGCTCAACGGGCGCTTGACCATCCGCAAGCCGAAAACCGAACAGAACGACGCATAATGCGCCCCGCCGCAACACCATCCTGTACGGCGACTGCATCTCCTTGATGCAGCGCCTGCCGGGCGGGGCCCGGCGAAGGCATTGGTCGCAACCGCCAGAGCCAAAGTGGCGAACGAAATCGTTCTTGCGCTGAGAGACATTAATAACTCCATACGAAACCCATGCGCCACCCGTTGGCTCGCAAGGTCTCTGTTTGCGTTGGAGAACCGGAAACGGTTCCTGCTTCTCTCCCGTGCCGCCCGTCTCGGGAAACGGATCGGTGTTAGGAGATGCAGGTTATTTTGCTCGTCAGAATTGCGGGTACATTGCAGGGTTGTTGAAATATCACAAAATTATCAAGTATTTTTAGATAATTGCGTAGATTTCTTTAACTATATTGTAAGAAAGAGCGCGGCCGCCAATATGCTGAATAGGAATGGGCAGCCGCTGAAGACAGCCCCAAAGGTGTGCAATTTCCGGCGCTTTTGTTTCGGTGGCGATGGTCGCCGGCCATTGAGGATCGAGGCGATCATATTCCTGGGTTTAAAGGCCTATTCGCAGCGCTGGCCGCTTGCGCGGTCGAAGAGATGCAGCGAGCTCGCGTCGAAGCCGAGCCTGAATGTCTGTCCCTCCGCGATCACGGTGCGCGGCGGCAGGCAGGCCATCAGCCGCTGCGAACCCGCCTTCGCGGTCACGATCAGCTCGGGGCCGGTCAACTCTGCCACTTCGCAGATCGTCTCAAGCAAGCCGTGCTCATCAAGACGCAGGGTTTCCGGCCGGATACCGACCACAAGCTGCTGTCCTTGGCTGATGCCAGCTTTCGTCGCTGGCATCGGCAGCGTGATCGAGGTTCCGTCGATGCGGAGCGAACCCTGATCGGCGGTCGCATTCAAAAGGTTCATCGGCGGCGCGCCGACGAAGGTCGCGACATAGAGCGTTGCCGGATGATTGTAGATCTCGTCCGGCGCGCCGAGCTGTTCGATACGGCCGTCGCGCATCACGGCAATGCGGGTCGCGAGCGTCATCGCTTCGATCTGGTCGTGTGTGACATAGACGACGGTGGTCTTCAGCATCTGGTGCAGGCGCTTCAGCTCGGTGCGCATCTCCATGCGCAGCTTGGCGTCGAGATTGGAGAGCGGTTCGTCGAAGAGGAAGACTTCCGGCTTGCGTACCAGCGCCCGGCCAATCGCCACGCGCTGGCGCTGGCCGCCGGAAAGCTGGCTCGGCTTGCGTTCCAGCAGCGCCTCGATCTGCAAAAGCTTCGCCGTCTCGCGCACCGCCTTGTCGCGCTCTGCTGCAGGCACTTTGCGCATTTCGAGGCCGAAGCCGATGTTGCGATGAACGGAGAGGTTCGGATAGAGCGCATAGGACTGGAACACCATGGCGATGTCGCGGTCCTTCGGATGCACGCCGAGCACGGAGCGCTCGCCGATGCGGATATCGCCGCTGGTGGCCTCAGCAAGCCCAGCGATGATGTTCAAAAGCGTGGACTTGCCGCAGCCAGACGAGCCGAGCAGAACCAGGAACTCACCGCTTTCGAGCGAAATATCGATGCCTTTCAGTGTCTCCACTTCGCCGTAGCTCTTGCGGATGTTCTGGATTTCGAGCGCGCTCATTGAACGGCCTCCTCGGATGCTTGGGCCGGGCCGTAGCTGCGCGGCAGTGTGGAAATGGCGCGGGACGCGACCGCGGTCCCCGCCGAAAGGCAGGCCGCAGGCGGCTCGCCGCGGGCAAGGGCGGCCAGGAAGCCGGCATTGAAGACATCGCCGGCGCCGATCGTGTCGACGACAATAACCTTTGGTGCCGCGGCCGAAGCCAGCACGCCGTCGGCATCGATGGCGATCGCACCGTCCGGACCGCGCTTGACGACGAAGATCGCGCCTTCGGGCATCAGGGTATGGAGCGCGCGAGCGGCTTCGGCCGGATCATTCATGCCGGCCAAGGTCGTCGTCTCGACCTCGTTCATGAGCGCTACGCCGCAGCGGGAAAGCCAGCGCCGCGTGGCGTCGCAATTCTCCTTGGTCCAGCCATCGAGCGGCCAACCGGTGTCGAGTGCGACGGTGATCCCGTGCTTGTCAGCCCAGTCGAACAAGGCATCGTAATCCCGCGTGAGATCTTCTGTGAGGAAGGCGCCGCAGAGCAGCGCATAGCCGCCAGCAAGCTTCTCGCCGTTGAGAACCGTAAACACGTCATCGAGATTGAACCTCGGCAGGTGGCCGCGCGTGGTGAAGAACGTACGCTCGCCATCGGGATGGGTGATGCCGACCGAGAGCGTCGTGCTCTCAGGGCTGACAGGCCATTTGCTGCTGCGCGCGCCAAATGCCTCGCTGAGCCAGCGTCCGAACTGATCGCTGCCGACATTGGCCGCGATCTCGTAATCAACGCCGAGGCCCTCCCAGGCAAGCGCGCTATTGCCCGCCTGACCGCCGACGCGCAGTTCGTCATGATCGACGATGATCTCCGTGCCGGCCCTTGGCCATGGCGCCGCCGGTCCGAGGATCAGGTCAATATTGACATTGCCGATGACTGCAAGCGGCTTCATTCATTCGCTCCGGGTGATCTTGGTGGAGCGTATCGGCGTGCCGGCATTCTCCACGCGCTCGTCGGCAAAGGCGATCATCAGCGACTGGGCGACGGGCAGCATCTGGAAGATGGCGGCAAGTCCGGTTTCCGGCTTGAAGCGCAGCGTGACACAGCCGGGCACCGGTTCTTCCTCGGAGCCATCGAAGACGATCACTGGGGCACCCGTCTCGACTGCGGAAACGGCCATGGCCGTTACGAGGTCCGCCGTCGCATCATTGCCCCGGAACAGCACCGCGCCGATCGTGGGGCCAAGCATTTCCATCGGACCATGTCGCAGCTGGCCTCCTTCGAGCGAGAAGCACGGACGGCGGGACAGTTCGGTGAGGCCGAGCGCAAGAGCCTCGGCCACGCCCTGCAGGCGGCGGCCCGAGGTGACGACTGTGGCGACATTGGCGAGTGCTGCGAGCGCAGGCTTAATATCGAGCGTTTCAGGCGTGCGAAGCACGGCGAGCGCAGGCGCCGGATCCTGCCCGAGGGCGGTGAAGATCGCCAGATGCAGCGCGAAGGTGACGGTGAGGCTGCGGGTTGCCGCAAAGGCAAGCTCGGTACCGCCGGCGCCGACAAGAGAAAGCGCGTTTTTTGCAAGAAAGGAGCTGCCCTCCAGCGTCAGGCCGAAAGTATCGGCAGTGCCGCCCGTCTCGTTGAACCAGCGCAGCACTTCGGCGCTTTCACCGGATTGCGAGGTCATGAAGATCGTGCGGCCATCAAGCGACAGCGGCTGGCCGAGCTGTTCGGAGAGCGGCAGGGCGATCGCATCGATGCCGGCGGCGCGATAGAGCGGCTCGACGGCGCGGTTGACAGCATGCGAGCCGCCCATGCCGAGTAGCAAGAGCCTGCCGGTGCGCTTCAGCGAGGCAGCGGCCTTGGCGGCCATATCGCTCGCAGCCTCGAAGGAGGCAAGTGCATCGGCATGCTGGCGGGCCATTTCGCGGTCGATGGCAGCAAGGCCTGCGGGGCGGGTTTTCTCTTGGGTCATGGTCATCCCTTGACGCCGCCATTGGTCAGGCCCGAGATCAGGGCACGTTGCATGACAAGGCCGATCAGCACCGGGGGCAGGGCGGCTAGCACACCGGCAGTCGCGATCAGTCCGTAATCCGAGACACGGCCGCCGGCGAGATCGGCAATGGCGACAGTGAGGGTCTTGGCGCGCTGGTCCGAGGTAAAGAGCAGCGCATAGAAGAATTCATCCCAGGCTAGCAGGAAGGCAAAAAGCGCCGAGGTCGCCATCACGGGCATCGCAAGCGGCAGTGTGATGATTCGCAGCGTCTGGAACAGCCCGGCGCCATCGATCATGGCAGCCGCTTCGATCTCCTTCGGAATGGAATCGAAGCCGGATTTCATCAGCCAGGTCGTGAATGGCGCGAGAATCGTCAGATAGACGAGCACCAGGCCGAAAACGTTGTTGAGCATGCCGAGATGGGCAAGGCCCATATAGAGCGGCACGGCAAGCGCCACCGGCGGCAGCATATAGGTGGCGATGACCATGGAAAGTGACCATCCGACGGACGGCGTGCGCGACACGGCCCAGCCGGCGGGGATAGCGAGCGCGATCGCCGCGATGGTCGCCATGCCTGCGACTTCGATGCTGTTGCGCAGCGACGAGGTGAAGGCGGCACCCTCGCTGTTTTCCAGCGTCGACAGCAGCAGCTTGTAGCGCGAGAAATCCGCCGTCTGCGGCCACCAGCGCAACGGCTTGGCAGCGAGATCGGCAGCCGGCGAAATGCTCATGATGAAGAGCCAGGCGATCGGTGCCAGGATAACGATGGCGAGGAGGAGGGCGCAGACATAGATGAAACAGGTGAAGAGCGGGCTTTGGCGTTCCATCAGGCGGCACTCCCTGCGGTTTTGCGCACTAGGGCGGCATAGGCCGCGGCAAGTAGCGTGACCAGCAGCGTGACGATGAGGGCGAGTGACGCGCCGGACCCCGCTCGCTGGAAGGAGAAAGCCTCCTGATAGACGAGGATCGATAGTGTGCGCGTGCTGTTTGCCGGGCCGCCGCGCGTCATCACCCAGATGATGTCAAAGACCTTGAAGGCCTCGATGGTGCGCAGCACCAGCGCCACCATAAGCGGCCCCACAAGATAGGGAAGGATGACGAAGCGGAAGCGCTTGAAGGGGCCGGCGCCATCAACCAGCGAGGCGGCCGTGATATCACGCGGCACGGCCTGCAGGGCGGCGAGCGCAATCAGCGCCACGAGCGGGAAATTCTTCCAGCAGTCGGCGACGATGAGCGCCGTCAGCGCCGTGCCCGGTTCGCCGAGCCAGGAGCGGTAGGCGTCGATGAGGCCAAGCTGAGTGAGGGCTGCGTTGAGCGCGCCATATTCGGGATTGTAGATCAGCCGCCACAGTGTCGCGTTGACGACGGTCGGCAGCGCCCAGGGCAGGATCATCAGCGCGCGCAGCACGCCGCGGCCCTTGAAATTCTGGTTCAGCAGCAGGGCGGCCAGCACGCCCAGCACCATTTCGGCGGCAACGGAGACGATCGCGAACCAGGCCGTGGTAATCAGGGTGCGCTGGAAATTGGAGTTCGCCAGCATCTTGGTGTAGTTGTCGATACCGACGAAATTGCCGCCGGTTCCCACCAGCTTGGCATCAGTGAAAGAAAGGCCGACCGTGTCGACGAGAGGCCAGCCGATGACGGCGATCATCACCACAAGCAGCGGCAGCATCAAAAGCCAGGCACGAGTTGTCATGGAGGTGCCGGACATGGCAGGCCCCTTCTTTCATTCTTCATGGAGGAGGTAAGAGGCGGGCGGCGATTGGCGCCGCCCGATGAGATTATCAGAGACCGCTATTGTCGGCAGCAGACTTCAACGCATCTTCCGGAGAAGACTGGCCGAGCAGCGATTCCTGGATCGCCTGCTGAAGTGCGGTCGACAGTTCCTGATATTTCGGCGTCGTCGGACGCGGATACATGGCAGCTAGGCCGACCTTTGCGGCCGCAATCAGTTCTTCCTGGCCTTTTGTAACGGCCGGATCGCTATAGGACGAGGCCCAGATCGGCAGGCTGAGCTTCGCATACTGGTTCTGCGTTGCCTGCGAGGTCATGAAGGAGATGTACTTCCACGCCTCGTCGGGATGCTTGCTGGCCGACGTGATGCCGAGACCCATCGAGCCGTTCACCGCGGAAGCCTCGCTCTTGCCGGCAACGCCCGGCGCCGGCACGACGCCGACCTTGCCAGCGACCTTGCTGTCCTTAGGGTCGTTCGCCATGTTGTACATGTAGGTCCAGTTCAGCGCGAAGGCGGCATCGCCGTTTTCGAAGACCTTGCGGACATCCTCTTCGAGGAATTCCTTGGAGTTCGGGTTGGTGAGGCCGGACTTGTAGCTGGTGACCATGTATTTCAGGGCATCGAGGCCGCCGCCGGTTTGGAAGTCCGGCTTGCCGTCCTTGATGAAGTCGCCCTTATAGGCGCTGACGAGCGTGGCGTAGTCGCAGATTGCGGCTTCGGCCTGTGACCAGCTCCAGGCGATCGGGGTGGCGAGAAGACCCTTGTCCTTGATGATCTTGGCCTGTTCGTTCAGTTCGTCCCAGGTCTTCGGCGGCGTCTTGATGCCGGCCTTTTCTAGGATTTCCTTGTTATAGAACAGGTACTTGGTATCGAGGATCCACGGCATGCCATAGTACTTGCCGTCATACTGGACCGTCGTCCATGCACCCGGCAGCACGTTCTTCTTCGTGTCGTCAGAGATGCGCGAGGAAACGTCGACCAGAACCTTGTTGGTCGCGTATTCGGCCGGCCAGATCACATCGAAGAGCACGACGTCGTAGCCGCCGCCGGACCCTTGCGCGAGCACGGTCTTGTCGTGCAGGCCTTCATAAGGGACGAATTCGAGATTGACCTTGATGTCTGGATTGGCCTTGGAGAAGGCATCCGTCATGGCACGCACATCGGCTTCGCTATAGGCAGCCTGCGCCATGAAAAGGGCATTGATCGTGGTTTCGGCAAAGGCGTGCGAGGCGAAGGATACGCCGATCAGCGCTGCGCCGAGCAATGTCTTGTTCAATGATTTCAACATTCCAGCCTCCGGTTTTTGACAGTCACGCGATTTTTCCAATGGCGGCTGACGTCGCCATCAGTTGTCGAGCAGGCAATTGGCCGGGTTGGCTGCCGAGCATCGATCGGCGCGTTTTGGAGCTTCAAGGCTCCCTTGCGTTCCCTGATGAAACTCTGTGGTTTCTTTTAAGTCAATTGTCTTGACTAATTTGTTCTTCAATATTCTATTGCTGTCAAGAGGCAAAAACAGATGAACGATATTCGCCCGATCAGGGCTACCAGCGGAACGAACCACGAGGGCACCAGCGCCCATAACCGGCGGGTGATCATCGATGCCCTGCGGTTGAATGGTGCGCTCTCTCGCGCCGATCTCGCCCGCGCCACCCGCCTGACGAAACAGACTGTCTCCAACATCATGGAGGAGCTGGAAAACGATGGGCTCGTCACATCGAGGGAAACGGTGCGCCGCGGCCGCGGCCAGCCTTCGACGCCCTACAGTCTTGTGCCAGAGGGCGCTTTCGCCATCGGCCTGCAGATCGACCGTCACATCACCCGCGCCATCGCCGTCGATCTCGTCGGCAATGTGCTGATACGCAAGGAAGCGAACCTACCGGCAGGTGGACCGGCGACAGGTACGCCCGTCGTCTTGCAGCTCGTGGAAGACGTGCGCAGCGAATTGAAGGAACGCGTGGCTCAGGCGGAGAAGCGCCTCGTCGGCCTCGGTGCCGCGATGCCGGGTCCGTTCGGAATCGAGCAGGAGGATGCCGACAATCCTTGGATGATGGGTGCCTGGCAGCGCTTTCCGCTGCTGGAAACGCTTTCTGCGGGCACTGGTCTCAACGTCACTCTGCAGAACGACGCCGCGGCCTGCGCGACCGCCGAGCGCATGGTGGGTGCCGCACATGGCCTCGACCATGCCGTCTGCCTCTATGTCGGCTATGGTATCGGTGCCGGGCTCATCCTCGGCGGCGAGCTCTATAGCGGCGCCCATGGCAATGCCGGCGAAATCGGCATGGCGCTGCTGACATCAGGCGGGAGGCAGACCCAGCTGGAGCATCGCGCCTCGCTGGCTTCTCTCTACGATCACCTCGGCGTCGATCCGATGGCGCCTGATATTTATTCGCTGATAGATAAGCGCGCCGCTGCCGACGATCCCGATATCCTTACCTGGATCGAAAGGGCGGCGATCGACCTACGCTGGAGCGTGCAGCTCATCGAAACTATCTTCGATCCGCAGACGGTTATTCTGTGCGGCGGCGCGCCCCCAGCGCTGGCAACGCGGCTGATGGCTGCGATGCAGCCGCTGTTGCCCTCCAATGCCGATCGTCCCGATCGATTGCTGCCGCGCCTGCAGCTCGGCATGACCGATCCTTGGGCAGTGGCGCGCGGTGCGGCGGCGGAGCCGATCGGCCACGCCTTCGATCCGCGTTTCCAGGCGATCTTGAAATCCTAATAGTCAGGGATGTCTCGGGCTGGCGCCGAGGCGCGCGAGCACCTTATTCGGAATGCCGTAGCGCTGGATGACGTCGCGGCCGTTGCGCAGGCCGCAGATCTCGCGATGGATGAACATGGCCCAGACGGCTTGCGCCGCGATATCCACCAGCCGCTCGTGCTCCACGCCCTCTTTGCCCTTGGCCTCGCCCTCCTGCAGCGCGGCAAGCGCTGTCTCCACCTTCATGCCATGATGGCCGAGTGTGCTGGCGCGTTCCGATAGCATCTCATATTCGAGAATGCCGAGGCCGGTTTCTTTGGTTTGCGATGGATTGAAATTGCGTGGCGGGCGAACTGTCATATCGGGCTCCGCATGCTTGATGATCTGTCTCTCTATGGTTTTACACAATCCCAGCCACTTTCCCAAGTCTGAGCCTGTTGCCCGCGTCATCTTAAGGCTGTCCGCATGAATCCGGATATGCCGGGATTTTCGTGACCGTTGGCCGTTTTCGGGTGGTTGCCGACCGTCATTTGAGGTCCAATAGCGACATAAGTGCTCCATCAGAGGCAATCTCGCCCGATGCCACGAGCGCAATTCAAAGAAAGGATATCGGCATGACCAAAGCGCAGAAAAATGCGGAAAAGCAGTATGTCTATCGGATCATCGATTCGCCCGTTGGCGCCTTGAAGCTCGTCGGCAGCGATGATGGGCTTGCCGCGATCCTTTGGGACAATGATCGCCCAGGGCGTGTGCCGTTGCTGATCGTGGCCGAAGACGATAGCCATCCCGTGCTCGTGGAAACCGAGCAGCAGCTCCGCGAATATTTCGCCGGCAAACGACAGGTTTTCGACCTGCCGCTCGATTTTGCCGGAACGGAATTCCAGCAGAAGGTATGGCAGGCCCTGCTCGCCATCCCTTTCGGCGAGACGCGCAGCTACCGCCAGATTGCGACCGAGATCGGCTCGGCTAAGGCGATCCGTGCGGTCGGTGCCGCCAATGGTCGCAACCCGATCTCGATCATCGCACCCTGCCATCGCGTCGTGGGATCGGCCGGTGATTTGCGCGGGTTCGCCGGCGGTCTCGAGCGCAAGGCCTATCTGCTGCGGCTCGAAGGGGCTGATGCGACGACATTCGACTTTGCCGCGTGATCGTTTGATGGTCATTCAGGCAGGCACGAAAAAGCCCATCCAGTCCTCCGGATGGGCTTTTTGTTTCAGCGCTGCTTGACGGCGCCAGACCTATTTCAGCCCTCGAGCCACTTCACCTGTTCCGGCGTCAGCTTGATGTCGAGCGCCGAAAGGCTATCCTCCAGCTCGGCGATCGTACGCGGGCCGATCAGCGGGATGACCGGGAAGGGCTGCGCGACGACATAGGCCAGTGCGATATGGATCGGGTTGCGGCCAAGCTTCTGCGCCAGTTCGATCGCCCTGTCGCGACGACCGAAATTGCGGTCGGAATACCAGACGCGAACCAATTCCTCGTCGTCGCGCTTGTCGCGGCCGGCGCGATCGGTGAAGAAGCCGCGGCCCTGGCTCGACCAGGCGAAGTTCGGGATCTGCTTCGCATTCAGCCAGGCTTTCCACTCATCGTCCGAGGCGGCGATGCAGCCGGCCCAGATCGGGTCGAGCATTTCCGCAAGCGAGAAGTTGTTGGAAAGGGCCGCCGGTGCCGTCTTGCCGTTCTTCTCTGCATAGGCGATCGCCTCGTCGAAGCGGGCGCGCGTCCAGTTCGAGCCACCGAAGATGCCGCGGATGCGGCCGGCCTTCACCTCGGCATCCATGGCATCGACGAACTCGCCGACCGGAACGTCGGTATTGTCGCGATGCATGAAGTAGATGTCGACATAGTCGGTCTTCAGGCGGTTGAGGGATTGGTCGAGCTGCTTGGCGATCACATCCGGATAGCAGAGCGGCGAATGCGCACCCTTGCCGATCAGCACGATCTCCTCGCGCGGCACGTTGCGGCTGGTGTGCCAGTCGCCGAAGATGCTCTCCGTCTTGCCGCCACCATAGACATAGGCCGTGTCGAAGGCATTGCCGCCAGCTTCATAGAAGGCGTCGAGCGTCAGCGAGGCGGCTGCGAAATTCGGGAAGAATTCGAAGCCGAGCGTGACGATCGATGCCGGCTTTGAGATACCCGGAATGCTGCGCTTCGGAATGCTGTTGCCCTTGGTGACGGTCGCGCCGGCGATGTTCTTCGTCCGTTTTGCTGCCTTCTCGACGCTATATTCCAGGCCGATCGACGTGCGCCATTGGTCGAGCACCTTGAGGTTTCCGATCGAATCGGCCCAGCTGATGCCGGGATATGCGAATTCCTTGTTTCCGGCGCGGATGGCATCGCCGGCCGCATCGACCTCGAAAGAATAGAGCCAGCGATCTTCCTTGACCTCGATCGTCTCTGTCTCGCCACCCTTGATGACGTCGATCTTGCCGATGCCGCCCTTGTGGCCTGAGGCGAACCAGAAGTCCTTGACTTCGATACGGCCTTCGGAGCCGATGATGCGCAGCGTGTTGTCCTGGTTCGCCATGATCGAGCAGGACACTTCGGCAATAACGTTGTTCGGGAACTTCAGGACGGCGGAAGCCCATTCGTCGACACCGGTCTGGCCGAGGTGGCCGACGCCCGAGACTTTTTCCGGATCGAGGAACGGCTTGCCATCGACCGCACCGGCGATCAGGCGGGCCATAGAGACCGGATAGCCGCCGACATCGAGAATGCCGCCGCCGGCCGTCTCATTGGCAAACAGCCGGTGATCCGGATTGACCTTGCCCATATTGAAACCAAAGGATGAGCGGATGATGCGCAAGTCGCCGATCACGCCGCTCTTGACGAGTTCGATCAGTTTCGCCGTCTGCGGATGGACGCGATACATGAAGGCTTCGCCGGCGAAGACACCGGCCTTCTTGGCTTCATAGTAGATGGCTTCCGCATCGAAAGCGGAAAGCGCGATCGGCTTTTCAACGAGCACATGCTTGCCGGCACGGATCGCCTTGATTGCCCATTCGGCATGGCCGGTGTGCGGCGTAGCGATATAGACGGCGTCGATTTCCTTGTCGGCGAGCAGGGCTTCATAACCGCTAACGATGCGCGCGCCCGGGAAACCGTCGCCGAGACCTGGCTTGTCCGGGTTGCGGCTGGCGATGGCCACCAGCTTGCCGCTGCGGGAATGGGCGATACCATCGGCAAAAGTCTGCGCGATCCTGCCGGGGCCGATAATGCCCCAGCGGATTGGTGTCTCAGTGGTCATGGAACGATCCTTTCCTAAATCTGCATGCTGTCTTGGGGGAATGGGAAGCGCCTACCGCAATCGGTTGCCGGCGCTGTCGAACAGGAATGTCTTGGCGGCCGCCAGCGCCACGGTGAGCTTGTCGCGGTTGCCCGTGTTGCGGGACTCCTCGCGCTCAATGACGATCTGCTCGCCGCCTTCGATATTGGCGTAGATATAGCTGGTGTTGCCGAGATGCTCGGCGACATCGACGTCGACGATCATGTCGACCTCCCCGCGCCCGCCTTCGAGGAAATGCTCCGGGCGAACGCCGAGTGTCACCGGCTGGCCGATCTCGAGCTTGGCGGAGGTGATCGGCAGCGTCAGGCGCACATTGCGCTGGCCCTTGAGCACCACGGCGATGCGGCTGGGTTGGTTATCCGTAACCTCGGCCTGCAGAAAGTTCATCTTAGGCGAGCCGACGAAACCGGCAACGAACTGGTTTGCCGGGTCGTCATAGAGATCGAGCGGCGCGCCCACCTGTTCGATATTGCCGCCGCGCAGCACGACGATCTTGTCAGCGAGCGTCATGGCTTCGGTCTGGTCGTGTGTGACGTAGATCATCGTCGTGCCGAGCTTCTTGTGAAGGCGCGAGATTTCGACGCGCATCTGCACGCGCAGCTCGGCGTCGAGGTTGGAGAGCGGCTCGTCGAACAGGAAGATCTGCGGCTCGCGCACGATGGCGCGGCCGATGGCGACGCGCTGGCGCTGGCCACCGGAAAGCTGTTTCGGCCGGCGCTGCATCAGTTCGGTGATCTGCAGGATCTCGGCCGCCTGCTTGACGCGGCGGTCGGTGTCGGCCTTGGGATTGCCGTTCATCCGCAGGCCGAAATTGAGGTTCTGCTCGACGGTCAGGTGCGGGTAGAGGGCATAGGACTGGAAGACCATGGCGATGCCGCGGTCGGCCGGCTCCATGTCGTTGACCACGCGCCCGCCGATCTTCAGTTCGCCGCCGGAAATATCCTCCAGCCCGGCAATCATGCGCAGCAGTGTGGACTTGCCGCATCCGGACGGTCCGACGAAGACGACGAACTCGCCGTCCTTCACCTCGAGATTGGCGCCGTGGATGATTTCCAGCGAACCGTAGCGTTTGACGATATTGGTGAGAGAAAGTTCAGCCATACGGATCTCCCGGAATTATTTGATTGCGCCGGCGGCAATGCCGGCGATGAAGTGGCGTTGCAGGAGAACGAAGACCACCAGGATTGGCGCCGTCAGCATCACGGCACCGGCCATGATGCCGCCCCAGGAGACCCTGGTGAGGCCGATCAGCGTTCCGAGCGCCACGGGTGCCGTCATCATCCCAGGCCGGGAGTTAATGAGCAGCGGCCAGAGATAGTTGTTCCAGGAGGCCAGGAATAGGATGATGGCGAGTGCTGCCATCGTCGGCCTTGCAAGCGGCAGGGCGATGCGCAGGAAAATCTGCCACTCCTTGACGCCCTCGACGCGGGCGGCATCAAAGAGCTCGCCCGGCATCATTGAGAAGGCCTGGCGCATGAAGAGCACGCCGAGCGAGTTGAAGAGCGGTGGTACGATCAGCGCGACCCATGAGTTGGCCAGCCCGAAATCGCGCGCCACCATGATGAATTGCGGGATGACGACAACGGAGTAGGGCAGGGTGATCGTGCCGAGGATGATGCCGATGACGCCGGAACGGCCGGCGAACTGGTAACGCGCCAGAGCCCATCCGGCCATCGATGTCAGCAGCACCGAAAGGAAGGTGTAGGTGACCGCAACGACGATGGAGATCGTCATCGCGCCGACGAAGTTGGTGTCGGCCTGTAGGTTTCGGAAGTTGTCCATGAAACCCGTCGACGGTGTCAGGATGATGCCGGGGCTGAAAATGCCGTAATCGGGCATGGTCGAAAAGACGAACATCATCCAGAGCGGAAACAGCCAGATGATGGCGAGCGGCGCCAGCAGGCCGTGCAAGGCGATCGAGCGGATCAGAGTGGATCTGGATTTTGATTTCATTTTGGTTCGCGCCCTACCCAGAGATTGAGGAGAGAGATGGCTACCGCAAGCGCCGCCATCGTATAGGCGATCGCGGAGGCATAGCCGAAGTTGGTCGACTGGAAAGCCTGGCGATACAGCAACAGGCCGAGCGTTTCCGTCCCGCCGCCGGGGCCTCCTCTGTTGGTAATCAGATATGGCTCGGTGAAGAGCTGCATGGTGCCGATGACGGACAGGACAACGCAGAACAGAATGATCGGCTTCAGGAGCGGCAGGGTGATGTGGATGAACTGCTTGAAGCGGCTGACGCGATCGAGGGTTGCAGCCTCGTAAACATCCTCTGGGATCGATTGCAGCCCGGACAGGATGATGATGGCGTTGTAACCCGCCCAGCGCCAGGTGACGGCGATAACGATGAGCACCATGGCGGCGTGGGAGTCGGCGAACCACGACACCGGCGCGATGCTGACACTGCCGAGCAGCTTGTTGATGATGCCAAAATCGACGTTGAACATCAGGCGAAAGACCGCGGCATAGGCCACTTCTCCAACGACGACGGGCGCGAAGAAAGCAAAGCGAAAAATGCCGCGTGCCTTCAACAGCGATGAATTCAGCAGCACCGCCATGACCGTGGCGAGCGTGATCATGACCGGCACCTGGACGATCAGGATGATCAGCGTATTTTCAAGCGCGTTGTAGAATGCCGGATCGCCGAACAGCCGCCCCCAATTGAGCGACAGATTGAAGGTCCACGGATTGACCCGGGTATTCTGGAACGAGATCAGGAACGAATCGATGATCGGCCAGACCCAGAAAGCGGCGAATACCAGAAGATAGGGTGCAAGGAACGCGTAGGCGCTCCGGTTTCGCAACCGCATGAAAGCCTTCTCCTTTATACGCAGGAAAATGATGCGTAACATCGCATCCCCGCCGCCCTAGAACGTGACGCCGAAAAGTGTAGGCGGTTTTCGGACGACGTCACGCTCTACGTCTTTGATTCTAGGGCGGCGGGGAGGCCGGGCGCGGCTTGGGAAGCACGCCCGGCGGTGTCACTCATTTCGCGATCGGCAGACCCGTCGCCGAAGCGATCTGCTGAGCCGCATCGTCGAGCGCAGCCTTGCCATTCGGATATCCGCCGGCAAGATATTTCGTCTGGACAGCCTTTATGACTTCGTCGGCATCACTGAAATACTGAGTGCCTGGGCTCGGGCGGATCTTCGGCAGGGTTGCGAGGATATCGGCCCAGACCTTTTGACCGCCCCAATAGGGCTGCGGCTGATTGACGAAGGGATCCTGGACCGCGGTCAGCAGCGACGGCACGAGGCCGAAGGATTTCAGCATAGTCACCTGGCCCTCATTGGTGCCAAGCGTGTATTCGAGGAATTTCCAGGCGGCTTCCTTGTTCTTCGAGCCGCTGGCGATGGCGAGTGACGAGCCGCCGAGATTGGCCGCATGCGGACCGTCGGCCGTCATGCTCGGCATCGGGTAGACACCCCATTTGCCAGCAAGATCCGGCGAGGTGGAGCGGACGGTGCCTTCATACCAGCCGCCATAGAGCTGCGATGCCACCTTGCTTGCCGTGTTCGCCTGAATTTTCTCGTTCCAGTTCGCCGCGCTCATCAGGCCGGCGTCTTTGATCTCCTTCACCTTGTCCAGAGCCTTGACGCAGGCCGGTTGGTTGACGGTGATGCTCTGGCTGTCATACGAGAAATAGCCGCAGCCCTGTTCATTGGCGAGCATGCGGAACCATTCGGTGTCGCCGTTGAGATCGGCCTGCGTCATGATCACGCCCGGATTGGCGGCGGAGATCTTTTTGCCGGCGGCTATGAAATCGTCCCAGGTCTTGATCGTTGCCGGATCGACGCCTGCCTTTTCATACATGTCGCGGCGATAGAACATGGTGACCGGACCGGAATCCCACGGCATCGCGTAGGCGGCATCGCCGACTTCAAGCTCCGCGCGTTTGAAATCCGGGAACTGCTTCTTCAGTTGATCGTTGTAGCCAAGCTTCGTCAGGTCGGTCAGGCAGTCCGGAAAGCGATTCCAGAAGATCGAAGCCTTGTGGTTTTCGATCGACATGACATCAGGCAGGCCATCGCCGCCGGCAGCGCAAGCAGCCAGCATCTTGTCGAAGACCTGCGGATTGCCGATGTCTTGAACCTCGACCTTGATATCAGGATTTTTCTTGTTGAATCCCTCGACAGTGGACTTCAGCGCCGACGCGGCGATGTTCCAGCTCCAAACAGTGATAGTGGTTTGCTCAGCAAAGGCAGAACCGGAAGCGAGCAGGGCAGCAAGTGCCGTCGCTCCAGCAAGTTTTAAACGCATTGAAAATCCTCCCTTTTCAATTGCCGTCCTCAGTAGAACACGCTTAAACTATCCGCCGGTACGCTTCTGTCTCCTAAAAAGGGAACATCGACTTGGCGAAAAGTAAGGTGGGTCAAAGGGCGGTTTATCAGCCGGGTGCGAGCAGTGTCGAAGGGCTCCCAAACGTCCTGCAGATGTTTCATAACCACCCGTTGCCGATGGCAAAGCCGCATTGGCACGCACAGGTGGAAGTCAATTACATCGTCCGCGGAACCGTGCATTACCGCATCGGCGATCACGAGCTTACTTTGAGAGCGGGCGAGATCTGCCTTTTCTGGGGCGGTCAGCCGCATCTGTTGGACGAACTGTCGGAGGATGCGATCTATGCCGGCGCGCATCTGCCGCTTGTCCATTTCTTCCGCCTGCGGCTGCCGCTCGATATCTCCGGCCGCCTCATTCGCGGACAGACCCTGATTAGCTCGGCGACCGATGCCGCCGATGATGAGAACTTCGCGCGGTGGCACCGCTATGTCATGTCCGAAGACGGCGCCAAGGCAGAACATGCCGTCGCGGAACTCCTCCTGCGTCTGGAGCGCATCGCCTTCGAGCCCTATCGTATGGTGCCGGAAAAGCCGGCGAATCCGGTGAATGAGCAGGCTCATCCGCAATCCTCGCGCAGCCTGGCGCGCATGTGTGATTTCATCGCCGAAAATTTCCTGCATGACATCGATACGGTCGATATTGCCAAGGCAGCGAATCTCCATCCGAAATACGCCATGAACCTCTTCAAGAAATCGACAGGCATGACGCTGGCGAAATATGTGAGCCTGCTGCGCCTTTCGCGCGCCCAGGCGATGCTGATGCGCGACGGCGCCAATGTGCTGCAGGTCGCGATGGACAGTGGTTTCGGCTCGATCAGCGCTTTCAACAAATCCTTCCGCCATATTGCCGGGATGACGCCCTCCGATTTCCGGCGCGACATGCGCGTGCTCTCCGCAGTGAAAGTAGAGGCCATCAAACCTTCGATGCCGCGGCCGTCGCAGCAATATCATCGCTAGAGAGGCTTGCGGTCACGCATGATCTCGCGCATTGCTCCTGACCGATGAGGGAGGAGGATCTCATGCGGCAGTTTTCGGCTTGTATCGAGTGGTTGTTTGCGCGCGACGGTGATGCTTTTGCCGATCGTATCCGGCTGGCGTATGCGGCCGGGCTCGATGCGGTCGAGTTCTGGCGTTGGACGGACAAGGATCTCGATGCGATCGCCGCTGCCGCAGCCGAGACCGGCATTGCCGTCTCGAGCATCGTCGCCGAGCCGATGATCGCTCTCACGAATCCGGCAAACAAGGAAGCATGGCTGAAGGGGTTGCGGGAGTCCGCTGCTGTCGCCCAACGTCTCGGCGCACCGGTTCTGATTGCGCAGGCCGGCGACGATCTGCCGGAGTTTTCGCGTGCCGAGCAGCGGGCGGCCATCGTCGCTGCTCTCAGCGCCGGTGCCGATATTCTCGAAGGGTCCGCCGTCCGGCTCGGCGTCGAGCCGCTGAACACGAGGATAGACCATCCCGGCTATTATCTGTCCTCGACCATGGAAGGCCTCGATATCGTCGATGAGGTCGGTCGCCCGGAAATCGGCATCGTCTACGATCTCTATCATTCGGCCGTCATGGGCGAGGATACGCGTGAGGTCGTCGGCGATCGCATCGACCGCATCGTCCATATCCATATCGCCGATCATCCCGGCCGTAACGACCCCGGCACCGGCCATATCGATCTGGCGAAGCGGCTGGATTGGCTGTACGCCCAAGGCTATCGGGGCAGGGTGGGTCTGGAATACAAGCCGGCGATGCAAGATCCGGCGGCCGTTCGCGCGGTCGTGAAATCGCTCGGCGGCTAGACCGGCTCCATCATGCCGAAGACGGCGACCAGCCCGATGACGACAATGCCTATGACGATCTCTGCGATGCTTCCAAGCCGGAGCGCCTGCAGAGCGCGGCTATGGTTACGGCCGCTCCAGGGAACGAAGACATAGCGATTGACGATCGCCACCACCGCCATGACGGCGACCAGCGCGATCTTGATGGCAAGCAGCTTCTGATAGGGCGACGACCAGTCCGTCGGTAGCCGTTTCAGGATCAGCATCACGTTGACGACGCCGGAGATGATGACGAGCGCGACGGCGACATGCCCAGCACTGGAGAAACGACGCAGCGCCAGCAGCGCTTCCGTCCGGCAATCCGCTCGGTCGAGAAGCCGCAGAATGGGGATCAGCGGCACGAGCGCTCCCAGCCAGCCGCCGGCGGTCAGCACATGCAGGACATCGTTGGCACGATGCACCTGCCGCAGCCAGCCTTCCAGCATCGAGGCGTGCCCGGTCAAGGAAAGGAAGGCAAGCCCCAGGCCCGAACCCAGCGCCAGCCCGCGCCGCCGCCAGCTTTCCGGCAGCAGGAAGGCGCCGGCCATGACTGCGGCCGCAACTGCCTGTGCCTGCCAGGCCAGGCCGACTGTGGTCTCGAAAAGCACGTCATGAATCATGCCGGCATCTAGCGCATCGCCCCATCCATTGCCGAGATTCGCCATGGTTATGGGGAGTGCCGCCAGCACCGTCACGGCCGTAATGGCGGTCGCTGCGACGAACATCCTTGCGGACAGGCGCCAGACGGCGTCGGCCAGCGTTTTCGGCACGAGCAGGCAGAGATAGGCGCTCGCACCCCATAGAAGCACCAGCGACGCATCGTGAAGAAAGCGGCAGAGTTGGAGCGCTGTCGTCGGATCCATCAGGGCTTCACGATAAGTTTACAGGCGCCATGAGTGCGAAGTTCCAGTTTGATGCGGTATCGATTTCGCCGGCTTGGCGAGCGCGATAGGATTGCGGATACCCACTGTCAACTTTCTCCATGCATAAAGGCGTCATTCGGGACGCTTTGCCGTAAGGCAATCCGCTATCGCAGGCCTTGGCCGATCGCGATATCGATCATGGGCGCGATTCTTGCTTTCTTGGCAAAGAATCGTCGCTTTTGAGTCCTTTTTGCAGACATAATTGAGGCGTTCCGGGGTGTGCGCTCGAAAGGCAGTTTCATGGCGGCATCTAGGATACGCGAAAAAATGGCCAGTGGCTTCGCTCATCGCCGGAGTCGCGAATGGCTCGAACATCTCGATATGCCCACCTACGTCATCGGCGATGTCCATGGCCGCTACGATCTCCTTAGCGCACTGGAGCGCAAGATTTTTGCAGACGCGGCAGGGCTGCCGGGCCGAAAGCTCATAATCATGCTCGGCGATTTCATCGATCGCGGCCCAGCCTCGGCGCAGGTGGTCGGCCGCCTGATGGCGTCGCCGCCGAATGGCTTCGACCGCATCTGCTTGACGGGCAATCACGAGATGGCCATGCTCGCCTATATTGACGGCGAGATATCGCTCGATGATTGGGTGGCGCTCGGCGGCGATGCAACGCTCGCGTCCTATGGGGTGGATATCCAGAAATTGAGGGAGCGATATCCCAAGCAGAAGCAGCTCGATACTTTTATAAGGACTTGGCTGCCTGATGATCACGTCAATTTTCTGCGGCGCCTGCCGATCCTGCTGGACACGCCCGAGGTGCTGTTCGTTCATGCCGGCATCGATCCGGACAGACCGATTTCCGAGCAGCAGGACGACGATCTTGTCTTCATCCGCTCGCGCTTCCACGACAGCGCGCAGCCGCTGCCGAAGTTGATCGTGCACGGCCATACACCGATCCGGCAGGCCGAAGTCGATGGTCTCAGGCTCAATCTCGATACCGGCGCCTTTTATACCGGCCGTTTGAGCGCGGCCCGGCTGTGGCAGGGCCGCGTTCACATTACCTCAACTTGATGTGCGGGCTATAGATTGCCGATGCAGAGGTACTTCATTTCCAGATAGTCGTCGGCGCCATGGCGTGAGCCTTCGCGGCCAAGACCCGATTGCTTGATGCCGCCGAACGGTGCCGTCTCCGCCGATATCAGGCCGGTATTGATGCCGACCATGCCATATTCCAGCGCTTCGGCGACGCGCCAGACTTTCTTGAGGTCGCCAGCGAAGAAATAGGCGGCGAGGCCGAATTCGGTGTCGTTCGCCTGCGCGATGACATCCTCAACGGTGTCAAAGCGGAAGAGCGGCGCCACCGGGCCGAAGGTCTCCTCGCGGGCGACCTTCATGCTCCGGTCGACGCCGGTCAGGATGGTCGGCGCGAAGAAGGTGCCGGCACCTTCGATGCGCTTGCCGCCGACAACGATGCGGGCACCCTTCGAGACGGCATCCCGCACATGGTCTTCGGCCTTGGCGACACCCTGTTCGTCGATCAGCGGCCCGACTGATACTCCCGCCTTGAAGCCGTCGCCGACAGAGAGTTCGCCCACCTTGGCTGCGAGTTTGGCGGCGAAGGCGTCATAGACGTTGGACTGGACATAGATGCGGTTGGCGCAGACGCAGGTCTGGCCGGCATTGCGGTATTTCGAAGCCATCGCCCCTTCGACGGCGGCGTCGAGGTCGGCGTCGTCGAAGACGATGAAGGGCGCATTGCCGCCGAGCTCGAGGCTGACCTTCTTGATCTGGTCGGCGCACTGGCGCATCAGGATGCGGCCAACCTCCGTCGAGCCGGTGAAACTGATCTTGCGCACCTTCGGATTGCCGCAGAGCTCGCGGCCGATCGCCGGCCCGTCGAGGCCGACGATGATGTTAAGAACGCCGGCGGGAACGCCCGCCTCTTCGGCAAGCACGGCAAGCGTGATCGCCGTCAGCGGCGTCTGCTCGGCAGGCTTCGAGACGACGGTGCAGCCGACGGCAAGGGCCGGCGCGATCTTGCGAGCAATCATGGCCGCCGGGAAGTTCCACGGCGTGATCGTGCCGACGACGCCGACCGGCTGCTTGATAACGACCATGCGCTTGTCGTTTGAGGGGGCGGGAATGGTTTCGCCGTAGATGCGCTTGGCTTCTTCCGCATACCATTCGACATAGGAGGCGGCGTAGAGGATCTCGCCTTTCGCTTCCGGCAGCGGCTTGCCCATTTCGGCCGTCAGGATTGCGGCTAGCTCGTCGGCATTGGCGACCATGAGGTCGAACCATTTGCGTAAGATTGCGGCCCGTTCCTTGGCCGGCCGGGCGGCCCAGGCGGCTTGCGCGGCATAGGCGGCGTCGATGGCGGCCGTCGTTTCGGCAGCACCCATATCCGGCAGCGAGGCAAGCACTTCGCCGGTCGCGGGATTGATGACATCGAAAGTCTTCGTCGCCCCGCCGCCGGTCCAGGCGCCGTTGATATAGCCGGCGGCGCGCAGGAGGCGCGAGGAGAAGGGAACATGCTTGGTCATTGCTGTTGTAAAGGACATGGTCTGCACTCCGACAGGTTTCGCCCGGCAGGGCGCACGGACGGACAAATGAGAAAATGCTGATGGCGACGATCAGCGGGAAACGCTCGCCTCGATCAGCGATGCCTCGAGAATGTCGAGCGCTTCGCTGAAGACGCCGTCCTGAATAGTGATCGGCGACAGGAAGCGGATGACATTGCCATAGACACCGCAGGTGAGCAGGATCAGCCCCTTGTCGAGGGCGATCAGCCGTACCTTGTTGGCGAAATCCGCGCTCGGCAGCTTAGTCGCCGCGTCGTTGAATTCCACGGCATTCATGAAGCCGGGACCGCGGATATCGGCGATTTCGGGCACCTTGTCGCGCAGCGATTCCAGCCGCTGTTTCAGGCGCGAGCCGAGCTGGTTGGCGCGGTCGCACAGGCCTTCGTCGGCGATGACGTCGAGCACCGCATGGGATGCGGCGATGCCGAGCGGATTGCCGCCATAGGTGCCGCCGAGGCCGCCTGGAGCGGGTGCATCCATGATCTCGGCGCGGCCAGTGACGGCGGCAAGCGGGAAGCCGCCGGCAAGGCTCTTTGCCATGGTAACGAGATCGGCCGCCACCTCGTGGTGATCCATCGCAAACATTTTGCCGGTGCGCGCAAAGCCGGTCTGTACCTCGTCGGCAATCAGGAGAATGCCGTGCTGGTCGCAGATCTCGCGCAACGCCTTCATGAAGGTTGAGGGCGCCGGATAGAAACCGCCTTCGCCCTGTACGGGTTCGAGGATGATTGCGGCCACGCGCTGCGGATCGACATCGGCGGCAAAGAGCTTCTTCAGCGCCGCCAGCGACTGTTCGACACTGATGCCGTGCAGCGGTACCGGGAAGGGCGCATGGAAGACGTCACCCGGCATCGGGCCGAAGCCGATCTTGTAGGGCGCGACCTTGCCGGTCAGCGCCATACCCATGAAGGTGCGGCCGTGGAAACCGCCACCGAAAGCGACGATCGCGGAGCGGCCGGTAGCGGCACGGGCGATCTTGACGGCGTTTTCGACCGCTTCGGCACCCGTCGTCACGAAAATCGTCTTCTTGGCGAAATCGCCGGGGACGATCGCGTTCAGCCGCTCGGCAAGATGCACATAGCTCTCATAAGGCACGACCTGGTGGCAGGTATGCGTGAAGCGGTCGAGCTGTTCCTTGACGGCGGCGATGACGCGGGGATGCCGATGGCCGGTATTCACCACGGCGATGCCGGAGGCAAAGTCGATATAGCGATTACCTTCCTTGTCCCAGATTTCGGCGTTTTCGGCGCGATCTGCATAGATCTGCGTCGTCATGCCGACGCCGCGGGAAATGGCGGCGTTCTTCCGCTCGGTTAAAGTCATCGCAGTCGCTCCCAGTAAGCTGTTTCGAATTATCTTGCAGAAGTTCTGCAATTTATTTAGAAAACTCCTACATTTTTCCCGCAAGATTTCAAGCGGGATTTTGTGCGACTGGCAAGAAGGCGCCAAAGGCTCTCATGCAGCGTCGTGCATTTTTAAGGCGCGTTAAGGCGCTTCATCCATGCTAGACGGGTCGACAGACAAGGGATCAGGGAAATTGGCAATGAGCAGCATCGAGCCCGAGCGCTACCCCGTGCGCTATAAGGTGGCGGAAGCGGCGCGTCTTGCCGGCGTATCGGCCTCCACGCTGCGGTTATGGGAAAGCCAGGGGCTTGTCGTGCCCTTTCGCTCCGAGACCGGGCACCGTCAGTATAGCGCCGAAGACGTGGCGCGCCTGAAGCGCATTGCATGGTTTCGGGCGGAGCGCGGTCTTAATCCGGCAGCGATTCGCGAGGCACTGGAGGCAGAAGAGGGTGGCGCAGCGAGCCTGGAGAATGGCGAGCAATCGGCTTCATCGGAGATCGGCCGCAGGCTTCGCTCGCTGCGCCATGCCGCCGGTAAGACGCTGGAGCAGGTCGCCGCCGATATGGGCATGACGTCCTCGACGCTCTCGACCCTGGAGCGCACCTCTCAGGGTGTCAGCTTCAAGACCCTCCATGACCTGGCGGAGTACTACGGAACGACGGTGTCACGCCTTTCTGGCGAGGAGCGCGAGGATGTTCCGGCACTCATCCGATCCGGCGAATGGCGTGCCTGGCCGGAGACGACGCCGGGCGTCACCGTCCAGCTGCTTGCCGAGGGTAGGAGGATGATGGATTGCCATCGCTTCGTGCTTGCGCCGGGCGCGGCGAGCGAGGGCGCTTATCGACACGAGGGCGAGGAGTTCATCCATGTCCTTGCCGGGCGTTTGGAACTGGTGCTCGACAGCAACCAGTTTTTCGATCTGTTGCCCGGCGATTCCCTTTATTTCGAAAGCCGCCGCTATCATTCCTGGCGCAATCGCCACGATGGCGAGACCATATTGCTCTGGATCAACACCCCGCCGACATTTTGAACGGCGCCTGCATCGTTATCCGGTATCGTTATCGCCTCGTCTGTTCTATAGAACGGACGAGAAGCGAATTTCGAATACAGCGCCGGGAGAATTTCATGGCTGCCACCATCCGCTATCACGAAGGTGATATTTCCGCCGAAGATGCCGCCCACTATACCGGCGCCATAGCCATCGACACCGAAACCCTCGGCCTCATTCCGCGCCGCGACCGTCTTTGCGTCGTACAGCTTTCGTCGGGTGACGGCACCGCTGATGTCATCCGCATTGCCGCCGGCCAGAAGCAGGCACCCAACCTCGTCGCCATGCTTGCCGATCCTGCCCGCCAGAAGATCTTTCATTATGGCCGCTTCGACATTGCTGTCCTGTTCCATACGTTCGGCGTCACCACTACGCCGGTCTTCTGCACCAAGATCGCCTCGCGCCTGTGCCGCACCTATACCGACCGCCACGGCCTGAAGGATAATCTCAAGGAGATGCTCGACGTCGATATCTCCAAGGCACAGCAATCCTCCGATTGGGCCGCGGAAACGCTGTCACCGGCGCAGCTCGAATATGCGGCTTCCGACGTTCTCTATCTACATGCGCTTCGCGACAAGCTGACGGAACGGCTGCTGCGCGACGGCCGCATGGACTATGCGGATGATTGCTTTGCCTTCCTTCCGACCCGCGCCAAGCTCGATCTCCTCGGCTGGGAAGAAGCCGATATCTTCGCGCACAGCTGATCGCCTCGTTCCGCGGGAGAAATCCACAGGCCAGTGCCGTGAAAGCGGCATTGGCCTTTTTTATTTAGCAATCTGTTAAGAAACGGGCTGCTATCTTTCCATATGGCTTCCAGCCCGACGCGTTCGCGTTTCGCTCTTCCGGTTATCCGGTGCTCGAAGACCCACCGGCCGCATGAGCGGACCCTGATTGAACCTGCCTCCGCTTCCATCGTCGCATTGCCAGACAGATTTGCCAGACAAAGGAGCATGTCATGTTGCTTCCCGTTGGTGCCGTGTCCGCCGTGGGTGCGCCCATAGAAAAGCCGATCGTTGCGACAGCGGAGACCTCCGGCCTCCAGACCGCTGCCACGCCGCTGGCCGTTCTATCGAGCACGATCAATGCCAGCGTCGAGGGCAAGCTGAACATGCTCCTGGTTGCGGCCCGCGAACGGATGCTCGATAGCCTCCTGTCCGCTATCGATGCCGCGAGTCAGGTGGTGAACGTTTCACGTGAACCGGGCGAGAACAATGCCGCCTATGCGCAGCGCGTTGCCGCCGCGATCCGCAGCCTAACGCCACAACAGCTCGTGGTCGCCCAACAGCGAATGGATACGCAGATGAACATGCGGGTGTCATTGCCGCTTCTTGCCGAGGCGCTGGAGGATCCGGAGACCCCGCACGCGATCCAGCTGGCTCTCAGCCTGGAGCCGGCGTCAGCCGCCGAACCTGACGCAGTGCTGAAAGCCGTCGTCAATTCCTACGGCCAGAATGCCGGCAGGACGGAAGCGCCGGTCCCGCAGGCGCCGGCCTCGACCCCGCTGCAGCGAGCGGCCGATCTGGCCACCCTGGCAACGGCCCTTGCGGCCGCCGCAGAAGAGCCGTTGCTTCCCACGCCCACGCCCACGCCCACGCCCACGCCCATCGCATCGGCAGCGGAGCCCGCGGCCCCGCCGACATCCGCGCCGGTGCAGACGCCGCAACAGGGTGCTCCCACACAAGCCGCACCTCCCACGCAAGCCGCACCGGCTGCAGCTCAGACGGTTCCGGTCCAGACGTCCGCGCAAAGCGCAACGCCGTCTGCCCCGCAAGCTGCCGCTATCGGCAGCGTTGCCGCCGGTACGCACCCGGCTGCTTCGCAGCTTGCGTCCCTTGTCGACGATCTTGCCGTGGTAGCACTGCTGACCGCGATCGGTGACGAAGCCGAACTTCCGACCGAAATCGCCTTGATCAGATCGCCGCTGACGCCGCCGTCGGTGCCGCGTGATATCCAGCAGATTCAAGCCGATATCAAGCAGGGGCTGCAGGTCGTCATCGACCCGCCCGCGATGGCGACCAGTTCCGACCTTGAGCAGATCATCAGCAATCCTGCGTCCTCGGTCGAGAAGATCATCGCACAGGCGCTGACAGCCAATGCGGCAATGCCACCGCCATCACAGCCGGCCGTCGTCAACGAGAACGCGAGAAGCCTGGCCTCGGCCGTGCCGGTATCGTTGACGGATCAGCTCGACGCGCCTGCCGCCGCGCTCCCCGGCAGCCCGCAGCCGTCGTCCGCAGCGCCGATGGGAATGTACGAGGCTGCGGAGCAGACGGGATTATCCGCACCCCTGCCGCTCGGCGTTCCCTTTGTGGTGGCGAACTATTTGCCCGCCGATGTCCCAGTCAAAACCGGCGAATCGAAGCTGCTCAACCGCGTCGATCCCGTCGACGACGAAGAAGGCGGCAGCGCCCGGGACGAAGAGACAGCGCATCAGCAGGATCAAGACGAAGCTCAAGCGGAAGAAGCGTCGCAGAAAGCTGAAGAGCCTTCCGACGAAGCAGACACGGGGCTTGTGCCTCCTCTTGACGAGGCCGTACCGGATCACCTTGCCTTGCCGCAGCCGTCACGCGATCCGCTGCACGATCACGCCTTCGATTTCTATCGGCGCATGGTGGCGTGGGAATAAAGCATGTCGCGCAAAAGTGTGCAGCGATTTTGCGGCAACGACATCCGCAAAATCAAAGACCTGAAGCGCAAGAGGCGAATCTGAAAGATCGCGATGCGCTTTAGGCCGTCTCGGAGGACGGCGGCATAGGCGCGGCTAAACCGATAAAGAAAAACCCGCCGGATCGCTCCGGCGGGTCTTTTGTTTCCAAGCGTCTGCCGAAGATTATTCGGCGTTGCGGTTCTTCAGAGCCGCACCCAAGATGTCGCCGAGCGAAGCGCCCGAGTCGGAAGAACCGAACTGAGCAACGGCTTCCTTCTCTTCTGCGATTTCCAGAGCCTTGATCGACAGCATGATCTTGCGGTCTTTCTTGGAGAAGTTGGTGACGCGGGCGTCGACAACCTGACCAACCGAGAAACGCTCCGGACGCTGTTCGTCACGGTCACGCGACAGATCGGCGCGGCGAATGAACGAGGTGATGTCTTCGTGGTTGACGAGCTTCACTTCGATGCCGCCGTCGTTGACTGCGATGACTTCGCAGGAAACGACTGCATTCTTGCGCAGGTCGCCGGAAGCAGCAGCTTCACCAACGCTATCCTTGCCGAGCTGCTTGATGCCGAGCGAGATGCGTTCCTTCTCGACGTCAACGTCGAGAACGACAGCCTTGACGACGTCACCCTTGTTGTACTCTTCGATGACCTGCTCGCCCGGACGGTTCCAGTCGAGGTCGGAGAGGTGAACCATGCCGTCCACATCGCCGTCGAGGCCGATGAACAGACCGAATTCGGTCTTGTTCTTGACTTCGCCTTCGACTTCGGTGCCAGCCGGATGATTGCGGGCGAATGCTGCCCACGGATTTTCCAGCGTCTGCTTCAGGCCGAGAGAGATACGACGCTTGGTCGGATCGACTTCGAGAACGACGACTTCGACTTCCTGGCTCGTGGACAGGATCTTGCCGGGGTGAACGTTCTTCTTGGTCCAGGACATTTCCGAGATGTGGATCAGGCCTTCGATGCCCGGCTCCAGCTCGACGAACGCACCGTAGTCGGTGATGTTCGTGACGGTACCGGAGATCTTCTTGCCTTCCGGATACTTGGCCTGGATGCCGTCCCACGGATCGCTCTCGAGCTGCTTCATGCCGAGCGAGATGCGGTGGGTTTCCTGGTTGATGCGGATGATCTGTACCTTGACCTGCTGGCCGATGGACAGGATTTCCGACGGATGGTTCACACGGCGCCATGCCATGTCGGTGACGTGCAGCAGGCCGTCGATGCCGCCGAGGTCAACGAACGCACCGTAATCGGTGATGTTCTTGACGACGCCGTCAACAACCTGGCCTTCTTCGAGGTTCTGAACGATTTCAGAACGCTGCTCGGCACGGGACTCTTCCAGAACCGTGCGACGCGAAACGACGATGTTGCCGCGGCGCTTGTCCATCTTGAGGATTTCGAAGGGCTGCGGGTTGTGCATCAGCGGGGTGACGTCGCGGATCGGACGGATGTCGACCTGCGAACGCGGCAGGAAGGCGATAGCGCCGTCGAGATCGACGGTGAAGCCGCCCTTGACCTGGTTGAAGATGACGCCTTCAACGCGCTCGCCAGCTTCGAACTTGGCTTCGAGCTTGATCCAGCTTTCTTCGCGGCGAGCCTTTTCGCGCGACAGAACGGCTTCGCCAAGCGCGTTTTCGATGCGCTCGACGTAGACTTCGACTTCATCGCCAACCTTGAGCGTGCCGTCCTTGGCGCGTGCACCGAATTCCTTCAGTGCGATACGGCCTTCGACCTTGAGGCCGACGTCAACGACCGCGACATCCTTTTCGATGCCGGTGACGATGCCCTTGGTGACATAGCCTTCAGCCAGATCGTTCTTGGCGAAGGATTCTTCGAGAAGGGCCGCGAAATCTTCGCGAGAGGGGGAAGTTACAGACATAAAATCTCCTGGCGTGTCCTTGATTCATGCAATCTGGACACTGATGCGCCGGCGGTTCGTGTTAACGGGCCTGACCCCAGTCCGCTTTCCATTCAAGGAAAGCTATCCGGCGCTTGGACGGAATGTCAGGCTATTTTGAAATCGGCGGTTCCGGGCGCTGGGCGCGCGAAAGCCGCTCATAATTTTCAGGCATTTCGGCTCAGAGCGGCGTCGACGATCGACTTTGCCGTCTGAAACGCCGCTTCTATACTCATTTCTGAGGTATCTAGCAAGTACGCGTCTTCAGCTGGTTTCAAAGGGCTGTCGGTGCGGCCCATGTCGCGCTCGTCGCGCCGTTTCACATCCTCGAAAATGGCGTCGTAATCGGCGCTGCCGCCGGCATCGACGATCTCCTCATAGCGCCGCTTCGCGCGGACTTCGGCCGAGGCCGTCACATAGAGCTTCACCGGTGCGTCAGGGCAGACCACCGTGCCGATGTCGCGGCCGTCGAGCACCGCACCCGGCTTCTTTTCGGCAAAGCGTCGCTGAGCCTCCACCAGCGCCCGGCGGACTGCCGGCATGACGGCGATCTTCGATGCGGCCTCGCCGATCTCGTGCCTGGACAGAACCGTCCGGTCGAGCCCGGCCAGATCGACCTTGCGCGCCGTGCCTTCGGCGATAGCCTCGTCGTCGAGCGGCAGCCCAGCATCGAGCAGCGCCTTCGCGGTGGCGCGGTAGGTGAGGCCGGTATCGAGATGATGAAAACCATAGGTTTCGGCGATCCGGCGCGCCAGGGTTCCCTTGCCGGCAGCCGCAGGCCCATCAATAGCGATGATCATGTCTTCTTCCGTCCCTACGCGGTCTCTCGTTATTGTCTGGAGCGACGCACCAGTTCGGCCGCTTCCGCCACCGCTGTACGATCGAGCACAGCGAGGCCCTCGGCGATGCCAGTCGGTCAGCCAGCGTCCGGTTCTGGCTCACCTTCCATTTGCCGTCAATCGTCTGGATATCGATTTCAATGCCGGTAATGTCTTCCATCGGGGCTGCAATGCAGTCCGGCGGCGCAGCTTCCGCCGCCCTGGGCATTGCACGGTCTATTAACCGCCGGTCCCGATCGTCGCGCCCAATCTTGTCATCATAGCAAAAAATTCGGGAAAGCTGGTGGCGATCATGGCCGAATCGTCGATCGAAACCGGGTGCTCGCTGGCAAGCCCCATGACGAGGAAGCTCATGGCGATGCGATGATCGAGATGAGTCCTGACTTCGGTGCCGCTGGAACTGCCCAGGCCCTTACCGTCAGGTCTGCCGCGAACCGTCAGCGAATCCCTGCCTTCGCTACAGTCGACACCGTTGAGCTTCAATCCTTCGGCGACAGCCGAGAGCCGATCGGATTCCTTAACCCGGAGCTCTTCCAGCCCCTGCATGATCGTTGTGCCTTCCGCAAAAGCGGCCGCGACGGCCAGCACGGGATATTCGTCGATCATCGACGGCGCGCGTTCGGCCGGCACGGTGACACCCCTGAGCGCCGAGGAGCGCACATGGAGATCGGCGACATCCTCGCCGCCCGTCACGCGCCGGTCGAGGATCTCGATATCCGCGCCCATCTCCTGCAGTGTCAGGATGAGGCCGGTGCGCGTCGTGTTCATCAGCACGTTGCGGATGGTGATGTCGGAGCCGGGCACGATCAAGGCTGCCACCAGCGGGAAGGCGGCGGAGGAGGGATCGCCAGGAACATCGATAGTCTGGCCGGTGAGTCTGCCCTGGCCTTCGAGCCGGATGGTGCGCACGCCGGCTACGTCGGTCTCGACCGAAAGTGCTGCGCCGAAACCGGCGAGCATTCTTTCGGTATGGTCGCGGGTCATGACTGGCTCGATCACCGTCGTAATGCCAGGTGCATTAAGTCCTGCCAGAAGCACGGCGGATTTGACCTGTGCCGAAGCCATCGGCACGCGATAGGTCAGCGGGCTCGCTACACCTGGCCCATGCAAGGTGACGGGCAGCCGGTCGCCCGTAGCGGCGCCGACCTGTGTTCCCATGCGGCGCAGCGGATCTAGAATGCGGCCCATCGGCCGTTTCGACAGCGAAGCATCGCCGACGAAGGTTGTTTTGAAATCGTAGGAGCCGACCAGGCCCATGGTCAGGCGGGAGCCGGTGCCGGCATTGCCGAAGTCGAGCGGTGCCTCGGGCGCGAGCAACGCGCCATTGCCGATGCCGTTGACGATCCAGGCATCGCCGTCCCTGCGAATCGTAGCGCCAAGAGCCTGCATGGCCCCGGCGGTGTTAAGCACGTCCTCGCCTTCGAGCAGACCTTTGATGTGCGTCTCGCCCGAAGCAAGGCCGCCGAACATGAGGGAGCGATGGGAAATGGACTTGTCGCCGGGAATGCGGATCGTACCGCAAAGGCCGGCCGAGCGGCGTGCCACGGCTGGTTGGGGGAGGGTATCGTGCGGCATAGGCAATTCCTTTGCGATGCCGGTATTCCATCCGCATTCTGTGTTGGCCGAGATCGTTCTTGGCCAGATGTTCTGCGGTTCACGCTGGCTGGTTAGCACAGGCCCGTTCCCCAGTCATCCCGCAATGCGTGAAAACTGCGTGCGAAGCGGCATGAACTTTAGCTTTGACAGAAACGGCCGCAACGATTAAGGGGACCGGCTGATATTTCCCTTAAAACGCCGGCTTCCCCGGCATTGCCGAATTTTCATTCGGCCATTCATGAGGCATTGACAGTGGCGAAAGCGGAACTTGGAACAAAACGTACCGACCCCGATACCGGCAAGAAGTTCTATGACCTGAACCGGGATCCGGTGGTCTCGCCCTATACAGGCAAGTCCTGGCCCTTGTCCTTCTTCGAGGAAACCTCCGCTTCCAAGGAAGTTCCGGAAGAAGACGAAGTGGCCGAAGTCGATACCGAAAACACGGAAGTCGAACTGGTCTCCCTCGAGGATGCCGATGATGCGGCAGGCGGCGACGACATTCCGGATATCGGCGATGACGATGTCGAAATCGGCGACGATGACGACGATACCTTCCTGGAAGCCGACGAAGATGAAGACGATGACGACATGAGCGACATCATCGGCGTCACCGGCGACGAAGACGACGTCTGATCTGAACGACAGTCGGCCCGGGTCTCAAGAAAAATTTTCCCGGGCCGAATTTTTCGGCTTGCTATCTGTGAAAACCACAAGTAATAAGCCGCCACCCCGACGGGCGAAGCGCTCGGAAGGGACCCAGGGCCGGTCAAACGGCGCCATCTTGATGGGGCTATAGCTCAGCTGGGAGAGCGCTTGCATGGCATGCAAGAGGTCAGCGGTTCGATCCCGCTTAGCTCCACCAAATTCCTCCTTTTAAAACAGCAGCAAATTTGTTCGTCGCTTCAGCTACGATTATTTCCCGTGGGGAAGCACCGGGGAAGTACGAGAATGTTTAGTCGAACATCAACTCAAAAAATGAGCAGCTATGAGTGAAAAACAGAACGATGCCTTCCGAGTAGATGCTGCCAATTTACCGGCCCGCTTTCCAACACACTTTCATTCTCCATCATTCTGGGAATGGTTGGGAAGAACAGTGGCGACATTCGGACTTTTAGAAGACACGCTTGCTAGAGCAATCTTCGCCTTTACCGGGACGAGACGCTATTCTCCCGAGGAGATTGAAGGAGCTTTCGAGAAGTGGGTACCCAGTCTCGAACAAGCTCTTTCCGACACCCTCAATCCCCTAATCGACAAATACGCGGCGGCAGTGCGCGCGCATCAGGATGCGCAATCTAAAAATCTCGACGAGCTCGTCGTGCATCTGAGAGCCTGACCGAAAAAGAGTTGAGTGAAATCAGTCATTTGTGATTCTGTTTGTTTGCTTAGGACGAACGGAGACCACAATGGGTTGGACTGATTTCACCCGTCGGCAATATGCCCGACGCGCGCGCCGCTATGCAAGTGACCTGACGGACCGGGAATGGGGATTGATCTCGCCTTATCTGCCTGGGCCAAGGCGTTTGGGCAGGCCGCGTAGCACCGATCTTCGCGAGGTTATGAATGCGTTGCTCTACATTGCTTCGACGGGTTGTCAGTGGCGAATGCTGCCCAAGGATTTTCCGCCGTTTACGACAGTGCAGGCCTATTTCTACGAATGGCGAGCAACGGGTTTGTGGGGACGGATCAACCATCATCTTGTGATGGAGGCGCGCGAGCTGGAAGGGCGGCAAGCCTCACCGTCTGCTGGTGTGATCGACAGCCAGAGCGTGAAAGCCACGGAAAGCGGCGGAATTTCGGGCTATGATGCGGGCAAGAAGATTAAGGGGCGCAAGCGTCACATCGTCGTCGATACGCTGGGATTTATGGTCTGCCTCATGGTTCATAGCGCCGACATCCAGGATCGCGACGGCGCAACCGCCGTCCTCAAAACAATCCTCAACCGCTGGCCTTGGCTCAGACATATCTTCGCCGATGGCGGATATGCCGGTCCAAAACTGAGAGGAGCTTTGCAAAGGGTCGCAACGTTTACCGTCCAGGTCGTCAAGCGAACCGATAAGGCCAAGGGCTTCGAAGTACTGCCACGTCGCTGGGTCGTGGAGCGCACTTTCGCATGGCTTGGCAGATGCCGCCGACTGGCCAAGGACTGGGAAAAATCAATCGCTTCGGCCGAAGCGTGGATCATCATCGCTCACATCCGCATCCTTACCCGACGTCTGGCAAGGTATTACGTTTATTGAATTCTTTTCGAGTCGGGCTCTGAGAGAAGCGTCGAAAATTAGGAACGCCATCTGTCACGGCGCCTGGATGCCGCCAGATTCGAATGAGCTTTCCGAATTGCGCTATTTCGCGAGGAATGGAGAAGTCTTCGACACGCGGATTGATGAAGCATTTCTGCGCCAGCTTCAACAACATGCCACTGAGCTCGTCTTGGCTGTGGTCAACTCTGTTACTGTGATGGGGTTTCAATTTCCAGGGTCTTCCGGGCCTGGAATTCCAATTGTGAAAGCCTGATTTTTGCATCGGTCGGGGTGTGACGATTTCATCTGGTATTAGCGCCGGCAGGGGTGCGGACAGCTCCGCCAAGCCGTGGGCATAGTCAGCTCGTACCATCAAGTGCGGGCTCGGTGGATTTCCTCGCGATCCCGGAAAAGAGGAAGCAGGAAGAGCGGAAAAAGAAGCGGAAATAGAGGCGACGTAGCCACCGCGGTTATCCGAAATGGTTTTGGCTGAAAACCATTCTAGCCTCTTGACTGCGGAATTTCCGCAGTTCTCGGGTGGGGAAATTCTCCACCTAGTCAGGTCGTGTATTGGAACCGGGGAAATTGCCCTGGGTAAGAAAGCATCTATAATATCAATCTGTTACAGGGTTTGTTCCGCGCGAATCTGCCGTTAAGCCGGGTGGCCTGATTCGCAATTTTATTGTCCTTGTAATTCAGGGACTTAATACATTTTTTAGTTATATGTGCCGGGTGTAACATTCTTGTTAATTGACCGTTCATCCCTATATAGGTATCACCATGATACATAGAAAGCTCGGTAGACACCGCGCTAGAGGGGGAAATGTGACGAAGAAGGAACCTTGGGAACCCAATACTGCGACCGACATGATCAGGTCGATTGCCAGGAAACGGAACCTCACGGTGACTTACAAGTTACACGCGAAGGAACGTCTGGAAGAGCGCAATTTGATTGCGTCTGATGTGCTTTACGCACTGAAGAACGGGTTCGTCTACAACAAGGCGGTCCCGGCTACTCGTCCGGATATGTACCGCTATCGTGTCGAATGCAAGACTCCGAACAGCGGTAGTCGCGCGATCGGCGTGGTCGTCATCCCCTCTGTAAGTGGCTGTCTGCTGAAAATCGTTTCGGTCATGTGGATCGACGAGTATGAACGTGTCGCAGGCACGATTGTTGGAGAAGATGATGAAGAAAATTGACCACCACTACACTGAGAGCGGGCTGAAGAACGTTGTCATCAGCGGCATTCCCGTCGAGGTCGATGATGATGGTGACGAAATCATCACCATCCCGGCCATTAATGAGCTGCACCATGTAATTGCCCTCGGCATTGTCAGCCATCCGAAGGGAATTAGCGGTGATGAACTGCGCTTCCTGAGGACCGAAATGGGCCTGACGCAAGCAGAACTTGCGTCAATGGTGCATCGCGACAAGCAATCCATCGGAAGGTGGGAACGCGGAGAAATCGACATCGATAGTCCGGTTGAAGCCATCATACGGAGGATGGCGATTGAGAAGCTGAATCTTCCTGCTGATGTCGGGATGGACGAGCTCTCCAGGTGGAGCATTCCAACTGCGGAACCGCAGCTGATCTCTGTCGAGAAAGTTGAAAGCGCCAGCGAGCCTTACGTGCTGGTAGCAGCGGCCTAACGGTCGAAAGCTCCGAGGTGCCAGAGACCGCCGAAAAGGTGCTTAGAACCGGTTGATACCAGAGTCATGAGATACAAAAGGCGCCTACTCGGGCGCCTTTTTTACATTTCTCAGCCCTTCTTCGAACTGTAGGGGCTGCAATCCGTCGCCGCGCCGTAGTCCCTGATCGTGATTAGGTCGGTCGCATAGCTTGAAATCGGTCAAACCCTTCCCATGTGATTAATGGAGAGCGAGGATGTGGGATGGCGCTGCCGGTTATCTGGGAAATTATCGAGCCAGTGGTTACTCTTCGTGAAGGTCTAAAGGCCGCAGATGAATTCTCGCAAAACTGGCCGCCGCGGGATGTGTCGCAATACATAGATAAGCTTTTCGAGATAATCGGAACTACAGCGGCAGGCTACTCTTTAGCTAAGTTGATGGGCCAAGCGGTGGATGCTGTTTACGAAGATGACCCGACGACGGTCGCCATTCCGAACGAGCGACAGCGAGCAACAGTGCCCATCCGCGTCCCCCATGCCGCGCCGGCATTTTCATCACGCCAAACTGATTCCTCCGATTGGGCGGCGTCTCCATACGCACATATTCCCTCTGGATTGCCCGTTCGTCAGCGCATGCTGTTGATGTAGTAGGCGGCGCAGCTCGCCGGACCTCAGTTCCTTTGCGATGCAAACCTGGCATTCGGCGTGTCGAAGTCCTTCATTGCGTCGTCGGCATATCCAGCCAACTTTGAAAGGGCATCCTCCGCATCATTGAGGCGCCAGGAGCTATTGCATTGGGATGTATCCGAAATCAGTGACAAGAGCGGCGCAAAGCCAGGCGCGATCTGGATCGACGTCGTCTGGAAGCGTAAAGCTGAAATCGCGAGCGCCTATCGGATATCGCTGTCCCGCGATAGGCTTAACATCTATATCGATCGCGTTTTCTGATTTTCCCACCGGCGGGAAATTGTCCCGTTGCTCAGCGTCGAACACGGTATGGATATAGCAGACCTGAAAAGCGAGTTCTTTAACCTCTTTGGGAGGGCCGTATGGCTGGCTCTGAGGAATTACAAAGTAGCCGCTTTGCAAGTTTCCAACCACGGTCTTTGCCTTTGCGCCGCGGTCGTCTCCCTTTACGGAGAAGGTACCAATGAGCTGGAAGTCGCCCCCACCTGGCAATGGCTTGAATTCAAAATTGGCCGGTCCAGGCACCCCATAGGAAATGAGCGCAACGCCAGGAGGAACGTCGATCGGCGGACGAGGGTTCAAAACTTTCGCGATGATGGCAATTGCAAGAATAGCGAGCAGTAGGACGCCGGCAACACCTAGCACCCAAATTCCATAGTTGGGGCGTCGGTTCGACGGAGTGCGTAGGGATTTTATGATCACCAGCCCAACGCCAGCGCTTCCTGATACGGCGCTTGCCCAAACTGTCTTGTAAGCATCCGTTAGGAATGTCGGGAGATGTTGAAAGGTAGTCCTCGATATAAATTGCGTCGCAATAGTGAAGATGAAGATGTCTATTGCGCCGGCGATAAGGACAATAATAAAAATATCAATTAGATCCGGTCGCAATACCTGCCTTTGATGTACCGCCATACTTGCCTCCCCCGAGAGCGATACCAATGCTTTGATGCAGAGTACAAGCCATCGCGCCGATAGTCGATGGCCATGATTTTGCTGTTCAGTGCGGATGAGCAGACCCGCATGCAGACCCAAAGGCGCGTGAGAAACCGAACCCGGCAGCCTGGCGGAAATTCTGGTTACGTCGCATGCCCCCTTATGAGAATCGCAAAGCAAGGCTGTTGGAAGCTGAAGCGAAGCTTTTTGACCTGATATCCGAGCTTGCCTCGGCTGTCGTCAGTTCCGTCACCGTTATGGGATTCTAATTGCCATCCGGACCGGGAAACTCCAATTGTGAATACCTAAAATCGGCACGGTGACGCCGATCGAGCCGAGATACAGGTCTGGTTATAGGCTTGTTCCAGCGCTTGCGCGAATTGGCACCGGGAAAGCGATGCTCGCCACGATAGGAGTCGTCACCTGCGAGGGTTCCGCTCTGCCTATCGCTGCTTTCCCGATCTGTGTGATCCGCCAGTGGGGACTATCCGGACGAGATTAGCCCTCATCCGGATTGATTACTATTAGTTGTCACTAATATTGGTAGAATGACCGAGGACCGATGCCACTAATGGGAGTAAGTGAGATGCTTCTTCATTTTATTGGGAAAATTGGCGCCGTTTCTTCTCTCGCAATTGTTGTTTCGACCTCCGCATATGCATGTGGCGGACCATTGGATGTCGCGTGCAATGTTGGAAAGGCCATTGAGAAGGGAGCGCAAGACACCGGGAAAACGGTCGAAAAAGGCGCTCAGGACACGCAGCGCAGCCTCTCTGATGCGCTGAACAGGATTGATCCACGAATAACGCAAATCGGGCGGGACCTCGACAGAATACGCCTTAATTTTCAAGCTTCCGTCTTCGGGGGGCCGGCGCTGGAGCAATGGTTCATCAATTCCAGAAACACCGCAATACAAAACGCGCAACCTATCTACCCTGAGATGCGTGCAGCTATGCAGGGGTGGTACGACGACAGCGTTCTAAACAATGTGTGGTTCAAAGTCGGTGATGGAGGTGCATTAAACCTCGCAAATGCCTCCATTCAGCTGAGAGATGTGCAGGCAGTCACCTTGATTGATGTCATTGTCTTTCGTGACCAACAAGGCGCGGCAACACCTTCGCTGTGGGCTCATGAACTTCAACACGTGAAGCAGTTTCAAGATTGGGGCGTCCATAGCTTCGCTGTCCAATATGTCAGGAGCTGGAATAGCGTGGAGGATCCTGCCTACAAAATTGAGGCGGAGTATGCGAACAATCCGGGCCCCCGCAGTGGGCCAAATATCATACTTCCCGGACCACCCCCGGGCGCGGCGACCGCTTGGGCCAGCATATGCCGGGTCGGACCGGGGCCAAATGACTTTTGTCAGCTTTCGCAACCAATGCCCCAAAGATCGAACTGCAGTTGTCAAGGAGCGAACCGCATCTGGTATGGTATGACGCAGTAGAGAACCGGGTGGTACACCGCAAAAAGGGCAAATGCGTTGGC
Organism: Rhizobium aureum; assembly: GCF_030182495.1. Taxonomy (NCBI): domain Bacteria; kingdom Pseudomonadati; phylum Pseudomonadota; class Alphaproteobacteria; order Hyphomicrobiales; family Rhizobiaceae; genus Rhizobium; species Rhizobium aureum. Next base: position 62,877 of record NZ_JAQJCI010000020.1, on the reverse strand, counting down.
CGAGAAGAAGAAATAAGCCTCCGAACGCCTGGATCTACGCTGCCCGTCCTGGTAGCTCTGCATCAGCCCCATCACTATTGATGCGACCTGAACTTTCCCTTCGACCAACGAGGTGATAGTCATCACCTTAAGACAACTCAGAGGAGATATTCATGTTCGCTGTCGCGCGCTACCGCGAAGAACATGGGTGAAGATAGTTGCCTGTTTTTCCATGCGCCGGGAGCTGTGGTCAGACGGGTACACAGCGTGGTTAATCCATACGGACCGTACGAGCAATCCACGCACGCTGTAAGCGATGATGAAGCCTATTTCCCAAAGCTCCGAGGAAAGTGGGATTTCGCTGGCTATTAAGCGCGCACTATGTTGAGCCGGAAATGGCACGGACAGCATTCCTGAGCGCCGATAGCCTTTAACTTTCTGGAACTAAGAATCCGAAAACGCCTCTCGCGTGAAACTGTACAGGGTCTCAGCGACCCAAGCTCCAGAAATGGATTTGCTTCATGCTTGTCAGTATCCGAATTCCCATAAGCAACGGCGCTCCGCATCCCCCAACTTCATGCTAACCTCCGATCCTCCGTAACCCGTCCCGAATCGCCCATGACCAGACAGCGCCGCCGTCGTCTCATCAAGACCCGCCGTACCGTGACGGGGTTTCTGCTCGTTGCCTCGATCGCCTTTCTGGCGGGCATGACCGATGCCGTCGGCCTGATGCTGACGGGCAATTTCGTGTCCTTCATGACCGGCAATACGACACGGGCGGCGATCGCCCTCGGAATGGGCGAGTTCGGCCATGCGGCGGTGCTGTTCTCGGCCATCCTGACATTCATCATCGGCAATGCGCTCGGCATCGTCATTGCCCATGCGGCGGACCGGCGAGCTTTCGTGGTGCTTGCCTGCGTCAGCATCCTTCTGGCTGCCGCCGCGGGCTTCGCGGAGCCGTCGCTGGTTCTGGTGCAGTTCTATCTGGTGGTGCTTGCCATGGGCATGGTCAATGCCACGGTCGAGCATATCGAGGGCCTGCCGATCGGCCTCACCTATGTCACCGGCGCGCTGTCGCGCTTCGGACGCGGTCTTGGCCGTTTTCTGCTGGGGGATCGGGATTTTCTTTGGACGGTGCAGATCGTGCCCTGGAGCGGCATGATCTCGGGCGCCATCATCGGCGCACTTCTGGCCGGCGCCTTTGGCGCACATGCGCTCTGGCTGGTTTCTATGGTCGCTCTCGTCCTGGCGCTGTCGACGCTTTTCATCCCCCGCCCGCTGCAGCGCCGCTTTAATCAGCGCTTCGTTATTTCGGCGTCCACGGTGCGGCGACCGAAATAGCCACATTGCAGTGCACAAAAATCTGCTAGGGAGAAAAACGAATCGTTTTGCCGACAAGCCTAAGGATATGCCGTGTTCGTTTTTTCGAAACTTGTCTGGATTTTCGGTCAGCCACTCTCGCTGGCATTTCTCTTCGTACTGCTGGCATTTATCGCCGCTCTTCTGCGCTGGCGCGCCACCGTGATTGTCTCCTCGCTGCTGTCGGTGCTTATCCTGTTCGTCTCGCTCTATACGACAGCCGGCGCCTATGTCGTCCAGGGGCTGGAGGAGCGTTTTCCGCATCCCGCAACCGATCCCGACGACCTCAAATGCATGATTGTCCTCGGCGGCGCCACGCAGAACGAGGTAACGACCGCGCGTGGCGGCTATGAGTTCGATTCGGCCGGCGATCGCCTGGTCGAAGCGCTGCGTCTCTCGCAGAAATATCCGCAGGCGCGCATCGTGATCTCGGGCGGCGATGGCTCGATCGGCGGCACCTATGAGGGGGATGCCGTGATTTCCGAGCGCTTCTTTACGGCACTCGGCATTCCCAGAGACCGCATGGTTGCCGACACCACCTCGCGCACCACCTTCGAGAATGCGGTCAACACGAAGGAATTGCTGGCGCAGAACGGGCTTTCGAATTGCCTGCTCATCACATCAGGCTTCCACATGCCCCGCTCGATGGGCATCTTCCGCAGGCAGGGCATCGATGTCGTGCCTTGGCCGGTCGACTACCGAAGCACCGGCAAGGAAACGCCGGGCCTCGATTTTACCCAGCCCTCGCGCAACGCACAGCTGCTGGCGACAGGATTGCGCGAATGGGTCGGCCTGGTCGGCTATTACGCCGTCGGCCGGACATCGGCGCTCTATCCCGGGCCGTAACTACGTGCCCCGGGGCGTAACCACCTGCCCCGGGCCGTAACCACCTGCCCCGGGCCGTAAAGCCTACTTCTTCGAGATCGTAACGAATTTGACGCCGCGGACCCGGACGGTGATCTCGCAGCGGTCCTCGCCGTCCTTGCGGTCGCAGAAGCGCGGATGCATTTTCATGACCAGCACCATGTTGCCGAAGCGCTGGATGAAATCGTAGCTGTAGATCCGCGCAGTGGCGACGAGCAGGTAGCCGCCCTCGGCCACCTGGACGTAGAAATTGTAGGGGCAGCCTTCGTCCGTGCAGTAGGGGCCTTTTTCGCCCTTGCAGGTGATCTCGCCCTCGTTAACGACGATATCCATCAGCTTGTCGTTATTGATATCCTGCTGAGTGGCGAAATTGTCGCCGAAGCTCGCCTGACCGTCGCAGCTTTTGGTGAAGTGATCCTTCTCGAATGCGACGGGATCCTGCAGGATCGATTGCTGCGCCTCGGCCACTGCGGGCATGATCACGAATGCAATGAGATTGAGGATCACGATCAGCAGGGATTTCACGGGGGATTCCTCTTCGAAGCGCCGTCGCGGCCACGATAACAGCAGCGGCCGCTGCGAGATCTTTGCATCAGCCGGCTTGCGCGGCCCTTGCCGTCGTGATTCATTTCGAGAAAATCGCCGGCGCCTCGTTGGAGTTTTCGATGTCGCTTCTCTCGTTTCTTGATTATGCCGGCGTCGCTCTTTTTGCCGCAACCGGTGCGCTCGCGGCTTCGCGCAAGCAGCTCGATCTGATTGGCTTCCTGTTCCTGGCCGCCGTCACCGGCATCGGCGGCGGCACGCTGCGCGATATCGTCCTGGGCCGAGTGCCGGTCTTTTGGGTGCTGAATCCGACCTATATCATCATCTGCGCCGTGGTCGGCGTCCTGGTCTTCTTCACCGCGCATCTCTTTGAATCGCGCTACAGGCTGCTCATCTGGCTCGACGCCGTGGGACTATCGGCCTATTGCGTGATGGGAGCCGCCAAGGGCATGGCGGCGACAGGCTCACCCACCGTCGCGATCGTCACCGGCGCGCTGACGGCAACGTTCGGCGGCATCCTGCGCGATCTGCTGGCGAATGAGCCTTCGGTCCTGCTGCGCCCGGAAATCTATGTGACGGCGTCAATCGTCGGCGCTGGCGTCTTCACCGCCGCCAATGCGACGATGTTGCCGCTTTACGCCTCTGCGGGGCTGGGCGTGATTGCCGCCTTTGCGGTGCGCGGCGGCGCGCTCTGGTTCGGCTGGACATTTCCGACCTATCATCACAAGCCAGGCCGGCATCCGGACGATGTGATGTGAGCTGAGAGGCAGTCGTTCTACTGCCTACTGCCTCTGCTTGCGGCGCAGGCGGATCACCACGTCGACATGGGCGATTTCCATCCCTTGCGGCGGTTCGGGCAGGTTGTCGATCGTCAGGTTACTGATCGGGATATCCAGCACTTCATTGTGGCCTTCCACGAAAAAGTGATGGTGATCGGAGACGTTGGTGTCGAAATAGGTTTTGGTGCTTTCGACGGCGAGCACGCGGATCAGGCCGGCCTCGGTGAACTGATGCAGCGTGTTGTAGACGGTCGCGAGCGAAACCGGAACGCCGGCGGCGACGGCTTCTTCGTGAAGCTCCTCCACCGTCAGATGGCGGTCGCCCTTGGCGAAGAGAAGGTCTCCCAGCGCAATCCGCTGTCGGGTCGGCCTCAGGCCCACATTGCGCAGCCTGGTTTCGATCGCGATTTCGGCATGTTCTGCCATTCAGGGACTCCGGATTCCTGATCTCTATAATTCTTTACTAAGCCATATAACTTTTGCCTTGATTGCTTTCAATAGTTTCAATGGGGTGGGAAGGTGCTCAAAAGCCGCAAAAAACCGGCTTTTGGCGCAATTCGCTCTGGTCGCGGCTCTGGCGTTCCTGTATGCGACCACCACATAACGGCTAGTGCGGTCGATCGAACGGATGAATGAGAGTCCAATGCTTTCGCTTCATTTTCTGTCCATCTTGCACTAAAGCTTCACATCCATCGGCATTCATGCGGGGGAAACGGAATTTTTATGACGACGAGACAGTCCAGCTTCAATTACGAGGAAATCCTGGCTTGCGGCCGCGGCGAACTGTTCGGCCCGGGCAACGCGCAGCTTCCCCTGCCGCCGATGCTGATGGTCCATCGCATTACTGAAATTTCCGAGACCGGCGGCGCCTTCGACAAAGGCTTCATCCGCGCCGAATACGACGTGCGCCCCGATGACTGGTATTTCCCCTGCCATTTTGCCGGCAATCCGATCATGCCGGGCTGCCTCGGCCTTGACGGCATGTGGCAGCTGACCGGCTTCTTCCTCGGCTGGCTCGGCGAGCCCGGCCGCGGCATGGCGCTTTCGACGGGCGAAGTGAAGTTCAAGGGCATGGTCCGCCCGGATACGAAGCTTCTCGAATACGGCATCGACTTCAAGCGCGTCATGCGCGGCCGTCTGGTGCTCGGCACCGCCGATGGCTGGCTGAAGGCCGATGGGGAAACCATCTATCAGGCGACGGACCTGCGCGTGGGCCTGTCGAAGGACAAGGTCGCCTGAACTGCGGCGCCGCCGCCTCCACAAAGACAGACGTTTTAGAAAAGGTCATCGACATGAGACGGGTAGTTGTTACGGGTCTGGGTATTGTCTCTTCGATTGGAAACAATGCTCAAGAAGTGACCGCCTCGCTGCGCGACGCCAAATCCGGCATTTCTTTCTCTCCCGATTTCGCCGAGCATGGCTTCAAGTGCCAGGTCTGGGGCTCGCCGAAGATCGACACAACCGATCTGGTGGATCGCCGCGCCATGCGCTTCCTATCGCAGGGCGGTGCCTGGAACCATGTCGCCATGAAGCAGGCGATTGCCGACAGCGGCCTCGAGGAAGGCGATATCACCAACGAGCGCACCGGCATCATCATGGGCTCCGGCGGCCCGTCGACCCGCACGCTGATCGAAGCGGCCGACATCACCCGCAAGAACAACAGCCCAAAGCGCATCGGCCCCTTCGCGGTGCCGAAGTCGATGTCCTCGACCGCCTCGGCAACGCTGGCGACCTGGTTCAAGATCCACGGCGTCAATTACTCCATCTCGTCCGCCTGCTCGACCTCGGCGCACTGCATCGGCAATGCCGCCGAGATGATCCAGTGGGGCAAGCAGGACGTCATGTTCGCCGGCGGCCACGAGGATCTCGACTGGACCATGTCGAACCTCTTCGACGCCATGGGCGCCATGTCTTCGGACTTCAACGACAACCACCCGGAAACCGCCTCGCGTGCCTATGACGCCAAGCGCGATGGATTCGTCATCGCCGGCGGCGCCGGCGTGCTGGTTCTGGAAGAGCTGGAACATGCCAAGGCCCGCGGCGCCAAGATCTATGCCGAGATTGTCGGCTATGGCGCCACTTCGGACGGCTACGACATGGTCGCACCGTCGGGGGAGGGTGCCGTGCGCTGCATGCGCCAGGCGCTAGCCACCGTGAAGGGCGATATCGATTACATCAACACCCACGGCACTTCGACGCCGGTGGGCGACAGCAAGGAAATCGGCGCAATCCGCGAGGTCTTCGGCGACAAGATCCCGCCGATCCAGTCGACCAAGTCCCTGACGGGCCACTCGCTCGGCGCCGCAGGCGTTCAGGAATCGATCTATTCGATCCTGATGATGCAGGAGCGCTTCATCGGCGAAAGCGCCCATATCACCGAACTCGATCCGGAATTCGAAGGCGTGCCGGTCGTGCGCAAGCGCATCGACAACGCCAAGTTCGATATCGCTCTTTCGAATTCCTTCGGCTTCGGCGGCACCAACGCCACGCTCGTGTTCCAGCGCTACAACGGATAAGGCAATGACGGGAATCATGCAGGGTAAGCGCGGCCTCATCATGGGCGTCGCAAACAATCACTCGATTGCCTGGGGTATTTCGAAGGCGCTTGCAGCCGAAGGCGCGGAACTGGCTTTCACCTTTCAGGGTGAGGCGCTCGGCAAGCGCGTCAAGCCGCTCGCAGCCGAAGTCGGTTCGGATTTCCTGCTGCCTTGCGATGTCGAGGATCTAGCTTCCGTTGATGCCGTCTTCGACGCGATCAAGGAGCACTGGGGCAGGCTTGATTTCATTGTCCACGCCATCGGCTTTTCCGACAAGAACGAGCTGAAGGGGCTCTATGCCAACACCACGCGGGAGAATTTCACCCGCACCATGGTAATTTCCTGCTTCTCCTTCACCGAGATCGCTAAGCGCGCCGCCGAACTGATGACCGAAGGCGGCAGCATGCTGACGCTGACCTATAATGGTTCGACGCGCGTCATTCCGAACTACAATGTCATGGGCGTCGCCAAGGCGGCGCTTGAGGCTTCCGTTCGTTATCTCGCCGCCGATTACGGCCCGCGCGGTATTCGCGTCAACGCCGTTTCCGCCGGCCCGATCCGCACGCTCGCCGGCGCCGGCATTTCCGACGCCCGTGCCATCCTGTCGTGGAACCAGCGCAACGCGCCGCTGCGCAAGTCTGTTACCATCGATCAGGTCGGCTCGTCGTCGCTCTACCTCCTGTCGGATCTGGCGGCAGGCGTCACCGGCGAAGTCCATTTTGTCGATGCCGGTTACAACATCACCTCCATGCCGACGCTGGAAACGCTGTCGAGCGCGGACGCCGAGTAAGCGCGCTGATCTCAATCGCCCTCCCGGTCTTTGGCCGGGGGGATCATTTTCCGGATATCCTTCCCGATGACGTCCAACGAGGCGAAATCCCTCGCATCGACCGAACGGCTCATCCTCCGCCGCTTTGTGCCGGAGGATTTTAAAGCCTATAGCGCCTACCGCTCCCTGCCGGAAATCTATCGGTTCCTGTATCGCGACCCACCTTCGCCTGAAGTGATGAGAGAGCGTTTCGATCTCAATCTGAACTCTCCTTTCGCCGAGGACGGAGATACGCTGCTATGTGCTGCCATTCGGCGGGAGGATGGTGCTTTGGTCGGTGATGTCAGCCTGACATTCGCAAACAAGGCGGCGCTTCAAGCCGAGCTTGGCTATACCTCCAACCCCGCCTATGCCAGGAAGGGATATGCCACCGAGGCGGCACAAGCCATGATTACCCTCGGCTTCGAAAAATTCGGCTTTCACCGGATCTTTGCACGGCTGGATGCGAAAAATGCCGGATCCATTGGCGTCGTCGAACGGCTGGGTCTTCGCCGTGAGGCACTCCTAATCGAAAACGATCGTTTCAACGGCATATGGGGCGATGAATGTGTCTATGCCGTACTGCGCCGGGAATGGGCCGCAAGGGTGTCGAATTGGACGCGTTAACCTCCATTCGACAAGATTTTACGAAAATTTTAGGTTAATTCTATCTTGCCGGGGATGGCTCGTTACGGCTGGCGGGAATTCCGATACAAGGCAGGCAATCAACAGTATCTCCTGCATGTCCATCGGTATTCACCAGCCATTTACGGGAACCCCAGCCGTGAACACCATAACTGTTGCCAGCTCCAAGCTGCTAGATCCGCTGGGCGAGGCGGTACCGCTCGAATCCGCCGCCACTCCAAGGACATTGGGGCCGGATCTGTTGCGGGCGCTTGCCATCCTCCTCGTCATGCTGGTGCATCTGCCGGTGGAGGCGACGCCGCTGCCGCTCGCCGGCATTAGGCCCTATGGCTGGATCGGCGTCGACATCTTCTTCGTGCTCAGCGGCTATCTCATTGGAACTCAGTTGATGACGGAAGCCGCGCGGCGCCGCGCCGTCGACTTCAAGGCTTTCTATCTGCGCCGGGCGTTCCGCATATTGCCGGCCTTTCTGCTCGTGCTTGCCGTCTATACGTTCTTCCCCTCCCTGCGCGATGCGCCGGCGATGCAATCCGCCTGGCGGTTCCTGACCTTCACGGTCAATTTCGGCCTTGATCCTCGCCTGGGCAGCGCATTCACCGAGGCCTGGTCGCTGAGTGTCGAGGAGCATTTCTATCTCGTTCTTCCGGTTCTTGTGGTCCTGCTCAAGCGGCGAGCGACGGTGGGCTTTGTGACGCTTCTGGTGATGGCGATCGTGATCGCCGGCATAGGCCTGCGGTTTGCGCTCTGGCAGAGCCATGTCGGTCCGATTGTCGAAATGCAGGCCTACAGGGAAGCCTTCGCCGTCTATCTCAGGGATGTCTATTATCCGACATATAACCGGCTTGACGGCTTGACCTTCGGCGTCGTTCTGGCGGCGATCCGGCTGTTCAAGCCGCTGCTATGGGAACGGTACATGCCGCCTCACATCGCGCTCGGCATCGGCGGTATGCTCGTGACGGCGGCGCTCGTGATCTTCTCCGTTCGCGGGCCGCTCGCCGAAGCCAATGTGCCGCTCGTGTTTCAGCCTCTTCCGGGCGCGGCCGTCGGTTTCCCGATGTTTTCGGCGGGGGTGGCAATCATTCTCGGCGCATTGCTGGACCTGCAGCCGAGGATCGGTCGCTGGCATCTTCCAGCCATATCAGGCGTCGCGACGCTCTCCTACAGCCTCTACCTCACCCACAAGGGCGTCTACCATCTCGACCAGATGGTGTTCGGCAAGGACAATCTTCTGGGGCTGTCAGGCTTCGTCATCTATCTCGCCACCTGCTTCATCGTGTCGGCGACGCTCTGGTTTCTCGTCGAAAGGAACTTCCTGATCCTGCGGGATCATCTGATGCCTCGTGCACGTCGTGCCGACGAAGCCTGATCCATGAAAGAAAGGCGGCCCTTGGTCGCCTTCCTCTCTTATTTTTTTGCCCAGAGCACCTTGTAGCGGGCATTGCGGCAGGTCTCGCCGAATTCCCTGAAATTCTCGGCCAGCACCGGCTCGTAGGGCAGGCCGCGATTGGCGACCAGCATCAGCCGGCCGCCGCCACGCAGCGCCGAGGCGGCCGTCTTGATCATCGCCTGGCCAAGCGAAGGCTCGGCGGCATGGCCCTCATGGAAGGGCGGGTTCATGATGATCAGGTCGTATTTGTCCTTGACCGGCTCGCTCGCCAGATCGTGCCAGAAGAAGCGCTGGGCGACCTTCGGGCAGTGCGACAGCAGATTGGCGCGTGCGGCCTCCAGAGCGCCGTAATGGGCCTCGTAGAGGTCGATGCGTTCGATCCGCGGCGATTTCGTTGCGAGCTCTACGGAAAGATAGCCCCAGCCGGCGCCGAAATCGGCGGCATCGCCGGCAAAGTCGGTCGGCAGGCGCGAGGCGAGCAGCTCGGAACCGGCATCGACACGGTCATGGGAGAACATGCCGGGCGCCGTGGTGAAGCTGTCGTCGACGAGAGTCGCCGGCTTTGCGAGCTGCGCTGTCAGTATCTTGATGTCGGCAGGACGCGCAAACCAGAAGGCAACGCCGTGATATTTCGGCATATGCTCGATCGCAAGACCGAAGGCTTCGATGCGCTTGCGTAGCGGCTGGATACCATCTTCCTTGCCGCCGGCAACGAGGATGAGACCGCCTTCCTTTACGCGCGCCAGCGCTTCAGCGATATGGTCCTCGTTCTCGCCCTTGTGCTTGCCGCAAAGCACGAGCGCTCCGTCATAACCTTCGCCTTCGATCTCCGGCGTCACGTTGATGCGCTGCGCCTGCAGCTGGCGATAGAAGGGACGGAAGCCCTGAACGGCCGAAAGCTCGGCAGCAAATCCCTCCGGCAGCGCAAAGCCCGCTTCGGCGCCGAGAAACAGGATCCGCTGCCCCTCGCCGGGCGCGTCGATGGTGCCGGAGGCAAAGGGATGGAACAGGGTCTTCAGGGCATCGCGGCTCATGGGCGTGGTCTCGTTATCGTTTCGTTGGTCGGGCCTGCGGGCGGGTTTCTGTCTGTGTGCTTGTCCCTCACCCTAGCCCTCTCCCCGTTGGGACGGGGAGAGGGGACGACGGAGCAAGACAACATTCCCGACTTGGGAGCGGGCGATCATCGAGCACCGTCAAATCCCCTCTCCCCGCAATGCGGGGAGAGGGCTAGGGCAAGGGGCCGGGCACAGAACTTCGGAAAAACCGAGATCGCCAGCCTCTTCAATATAAAAAGGGCGCGGAAAAGATCCCGCGCCCCGGAACTTGGATGAAGGCGCAGCTTATTCGGCCGCGTCGTCCTTCTTCTTGTCGGCAGCGATTTCCTGGCCGGTCGCCTGGTCGACGACCTTCATGGACAGGCGAACCTTGCCACGCTCGTCGAAGCCGAGCAGCTTGACCCAGACCTTGTCGCCTTCCTTGACGACGTCCTGCGTCTTGGCAACGCGCTCGGAAGCGAGCTGCGAGATGTGGACGAGACCGTCACGGGCGCCGAAGAAGTTGACGAAAGCGCCGAAGTCGGCGGTCTTTACGACCGTGCCTTCGTAGATCTGGCCGACTTCCGGTTCAGCGACGATCGAGTGGATCCACTTGCGGGCCGCTTCGATTTCCTTGCCGGAGGAGGAGGCGATCTTGACGGTGCCGTCGTCCTCGATGTTGATCTTCGCACCGGTCTTTTCGACGATTTCGCGGATGACCTTGCCGCCGGAGCCGATGACTTCGCGGATCTTGTCGACCGGGATGTTCATCACTTCGATGCGCGGTGCGAATTCGCCGAGCTGGCCGCGGCTCTCGGAAATGGCCTTGGCCATTTCGCCGAGGATGTGTAGACGACCGCCCTTCGCCTGATTCAGGGCGACATTCATGATCTCTTCGGTGATGCCTTCGATCTTGATGTCCATCTGCAGTGCGGTGATACCGGATTCGGTGCCGGCGACCTTGAAGTCCATGTCGCCGAGGTGGTCTTCGTCACCCAGGATGTCGGAGAGAACGGCGAAACGCTCTTCTTCCTTGATCAGGCCCATGGCGATACCGGCAACCGGCTTTGCCAGCGGCACGCCGGCATCCATCAGCGCCAGCGAGGTACCGCAAACGGTCGCCATTGAGGACGAGCCGTTGGACTCGGTGATCTCAGAGACGACGCGCAGCGTATAGGGGAACTGTTCCGCCGTCGGCAGCATCGGGTGGACAGCGCGCCAGGCGAGCTTGCCATGGCCAATTTCACGGCGGCCCGGAGAACCCATGCGGCCGGTTTCACCGACCGAGTAGGGCGGGAAGTTGTAGTGCAGCATGAAGTTTTCTTTGTACATGCCGGTCAGGCTGTCGACATACTGCTCGTCTTCGCCGGTGCCGAGCGTGGCAACCACGATCGCCTGCGTCTCGCCGCGGGTGAAGAGGGCGGAGCCGTGCGTGCGCGGCAGCAGGCCGACTTCGGCGAGAATCGGGCGGACCGTCTGCAGGTCACGGCCGTCGATGCGGCTGGAGGTATCGAGGATGTTCCAGCGAACGATCTTCGCCTGCAGGTGCTTGAAGATGGCGCCGACTTCCTCGGCCGTGTACTTGGCTTCGCCTTCTTCGGGCAGGAAGTGTGCCTTGACCTTCGCCTTGACGGCGTCGACGGCGGCATAGCGATCAGCCTTCTGCGTGATCTTGTAGGCGTCGCGCAGTTCGGCTTCGGCAAGGCCGAGCATTTCCTTCTCGAGCTCGGAGTAGTCTTCCGGCTGGAAGTCACGGGGCTCCTTGGCGGCGACTTCGGCGAGCTTGATGATTGCGTCGATGACAGGCTGGAAGCCGCGGTGACCGAACATGACGGCTCCGAGCATGACGTCTTCAGGCAGTTCCTTGGCTTCGGATTCGACCATCAGCACGGCTTCCTGCGTGCCGGCGACGACGAGGTCGAGGCTCGATTCGTCCATCTCGTCGAGATGCGGGTTGAGCACGTATTCGCCGTTGATGTAGCCGACGCGAGCGCCGCCGATCGGGCCCATGAAGGGGACGCCGGAGAGCGTCAGGGCAGCCGAAGTTGCGACCATCGACAGGATATCGGGATTGTTTTCCAAGTCATGCTGGATAACGGTGACGACGACCTGCGTGTCGTTCTTGTAGCCTTCCGGGAAAAGCGGGCGGATCGGGCGATCGATCAGGCGCGAAACGAGCGTTTCGTTTTCGCTCGGACGGCCCTCGCGCTTGAAGTAGCCGCCGGGGATCTTGCCGGCTGCGTAGGTCTTTTCCTGGTAGTTGACGGTGAGCGGGAAGAAGTCCTGACCCGGCTTCGGCGCCTTGGCGGAAACGACGGTCGCAAGCACCACGGTCTCGCCGTAGGTGGCGACGACGGCGCCATCGGCTTGGCGGGCGATCTTGCCGGTTTCGAGCTTCAGCGGGCGGCCTGCCCACTCGATTTCGACGGTATGGATATCGAACATATCTTGTCCTTGCATGATGCGGGAAAAGGCGCCGTGGCCGACGATTTCGGCAGGGCGCATCTTCAACCGCACGAAATGTGACGCATCACGGGCAAGACAACGAGAGGCTTTCGAAGATCGGCCGAAGCGCGAAGCTTCGGCTGAAAGCATCCGGCAATCCTGCCCCATGACAGGTCAACGGTTGTTGTTGGCAGCACCGGCCCATCCGGCCTGCCGGCAGTTTCGCGGCGCGCCATTGCAAGGCGCAAGCGAAACAGTCTTAGGGGTTCATACCCCTCATAAGCAACCGGCGGGCGTTCAGGTGAACGCCCGCCGGAAATTCCGTTAGCGGCGGATACCGAGGCTGGTGATCAGCTTGGTATAACGGCCTTCGTCCTTCTTCTTGAGGTAGTCAAGAAGCGAGCGCCGGCTGGAAACCATCGTCAGGAGACCACGACGGGAGTGGTTGTCCTTTTTGTGGTCCTTGAAGTGTTCCGTGAGGTTGTTGATGCGCTCGGTCAGGATCGCAACCTGGACTTCCGGAGAACCGGTGTCGCCTTCGGCGGTCGCATATTCCTTGATCAGCGCAGCCTTGCGCTCAGCAGTGATCGACATCGGATGGTCCTTTCTATGAGAGGAGATTGAAGTCGCCAAACGCCGGGATGTCGTCCAGCATTGGCCGCGAATGCAATCAGGCATGCCTGATGCTGGCGCTGCCTATAAACCAAATGAGCGGCAATTGAAAGAGGGTTGTCCCCCCGGCGGCTTCAGCGCCCCGCCACGGCGTTCCGGATCATGGCGTCGTAGCCTTCTGGATCCTGCAGCATGGCAAAATGACTGGCGTCCTTCAGGATGACGAGCTTCGCGCCCGGAATCTCTTTCGCCATCATCTCAGTGTGGTCCAGCTTCACCGCTTCGTCATGGTCGCCGATGGCAAGCGTCACCGGCACCGTGATCTTTCCGAGGTCGGCTGCGGTCCATGCCGGCTGCGTCGCCCACATTTGCGAGATCTGGTTGACGAAGGCGTCATATTCGTTCGGGGTCGGCGACAGCTTCCTGTAATAGTCGCCGGCGACGTTGATGTAGTCGTTGAAGGTCTTGTTGCTCATGACATCGGGCTTCACGCCGTCGGTCGTGACATTGGCGGCTTGCGCGATCACGCGGGTCAGCTTTTCGGGATATTTCATCGCCATATCGATGCCGATGATGCCGCCATCGGACCATCCGACCAGCGTCACCTTACCGATCTTCAGGTGGTCGAGCAGCGCAGCATAATCCGAAGTCATCAGGTCGTAGCCGAAGGGCTGTTCGCTGCGCGTCGAGCGGCCATGCCCGCGGCTGTCGGCGACGATGACGAGATGATCTCTCGCGAAATCGGCAACCTGAGCGCCCCAGACATCGGCATTTCCGAGGCCGCCATGAATGAAGAGGATCGGGTCGCCTGCGCCATATTCAGCATAATACATCTTGATGTCGTTAACATCGGCCATGCCGCTCGTCTTCGGTTGCGGCATTGGAGGAAATGGCGGTAGCCCGGCCCATCGCTCGGCGGATTGGGCGTTCGCAACTGCCAGAAACAGAGAAAGGAATGCAACTATTCCGAATGCAATTCTGCGCATGTTTGCCCCCTTTGGACGGGCCATGATGGCCCGTCGGGGAGCATATCGCATAGCCATTGCGCTGCAATAGCGCTATTTCTGGCTGAGTTTGGCTAGCCGAATACACGCTTCGGACGAAATTCGCCCTGGCCGATTTCGCCGATGGCGATCAGCTTGCCGCGTGCCGTGGCATAGGCCTCGGTTTCGGCGACCGGAGCATCGCGGCCGCGCACGAGGATAGGGTTGCCCATCTTCAGACGGTGCGCCTGGTCGTCGCTGATGACGAGGTGCGGCAGCGAAGAAAGAGCTTCCGCCGTGTCGATCAGCAGCGCATCGAGGGCTGCGAGCCGCTCATCCGCGTCCTCGATCTCTTCGAGCGCCACGAGATCGGCAAGCGGCACCATCGCCTCTTCGGCGAAGGGTGCGACGAAGCTGCGGCGCAGGCCGGAAATATGGCCGTAGCAGCCGAGATCGCGGCCGAAATCGCGGGCAAGTGCGCGTACATAGGTGCCTTTACCGCACTCGACTTCGAAATGCGCCGTATTGGCATCCGGGCAGGCAAGCAGCGTCAGGCGGAAAATCTCGACTTCACGCGAGGGGATCTCGACCGTCTCGCCTTCGCGGGCAAGGTCATAGGCACGCTCGCCTGATATTTTGATGGCGGAGAACTGCGGCGGGATCTGGTTGATGACACCCGTATAGTTCGGCAGCAGCGCGCGAATATCCTCTTCGCTCGGACGCTTGTCGGAGGTGGCGGTGACTGCGCCCTCGAGGTCGTCGGAAGCGCGTTCCTCACCCCAGGTCACGGTGAATTCATAGATCTTGCGGCCGTCCATGACATAGGGGACCGTCTTGGTGGCGTCGCCGAGCGCGATTGGCAGCATGCCGGACGCGAGCGGATCGAGCGTCCCGGCATGACCGGCCTTCTGGGCCTTGAACAGCCACTTGATCTTGGAAACGGCTTCGGTCGAGCCGAAATCCACCGGCTTGTCGAGGATGAGCCAGCCCGAAATCGGGCGGCCCTTGGGCTTGCGTGGTTTGGACATTCTCTGTCTCTGTTATTGATCTTTGTCGTTATCGTCTTCGAGATCGCGGCTGACCTCGGGTGAGCGCAGCAGTTCGTCGATCTTCTTGTAATTGTCGAAGCTCGTATCGTCGCGGAAGCGGACTTCCGGCATGTACTTCATCTGGCGGAGCTGCGGGCCGAGGCGGCCGCGGATATATTTCGCATGGCGGTTCAGCGCCTCGATGACGGCGCCATGATCGGCAACGCCAAGGGGGGTCACGAAGGCGGTGGCGATCTTCAGATCCGGCGACATGCGTACTTCGGAAATGGAGATCACGGTGCGCTCGATCAGGTCGTCGCGCACTTCGCCGCGCTGCAGGACCTGCGTAATCGCTGAGCGCACCTGCTCGCCGACGCGAAGCATGCGCTGCGAAGGCGCGGAAGAAGTTGGTCTGGTCATGGTTGTTCCGTTAGCAGCGTCCCTTGGACGCGATAAAGCGGGTCAAATGACTCGATCCGGCGCAAAGGTCAAGGCTGGACAGGATTCCCGGCCCGCCAGAAGCCGAGAATCCTTGCGAATGCGGCATCCTGCGCGGCCTGATCGGCAAAAGCGGATGTCGGAATATAGGTGACGAAGGACTCCGTATCGAATTCAATCCGCCCGTTGCGGCGACCGATGCCCCGGATCTCGCGCCAGCCAAGCCAAATCGATGTCTGCTCCGATTTCCAGGAACCGCCCTCGGATGTGATCGTTACCGTGATGATAACATCAGGACGTATGCGCGATCGCATCGTCGCCATGCGCCGCCGCGTCGCCCACCGGGAATAGATCAGGATGAGCACACAGATGATCAGAGTCGGCACGAGCCAGATGATTGCCATGTCGCCCAAATCCAGGGATGGCGACAATCCGAATACGGGAACGAAGACGTAAGCGCGCAACAAGTAGAACAGCACCGGGAAGCCCGCGCCGACACCGATTGCGGAGACGAACTGCCAGGCTGCCCGGTTATGCGCGCTCGGAGGGTGGCGAAGGGCAAGGCGTTGCCCTGCCTGCCACATGACAGCGACATGTTCGCTTGGCTGGCGAACGAAGGAGACGACGATCCTCTTGTCATCTTCGGGCATTGCAGTCATGTCGATGCTTCCTCATGTTCGTCGGGATCCAAGAAAAACGGGATCCAAGAAAAAAACCGCCGGTTTCGCCGGCGGTTTTGATGTCTTGCAAATCGAAAGATCGCTTACAGCGTGCGGGTGATGTGCTCGACGCGGAAGCACTCGATGGTATCGCCGGCGCGGATGTCTTCGTAGTTCTCGAAGGCCATGCCGCATTCCTGGCCGACATTGACTTCCGACACTTCATCCTTGAAGCGCTTGAGCGTCTTGAGCTTGCCTTCGTGGATGACGACGTTGTCGCGAACCAGGCGGACGCCGACGCCACGCTCGACCTTGCCTTCGGTGACGCGGCAACCCGCGACCTTGCCGACCTTCGTGATGTTGAACACCTCGAGGATCTCGGCATTGCCGAGGAAGGTTTCGCGACGCTCCGGAGAGAGCAGGCCCGACATTGCCGCCTTCACATCATCCACCAGGTCGTAGATGATGTTGTAGTAGCGGATCTCGATGCCCTGACGCTCGGCGAACTGACGTGCCTGCGCGTTGGCGCGGACGTTGAAACCGATGATCGCCGCATTGGAAGCTTCCGCCAGCGAGACGTCCGACTCGGTGATGCCGCCTGCGCCCGAATGGACGATGCGGGCACGAACTTCGTCGGTGCCGAGCTTTTCGAGAGCGCCGGCAATGGCTTCGATCGAGCCCTGCACGTCGCCCTTGATAACAAGCGGGAATTCCTTCACGCCGACAGCCTGCAGCTGGGTCATCATCTGTTCGAGCGAGCCGCGCTGACCCGACAGGCGGGCAGCCGCCTTGTCGCGGGTGAGGCGCTGGCGATATTCCGAGATCTCGCGGGCACGGCTCTCGCTTTCGACGACGGCGAACTTGTCGCCGGCCTGCGGTGCGCCGGAAAGGCCGAGCAGTTCGACCGGCATGGCCGGGCCTGCTTCCTTCACATGCTCACCCTTGTCGTTGACGAGTGCACGGACACGGCCCCACTGATCGCCGGCAACGACGATCTGGCCAGGACGCAGCGTACCCTTCTGCACGAGCACGGTGGCGACGGAACCGCGGCCGCGGTCGAGCTGGGCTTCGATGACGGTGCCTTCGGCCGTACGGTTCGGATTGGCCTTGAGGTCAAGGATTTCCGCCTGCAGCAGGATGGCTTCCAGCAGCTTGTCGAGGTTGGTGCGGTTCTTCGCGGAGACTTCCACGTCGAGAACTTCACCGCCCATGGATTCGACGAAGACTTCGTGCTGCAGCAGTTCCGTGCGGACCTTCTGCGGATTGGCTTCGTGCTTGTCGATCTTGTTGATCGCGACGATGATCGGAACACCCGCCGCTTTGGCGTGGTTGATCGATTCGATCGTCTGCGGCATCACGCTGTCGTCGGCCGCAACCACCAGGATCGCAATGTCGGTCGCCTGGGCGCCGCGGGCACGCATTGCCGTGAAGGCGGCGTGACCGGGGGTGTCGATGAAGGTGATCTTCTGACCGTTCTGCTCGACCTGATAGGCGCCGATATGCTGGGTGATGCCACCGGCTTCGCCGGCGACCACGTTCGCATGACGGATGGCATCGAGCAGCGAGGTCTTACCGTGGTCGACGTGACCCATGATGGTAACGACGGGCGGACGGGAAACCAGTTCGCCTTCCTCGTCGGCAACGTTGAAGATGCCCTGTTCGACGTCGGATTCCGAAACGCGCTTGACCGTGTGGCCGAATTCGCCGGCGATGAGCTCGGCCAGATCGGCGTCGATGACGTCGCCCGGCTTCATCATCTGGCCTTCCTTCATCAGGAACTTGATGACATCGACGGCCCGTTCGGACATGCGCTGCGACAGTTCCTGAATGGTGATGGTCTCCGGCAGCACGACTTCACGCGAGATCTTTTCGCGCGTTTCCTGCATCTGGCTGCGGCGGAATTTTTCCTGGCGACGGCGCATGGCCGAAAGCGAGCGACCACGGGCGTTGCCGTCTTCGTCGACATCGGCGGTCGTGACCGTCAGCTTGCCGCGGCGGCGCTCGTCCTCGGTCTTCGGACGTGTGGTAACCGGCTTTGCCGGTTCCGGACGCACGATCTTGCCGCGGGCAGGCACGCCACCACGCGATGGACCGCGATCTTCTTCTTCCTGGTTTAGCCGCCGACGGTTGGCCGGCGCTTCCATCGAGGGGGCACCGGGGCGGGCCGGCTGGGGAGCCGTGTCCGGGCGACGCGCAACAACGGGCGCTGCAGCCGGCTGTGCCAAGGGCTTCGGCGCTTCCGCCTGAGGTTCAGCCGCCGCCGGTGCCGCTGCCTTGACTTCGGCAGCGCGGGCAGCCTCTTCGGCGGCGCGGCGTGCGGCTTCGGCCTGCTCGGCGATGCGGCGTGCTTCCTCTTCTTGGCGGCGACGCGCCTCTTCCTCGGCGCGACGGATGGCATCCGCGGCATCGCGAGCTTGCGCGTCGGCGAGCGCGCGGCGGCGGGCGTCCATCTCATCGGCGGACAGGTGGTTCAGAACCACCGGACGCGACGAGCGTTCCTGCTGCGGGCGCTGCTGATAGCCCTGGTTGGATTGTGCGGGCCGCTGCTGCTGGCCGCCCGGCTGATGAATGCGCGGAGCCGGCTGCGGCGGGCGCGGCGGCTGCGGCGTCGGTTCGGCAACGCGCGTCACCGAGGGCGCTGATGTCGCTACCGGCGTGATTGGCTTTTCGTCTTCAGGACGTAGCGGGCGGCGCTTACGGGTCTCAACCACGACCGCCTTGGTGCGACCGCGGCCCATGTCCTGGCGCACGGTGCCCTGGTTTACGCCTGAAGGCTTCAAGGTGAGGGTCTTCTTACCCGAAACACTCAGCGTCTTGTCGTCTTGATTGTCGGTCATTCCGTTCCTGTTCCTTCGGACAGGGCACGGAAACGTCCGTCAAACCCTGTCGTTCAATGCATGTACCTTAATGAGGCGTCCGGCAAAGGCCGGTGACCGCGTCATTGTTTTCGCCGGCCAGCGCCGCCCGTTGCCCGGGACTGACCGCCGTTGCGGTACCGTTCGAGCAGGTTTGCGCGCTTCACTACACCCTCACCCGCCTGCCCTGCAAGCGCTGCGGCATGGATAAAAGCATTCTGGCCCATCAGTTCGTCCATTTCGGCCTCCGTAAAGACACGGAAGGACGGTATTTCCGCTTCGGTCTCCATGCCGAGATGCCAGGCCTTCCTTGCCTGATCGATCTTGCGCACGCCATCGGCGGCGGCGTTCATCGCATGGAACACGGCAAGTGCCGAGCCGTTGCGAACGGCGCCATCCACCTTCGACGAGCCGGATACGAACTGGCCCGCCTTGCGTGCCATGTTCATCATCCCGGCCAGTTGCGCCGCAAGAAGGCGGTCGACGGTGGCGCCAAGATCGCTCGGCGCGGTCACCTCCGCCTTCAGGGCGCGGGAGAACAACTTCTTTGCTACTGCCTTGTCCACGAGTGCACGGTCGATCTTGACCCAGCATCCGCGTCCCGGCAGCTGCCGCTTCAGATCCGGAACGACTGTTCCGTCTGGAGCGGCGACGAAGCGGATCAGCTCATCCGGCGATCCGCTTTCGCGTGTTACGATGCACATACGGCCATTTGCGCCGTCACCCGAAAGATCGTCGTCTTCGGGTGCGGCCTTCGGCCCCTCTGCGCTCATCATGCTTCCTGCTCGGCCTCGCCCTCATCTTCCGACGCCTCTTCGGCTTCGGCGGCGAGATCGGCTTCGGTAATCCAGCCGGCCAGCAGGCGAGCCTGCACGACCATCTGTTCGGCTTCGACGCGCGAGACCTCGAGCTTGGAGAACAGGCCCTCGAACTTCTTCGTTTCGCCGTTCTTGCGTTCGCTCCAGCCGACGAGGTCGTCAGCGGCGCAGCCGGCGAAGTCCTCGATCGTCTTGATGCCGTCCTCGCCGAGGGCGACCATCATCTGTGCGGTCATGCCATTGATCTGACGCAGCTCGTCGGAGACGCCGAGCGCCTTGCGCTTCTCGTCCATCTCCGCCTCGAGCTTTTCGAGATATTCGCGCGCACGGGTCTGGATTTCCTGGGCGGTGTCTTCGTCGAAGCCGTCGATCGAGGAGATTTCGTCGAGATCGACGTAAGCCAATTCCTCGACGGCGGCAAAACCTTCCGAGGCCAGAACCTGGCCGACCATCTCATCGACGTCGAGCGCGTCCATGAACAGATTGGTGCGTTCGTTGAATTCCTTCTGACGGCGTTCCGATTCCTCGGCTTCCGTCATGATGTCGATATCCCAGCCGGTCAGCTGCGAAGCAAGGCGGACGTTCTGGCCGCGGCGGCCGATGGCGAGCGAAAGCTGCTCGTCCGGAACCACGACTTCGATGCGCTCAGCATCTTCGTCGAGAACAACCTTGGCGACTTCGGCCGGCTGCAGCGCGTTGACGACGAAGTTCGCCGGCTCGCTGGACCAGGGAATGATGTCGATCTTTTCGCCCTGCAGCTCGCCGACGACGGCCTGAACGCGCGAACCGCGCATACCGACGCAGGCGCCGACCGGATCGATCGACGAGTCGTTCGAGATGACGGCGATCTTGGCGCGCGAGCCCGGATCGCGGGCAACCGACTTCACCTGGATGATGCCGTCGTAGATTTCGGGCACTTCCATGGTGAAGAGCTTGACCATGAACTGCGGATGCGTGCGCGAGAGGAAGATCTGCGGGCCGCGCTGCTCGCGACGGACGTCGTAGACATAGGCGCGGACGCGATCGCCGTAGCGGAAGTTTTCGCGCGGGATCATTTCGTCGCGGCGGATGATGCCTTCGCCACGGCCGAGGTCGACGATGACGTTGCCGTATTCGACACGCTTGACCGTGCCGTTGACGATTTCGCCGACGCGATCCTTGAATTCGTCGAACTGGCGGTCACGCTCGGCTTCGCGCACCTTCTGCACGATGACCTGCTTGGCCGACTGGGCTGCGATGCGGCCGAAATCCATCGGCGGCAGCGGATCGGCGATGAAATCGCCAAGGGCTGCGTCAGGGTTGCGGTCGCGAGCGAGTTCCAGCGGGATCTGCGTGGAATAGTCCTCGGCCTTCTCGACCACTTCGAGCAGGCGCTGCAGGCGGATTTCACCCGTCTTCGGGTTGATGTCGGCGCGGATGTTCGATTCCGTACCGTAACGCGAACGCGCGGCCTTCTGGATCGCGTCCGCCATTGCGGCAAGCACGATCTCGCGGTCGATGACCTTTTCGCGCGCCACTGCATCTGCGATCTGCAGAAGTTCTAGCCGGTTCGCACTGACTGCCATTGTCTTTAGTCTCCGTCTTCCTGCCCTTGGGTTCCCGTTCCGTCAGGCGGTTCGTTGATCGGTTATTCCTGGTCGTCCGCTTCGTTCTGGTTCGCAGCCTCGGCTTTGGCCAGCTTGTCGGCGCGCAGCGCGTCGCGGATGAGATCGTCCGTCAGGATCAGCTTGGCTTCGGCCAGCGTGCTGAACGGAATGGTCACCCTGGGCTCCTCGCCATAGGCAACCTGGTCGCGTTCGATCGTGAAGCCATCGGCATCGACGGCGGCGATCTTGCCGCGGAAACGCTTACGGTTATCGACGAGGATCGACGTTTCGCACTTGACGAGATGGCCGATCCAGCGCTGAAAATCCGATTTCCGCACCATCGGGCGATCGATACCCGGCGAAGACACTTCGAGATGATACGCCTTATCGATCGGATCTTCCACATCAAGAACCGGCGAAATGGCCGTGGAGACCTCTTCGCAGTCCTCGACGGTCATGGTGCCGTCGTTGCGCTCGGTCATGATCTGCAGCGTTAGGCCGTTCTGGTTCAGGAGACGCACGCGCACAAGGCGAAAGCCCATGCCCACAAGGACGGGCTCGATGATGGCGGCAACGCGCTGATCAAGGCCGGTTTCGACGATCAGCCTGGGTTCATTGGTATTGTCTGCGTTTGTCACGTCCGACAAGCATTCACTCCTGCATTGTTCATGCATTGGGAGATCGCGCTAATAAAAAAGAGCGGGTCCTTGCGGCCCACTCTTCATCACACGATCAAGAATTTGATGCGGATATAAGCCTCTTTCCGGCAAATTGCAAGGCATTCGCGTCGAAGGCGGTTTTCGCCGCTATTTCAGCACGCCGAGCATGGAGCTGTCGGGATAGCAGGTAGGCTTCATGCCGCTCTTTTCCTGCCATTGGCCGATCGAGCGCCGCGTCTTGTAGCCCGGCAAGCCGTCGGTGCCGCCAACATCGTATCCCTTGCGCTCCAAAGTCTTCTGCATATTGGCGACGTCAGAGCGCAGCATCTTGCCGACATCGCCCCATTTTTCCCGGAAGGCGCCGCTGCCATAGGCGATGCGGTCGGCGAGATTGCCGATATAGAGGCCGTAAAGGTCGGAATTGTTGTATTCCTTGATGACGTAAAAATTCGGCGTCACGATGAATTCCGGCCCGTCGCGGCCAGCCGGTACCAGCATCATCCCGCTCGCCCGCAATTCGTCTGCCGGGAGGGTCTTGCCGGAAACCGGCTTGATCCCTAGCGAAGCCCATTGCGAAATCGGCTTGGCGAGATCAGGCCCTTCCTGCGCGCAGGACACGTTCTGCGGGATGGCGACTTCATAGCCCCAGCCACGGCCGCGCTGCCAGCCCTTCTGAACCATATAGTTAGCTATGGATGCCAGCGTGTCCGGCACCGAGGTCCAGATGTTGCGATGGCCGTCGCCATCGAAGTCGACGGCGAATTTAAGGTAGTTTGTCGGCATGAACTGCGGCTGGCCGAGTGCACCGGCCCAGGAGCCCTTGAACTGATCCGGCGTGACATCGCCATGTTCGAGGATGCGCAGCCCAGCGATCAGCTCATTGCGGAACATGTCCTTGCGCGTCGACATGAAGGCTTTGGTCGCCAGCACCTGGACCGCCGAATTCGGCAGCTTGGCGATGCCAAAGCCGGTCTCGCGGCCCCAAATCGCAAGCAGGATCGACCCCGGCACGCCGTAGGTCTTTTCGATCCGCCTCAGCACTGGCCCATATTGCGAGGCGAGGCTTCGCCCCGTTACGGCCAGTTTCTGCAGCCGTGCCTCATTGAAATAGGGGGCGGGGGAGGAGAATTCGGCCTGGCTCTGCGCCTGTTGCTCCGGCTTCGGGAAGCCCGGCGGCTCAAGATCCGGCAGATTCCAGTTCAGCGTCACGCCAGTGAAGGCAGCCTGGAAAGTTTTTTCGGATATTCCTGCCTTTCGCGCTTCAGGCCACAGATCCTTTTGAATCCAGGCCTGAAACTGCGCTTCGACATCAGCTTTCGAGGCGGCGAGCGCGGGGAGGGGGAGAAGGGCGAGGAGGAGGACGCAGAGTAGGGAAAGCAGCCTTTGCGCATGTCGAGCCGCTGATACCCCCCTCTGTCGCTGCCGCGACATCTCCCCCACAAGAGGGGAGATTGTTGGGAGTTCGCTGCGACCCTTATTCGTAAAATTTCTCTCGGCATCTGCAGGCAGGATATTGGTTTGAGGCCGATCTCCGCTGCGGGCGACCAATCTCTCCCCTTGTGGGGGAGATGTCAGCGAAAGCTGACAGAGGGGGGTAAAAACTCTCCTCATACTCTTTCCTCTGTTGCAGCTCTCAAATCAAATCGCCGTCCGCGCCCTCAGCGCCGCCGCAAGCGTACCTTCGTCGAGATAGTCGAGCTCGCCGCCGACGGGCACGCCATGGGCAAGGCGGGTGATCTTGACCTCGAGGCCATCAAGCTGGTCGGTTATATAGTGTGCTGTGGTTTGCCCTTCGACCGTTGCGTTGACGGCGATGATGACTTCGCGGACGCCGCCCTCGCTGACGCGGGCGATCAATCCGCGAATGTTGAGATCGTCAGGTCCGACGCCGTCAAGCGGCGACAGCACGCCGCCGAGAACGTGATAGGCGGCGTTCATCGCACCTGATCGTTCCAGCGCCCAGAGATCGGAGACGTCCTCGACGACGATGATGACGGATTGGTCGCGCCGATCGTCGGTGCAGACGGTGCAGGGATCGACGGTATCGACATTGCCGCAACGCGAGCAGATCTTCACCTTGTCATAGGCATCGCCCATGGCATGGGATAGCGGGCCGAGCAGCTGGTCCTTCTTCTTGATCAGATGCAGCGCCGCGCGCCGGGCCGAGCGCGGCCCGAGGCCCGGTACTTTCGCCAGGAGCTGGATGAGTTTTTCGATTTCGGGGCCGGTGACTCGCTTTGCCATGGGAGGCTTTTAGCTCATAAGCTTCAAGAACGGAATCTCGGAAGGAACGGTTGAGTGATGAAAATTCTGGCCGTGTGCCGCGGTGCCCCTGAAACGCTGCCGGGCAAGAAGGCGAAGACCGGGATCAATAAGCACGCAGTCAGCGGTGCCGTCATGATCGACGAGCTGGGGCTGCTCGGCGATGCCATCTGCAATCGCAGGCATCATGGCGGCCGTGATCAGGCCGTTTATGTCGAGGGTTCCCTGACGCTGGACTGGTGGGCAAGCGAGCTTGGACGATCGCTGGAGCCCGGCGCCTTTGGCGAAAACCTCGTCATCGAAGGCCTGGACAATTGCCAGATCGCCGTCGGCGACCAATTCATAGCCAGCGATCTTGTTTTGGAAGTCACCTCGGCGCGCATTCCCTGCTCCACCTTCGCGGCGAAGATAGGCGATCGACAATTCGTTAAGCGATACGTCCAGGCCGGGCGGCCCGGCATCTATTGCCGCGTTCTTGCGAGCGGCACGGTGAGCGCTGATATGCCGGTCACCTATCTGCCTTATGCTGGCGAGAGGGTGACAATGCCGGAAATGATGGCGACATTCGGCAGGCGATTGTAACCGGAGGATCGGGCGCGCTATCTGGCGGCGCCCGTCCATCACAAGCTGCGTGCACTCATCGAAAGCGACGCAGCGGTCTGAACTCACCGCATGGCAATCGCAACGGCCGCGCCTGCCATGGTGCCGGCGCTGGCGCGATTGGCGATGCGCACGGCGCGGCGGCTCCTGAGGAAGGTTCTGGCTTTGGCCGCCAGCATCGCCCAGGAGAGGTCGATGACGACAAGCACCGCAAACATCGTCGCCACCAGCTCGGCCCAGCCGGAGATCGTGACGGCATGCAGATCAATGATTGAGGGCAACAGCGCCACGTAAAACACCATGATCTTGGGATTGCCCATGGTGACTGTGAAGCCCGCGAGGAAGAGCCGTATGGCTGATTGTTCGTCCGGTAGTTCCTCTCTCGCACTATCGGAGGAGGCAAACCACATCTTCCAGGCAAGATAGAGCAAATAGGCGACGCCAAGCCACTTGATCACCACGAAGGCGAGGTGGAAGGTTTCGGCAATGGTCGCAAGGCCGGCAACGGCGCAGGTCAACCAGATCGCCTCGCCGAGCCACATGCCGGAGAGGAAGGGCAGCACGTTGCGCGCGCCCTTCGTCAGCACGCGCGCCACGAGTGCCGCGATGTTCGGTCCCGGCGATCCCGCCGCAATGAACAAGGCACCGGCAAAAACAAGCAGCGTCGATAGGCTCATCGCATTCCCTCCAACAGGGGCAGGCTGGACGATATCTGGAAGAAGAGCGCCAGAGATAGCATTCCGGCGCGGCTTTTCCAAATGCAGGATTTGCGTTCAGCTAAGCTCGGCGCGAAAACGCCCGAAGATTGCCTTGCCTTCCGGCCAGTCACCCAGTCCGGATGCCGCATTGATATGCCCGCGTGACCCGACATCGACGAAGGCGCTGCCCCAGCTTTCGGCACTGCGGCGCGCATGGTCGAAGGAGCTGAAAGGATCGTCGGCGCTGGCGACGAGCAGGGATGGAAAAGGCAACCGCTGCCGTGGCGGATCGGCAAAGCTGCCGGCCTCGGCAAGATAGATTTCGCCCGTGGGATCAGGCGCGGCCACCATGAACGCGCCGAGGATCGCCGCCTTCTTGATAGGCGCCCAATGGGCGATCAGCTGGCAGGCAAGGCTATGCGCGATCAGGATCGGCGGCGTTTTGGAGCGCGAGATTTCGCGCTCGAGCGCGGCAATCCAATCCGTGAGTATTGGCCTGTCCCAGCTGGAAGGCTGGAAGCGGCGCATGCTGGAATCCTGCCGTTCCCACCATGTCTGCCAGTGACCTTCGCCCGAACCCCCCAGGCCCGGTAGCGTGATGATATCGCTCATCTCTATCCTTTCTCCATGGTCTTTCCCGGAGAAAAGCTGGCATGCCGGGATGCCGATTGACATTGCAATCCATCGGATAAAACTTTCACCAACCGATGAATTGAAGGTGAGCCATGGATACTATCGAAAGAGGACTGGATCCGACGGATCTATCGATCATCGAAATCCTGCAGCAGGACGGGCGAATCTCGGTATCGGAGCTCGGCCGCCGTGTCGGCCTGTCGCAGCCGGCGGCATCGGAGCGGCTGAAGCGGCTGGAGGAGCGCGGCGTCATCGCTGGTTATCGAGCGGTCGTCGATCCCGCTGCCGTCGGGCTCGGCATGATGGCGGTCATCCGGCTGCGGACCACGCATGAGCATATCCGGCCCTATCTCAAGCAGTTTTCGGAAATGCCCGAGATTATCGAGGTGCTGAGGCTGACGGGCGAAGATTGCTTTTTGCTCAAGGTTCTCGTGCCGACACCGGCTGACCTTGAAACCATCGTCGATTCCATTGCCCGCCATGGCGCGGTGACGACATCGCTGGTGCTGCGAAACGAACCTGTAAAGGCGATTGGCCGCGATCTGATCCGCAAGGCGGCCGCCCGCTAGAGCTGTATGATTTTAGGTCGAGTCGACCTAGAATCTGAATCCGCCCTAGCATCAAAGAATAGAGCGTGATGTCGTCCGAAAACCGCCCACACTTTTCGGCATCACGCTCTGATGGGGGAGCGTGCCCGCCTCAGAACGGCAGCTTGAAACCGGGCGGGATCGGCAGGCCGGCAGTCAGCTCGCGCGTCTTTTCGGCGGCGATCGCCTCGGCCTTTTCCTGGGCATCCTTATTGGCGGCGACGATCAGGTCTTCGAGGATTTCGACATCGTCTTCCTTGAAGAGCGAGGGATCGATCTTGAGGCCGACCATCAGGCCCTTGCCGTTGACGGTGACGGTGACGAGGCCGCCGCCGGCCTTGCCTTCGACGCGAATGTCGGCGATCTCCGACTGCATCTTCTCCATCTTGGCCTGCATTTCCTTCACTTTGCCCATCATGCCCATGATGTCGCGCATCGTTATTGGTCCTTCTTCTAAATGCTTCTATTTCCCATCGGCTCAGATGGGCCGTCGGCCGCCACGAGCGTCGAGCCACGCGGTTCCGCTGCCCGCTATCCTACCCTTAGAATTCTATATCGTCGCCCGGCAGGATATCGCCATCGACGGATTCGGCGACCGCCGGCGGGGCGGCTGCTTCCTCTTCGTCGTCCGTCTCGGGTGCCCGCACGCGCACGTCGATGATCTTTGCGCCCGGAAATTGCGCCAGGATCGCCGCGACATCGGGGTCTTGCCGTGCATCGGCGACTCGCTGCTTCTGGGCGTTCGCTTCTGCCTCGACAAGTGTCGGCTGGCCCTCTTCGCGGCTCAGGCTGACGATCCAGTGGATGCCGGTCCATTCCTTCAGCTTGACGGCAAGCTCATTCAGCAGCGTGCCGGGAGCACCGGGGGCCAGGCTCACATCGAGCCTTCCCGGCTCCAGCTTGACCGGGCGCACGAAGGTGCGCACCAGCGCCTTCATCTTCGGATCCCGCTTCTGGCTCGCAAGTTCGGCGATATCAGCCATCGAATTGACCGGCACGAGCGACTTCGGCGCTTCGGCTGGTTTCGTCTCGATGCGGCCGACGGGCTGCGAATCCGGCTGTGTATTCGGCACGGCGCGCAACATGGCGACCGGGGCGGAAGGTGCAGGCCGTGGCGCCGGCGTTTCGACCGCGCGGGCCATGGCGCTGCCCTGATAGGACACTGCTCCGCCGCCATTGCCGCCGCTCGGAGACGGTGAGGGGCGGGAACCGCCATTGCCGTCGGAAAATTCGGCAAGCCTGCGTGCCGCATCTTCGGGTGCGGGAAGGTGGGCGGCATGCGCAAGACGGATCAGCACCATTTCGGCAGCGCCGGCGGTGCGCGAGGCATTCTCAGTCTCGGTAATGCCCTTGAGCAGCATCTGCCAGATGCGGGAAAGTGCCGTTACCGCGACCCCTTGCGCGAATTCCGCCGCTTTCGTGCGCTCGATTTCGCTGAGCGACGGATCGTCGGCGGCATCGGGCATATATTTGAGGCGGGTCACGAGATGGGTGAAATCGGCAAGGTCGGTCAGCACGACGACA
The DNA here is from genome assembly GCF_030182495.1 of Rhizobium aureum. NCBI lineage: Bacteria > Pseudomonadati > Pseudomonadota > Alphaproteobacteria > Hyphomicrobiales > Rhizobiaceae > Rhizobium > Rhizobium aureum. The sequence continues at coordinate 34,555 of NZ_JAQJCI010000020.1, read as the reverse complement.
GGGTTGGCGCCGGCCTCGTACTGGCCGTTGAATTCGGCCAGTGCCGCGGCGACGTCGCCTTTGACGATGTGGCCGAAGAGATCGACAATGCGGGCGCGGTCGGCAAGTCCAAGCATCGCGCGTACCGCATCGGCAGCAACATAGCCGCTGCCATGGGCGATCGCCTGGTCGAGCAGCGACAGGCCGTCGCGCGCCGAACCTTCGGCGGCGCGGGCGATCATGGCGAGCGCTTCCGGCTCGGCCTCGATGCCTTCCTTGCCGGTGATGGTGGTGAACAGGCCGACGAGATCGGAGGCGCTGATGCGGCGCAGGTCGAAGCGCTGGCAGCGCGACAGCACCGTGATCGGAACCTTGCGGATTTCGGTGGTGGCGAAAATGAACTTCACATGCTCGGGCGGCTCTTCCAGCGTCTTCAGCAGCCCGTTGAAGGCCGCCGTCGACAGCATGTGCACTTCGTCGATGATGTAGACCTTGTAGCGGGCCGAAACCGGCCGGTAGCGCACCTGCTCGATGATTTCCCGGATATCGTCGATACCGGTGTGGGAGGCGGCGTCCATCTCGATGACATCGACATGCCGGCCTTCCATGATCGCCTGACAATGCTCGCCGGGTTCGCGCAGGTCGATCGTGGGCCGATCGACGGCAGCGGTCTTGTAGTTGAGGGCGCGGGCCAGGATGCGGGCGGTGGTGGTCTTGCCGACACCGCGAACACCGGTCAGCATATAGGCCTGGGCGATGCGGCCGGTCTCGAACGCGTTGGTCAGCGTGCGAACCATCGGCTCCTGGCCGACCATCAGGTCCGTGAAGTCCTTGGGTCTGTATTTGCGGGCCAGCACCCGGTAACCGGTGCCGGTCGAGGCGGCATCTTTTGCTTGTCGCTCGCTGTCGCTCATCGCCCTGCTTTTTGCCCGGTGCCCTGCTTGTCGCCCGGAAAGCCGGGTCCTGCTTTCGGAAAGGGTGGGAGGCTGGCACGATGACCCGTGCCGGGCTCGTTAGGGCTGCTTCCTTCCGGACCTGACCCGGTTGGCGAGTGGCTCGTCCACCACCAACCTCCCGGATGCACATATCGGCAATATCGTCATCAAAAGCAAGCCAAGGTCAAAAAAAACTGCTAAACATTTGATAAAACAATGGAGGATGCCCCCTTGAAGGAGTTTACGCTCGACGACCGTCTGGCGAATGACAGCGTTTCCGTCGCCATCACCGGCCTGTGCGACGTGCGGCTGATGAAGGATAGCCGCTGGCCGTGGCTGGTGCTGATCCCCCGCAGGCCCGGCAAATCGGAGGTTTTCGAGCTGACCCCGCTCGACCGGATCCTGCTGACCTTCGAAACGGATAAGGTCGCAAGCGCCCTGAAGACGGTGACGGGGGCGACAAAAATCAATGTCGGGGCACTTGGAAATATCGTCCGTCAGCTTCATGTTCATGTGATTGCGCGGTTCGAAGGTGATGCCAACTGGCCAGGCCCCGTCTGGGGCTACGGCAAGGCCGAACCCTATTCGGACGAAGACATGAACAACCTCATAGCCAAGTTGCGGGAAACGCTTTCACAATGAGCCATTCCATCTTTTCCTCGGATGCGCCGCATCCCGAAGCCAGCAGTCTCACCGCCTTTGCGGAAAACCAGCTCAACCGGGATGCCGAGCATCGCGACGAGGAATCGATCAAGCAGGCCCTCGCCAAGGACGGCACGCATATCCTGGCATTCGCACAGGATCGGCTTGTCCTGAAGCATGACGGGCAGGTACTCGACCCGCTGTTTGCCCGCTACGAGCTGCAGGAACTCGATCCGAATTGGGAGGAAGCCGTGTTGCTCGGCTATCGCAAGACCGGCGAGCCCAGGCTTGCCGTGCCGGTGCGGGTCAATGCCGACGAGCTTGCCAGCCAGTATAAGCCCGCCGACATGCGCTCCCTCTGGCGCGACCTGCTGCTCGAAGGCGAAATCCTGGGCGAGGCCGCTCAGGGCATGAGCCTCCTCCGCTGGAATGGTGACAACCGCTTCTGCGGCCGCTGCGGCTCGGTCATGGACAGCCGGATCGGCGGCTACAAGCGGGTCTGCACGGCCTGCGAACATACGATCTTCCCGCGCACGGACCCTGTGGTCATCATGCTTTGCATCGACGAGGAGAGGAATCGCTGCCTGCTCGGCCGCAGCCATCATTTCGCGCCGGGCATGTATTCCTGTCTCGCCGGTTTCGTCGAACCGGGTGAAACCATCGAGAATGCGGTGCGTCGAGAGACGCATGAGGAATCCGGCATTCATATCGGCCGCGTGCGCTACCATGCTTCCCAGCCCTGGCCCATGCCGCATTCCCTTATGATTGGCTGCTATGCCGAGGCCAAGTCGACGGACATTCATATGGATGAGGCCGAGCTCGAGGATTGCCGCTGGTTTACCCCGGAGGAGACGCTCGCCATGCTCGACCGCGTCTCGGCTTCCGGCAACACATCTCCGCCCAAGGGCGCCATCGCCCATCGCTTGATGCGCGACTGGGTGGAATGGAAGCGCTAGGACTATCCTGCCATGGCCCGCTCCGAACGCTTGCTGACGCTGTTGCAGACGCTGCGGCGCTATCGTCGTCCGGTGAGCGGTGCCGTTCTGGCGGAGGAAACCGGCGTCAGCCTGCGCACGCTCTATCGCGATATCGCCAGTCTGCAGTCGCAAGGCGCTATGATCGAGGGCGAGCCCGGCATCGGTTATGTTCTGAAGCCCGGATTCATGCTGCCGCCGATGATGTTTTCGCAAGACGAGATCGAGGCGCTGGTGCTGGGGTCGAGATGGGTAGCGCGAGCAACCGATGCCCGCTTGGCGGCAGCCGGAACCGATGCTCTCGCCAAGATCGCTGCCGTTCTGCCTCCAGAGATGCGCGAGGCGATCGATCAGGCCGCCGTGGTCGTCGGCACGCGCCGCATCACGGAAGACAAGGCCGATCTCTCCCTGATGCGCAAGGCGATCCGCACCGAACGCATGGTGCAATTGACCTATGGCGATGTGAACGGCGCCATTTCCACCCGCCGTATCTGGCCCTTCGCGCTCGGCTATTTCGACAATTCCCGCATCATCATGGCATGGTGCGAGCTGCGCCAGGATTTCCGCCATTTCCGCGCCGACCGCATCGTCGATTTCGCGGTGCTCGAGGCGCGCTACCCGCGCCGTCGCGTCGCGCTTGCAAGAGAATGGCAAGCCAAAGAGGGCATTGCCCATAATTGACTGGCTGGCGCGATGCTACTGCCAGAAACTGTCAGCAGGGATAGTTATAATCGGCTCCATCCAGACAGGAAGGAGGACCGATCATGGCAAGCAGCGTTTTCATCACGATGAAAGGAATGCATCGCGGCGACGTCGAGGCGCACAGAGGCAAGCATCGGTCATGGCTGGATCGTCTTTCTGAGATCGCGCTTGGCTATTTCACCCGCCGGTGGAATCGCCTCGATATCGAAGAAGTACCGGATTCCGTGAAACGGGATCTGGGCTTCCTGGACGGCTGTGCTCCGTATCGAGAGGAAGATCGGATGCACTGAGGCCGGTCGCGGGAGCTCGTCGCGGCCTTCGCGATAACGACATACGCATAATCAAACATCCGAGCGCAAGGCGCTGATCTCAACAGTGCAATGCTCTTTGGAAGCGCATCTTCGCAAGCACCCAACCAGGCAATGACACGGTCATCTCCGGCGAACTTTGTTCCGTTCGCCGGCCCTATCCGCATGCCCTTAATTCCACCAAAACAAGAGGAATATCCAAATGACAAGCCCCAACCTCATCATCTTCTACGTCAAGGACCCCGGCGAAAGCACGCCGTTCTATCGCGATCTCTTCGGCCGTGAGCCGGCCTTCGCCTCGCCGAATTTCGTAGCCTTTGCACTCGACAACGGCCTCAGTCTCGGCCTCTGGCGCCGCAGCAGCGTTGAGCCGCAGCCTTCCGCCATCGGCAATCGCGGCGAACTGGGCTTCATGGTCGAAGGCGCCGGTGCCGTCGAGCAGCACTACAGGGATTGGAAGGCACGCGGCCTACCGATCGCGCAGGAACTGACGACGATGGATTTCGGCCCGACCTTCGTCGTTCTCGATCCCGACGGCCATCGCCTGCGCGTTTGTGAGCCGGATAAGTGAATTCATGCCCTGCCTGCCCCTCACCTTAGCCCTCTCTCCCCGCTTGCGGGGAGAAGATGGCCGCCCTTCGGCAAGCTCAGGAGGTCGGATGAGGGGCTTGAGATGATAGGCAAAGGCTATTTCATAACATCAGCTTGCGGAACCTCGCGTCCTCCGTTTGTGTTGACTTCCAGCATTTGCAAAGACACTGATCGATGCACCCAAAACCACGCGAGGAACAGTTGCTCCATCATATTTCATTCGGTGTATCCGATATCGAGAAAGCCGCCGCCTTCTATGACGCAGCATTTGCGCCGCTCGGTTATGTCAGGGTTTGGGAAGACTTGACCCCCGGCGATCCCGACCAGGCGATCGGATATGGCCCGCCGGGTGGCGGCGATAAGTTCGCCATCAAACTGCGCGGCAAAGAGGCTCATGCACCAGGCCCAGGCTTTCATCTCGCCTTTACTGCACAGGGCCGCGAGGCTGTCGTCCTGTTCCATCAGGGCGCATTGGCTCATGGCGGCAAGGATAATGGCGCACCTGGTGTTCGACCACATTACGGGCCGGCTTATTTCGCCGCCTTCGTCATCGATCCGGACGGGCATCGCATCGAGGTCGTGACCAACGCCGAAGGATAGCTAGCCGTGGAATTGTAGCGGTTTAACCACTCGCCCTCGGGGTTCAAGGCTTTGCTCTTCGAGCTCCGCACCTCACCACGAGGACTGATCTTTTGTGCCTCGCCACAGGGCGTTATCCGCCTCGTGGTGGGGAGCGGCGCCGTCAAGCGCGGCGAAAACGGTGCTGCCTCGAACCACGAGGTGGCCCGGGTTCGCGTCGAATGTTAGAGATCGCCCCGCGTCGGATGACCCTTGTAGACGCCCAGGATCCGGACCTTTTCGGAGAAGAAACGCAGTTCCTCCAGCGCGCGGCGCACATGCGGATCCGAAGGGTGGCCCTCGATGTCCGCATAGAACTGCGTTGCGACAAAACGGCCGCCGAGCTGATAGCTTTCCAGCTTCGTCATGTTGATGCCGTTGGTGGCGAAGCCGCCGAGCGCCTTGTAGAGGGCGGCTGGAATGTTGCGGACGTTGAAGACGAAAGTCGTGACGATCTTTTCGTCCGCCGAACTGCGTTCCGTCCAGTCCTCGTCGCGCGACAGGATGACGAAGCGCGTCATGTTGTTTTCGGTGTCTTCGACATTCTCGGCAATGATTTCCAGCCCATAGAGATCGGCCGCAAGCCGCGGCGCCAGCGCCGCCATGCTGCGGTCGCCGGTTTCCTTGATCAGCTTGGCAGCCCCCGCCGTATCGCCGGCAATGACAGGCTTCCAGCCGTTGGCGCGGACGATGTTGCGGCATTGGCCGAGCGCATGGATATGGCTATGCACCGTGCGGATTTCTTCCTTCTTTACGCCTGGCAGCACCATCAGCTGGAAGCGGATCGGCATGAAATATTCGCCGACGATATGCAGGCGCGATTCCGGCAGCAGATGATGGATGTCGGCGACGCGGCCGGCGATCGTGTTTTCGATCGGGATCATGCCGAGATCGGCATCGCCGTTCTCGATGGCGGTAAGGGCATCCTCGAAGGTTTGGCAGGGCAGCGGCTCCATGGTCGGGAACATGTCGCGGCTGGCCATATCGGAATTGGCGCCGTACTCGCCCTGGAAGGAGATCTTGTTGGTCTTGGTAATCATGGGACTGCCCTTGGGGGAATGCCGTCAGAGAGAAGCGGCGGAGAGGATGCGTCTGGCCTTTTCGAGGTCGGCGGGAGTATCGACACCGAGCGGGACCGTGTCAACGATCTCGACATCGATGCGCATGCCGGCCTCCAGCGCCCTCAGCTGCTCCAGTGATTCGCGCAATTCCAGCGTCGATGGGCCGAGGCTCACGAATTTCGCGAGTGCAGCGCGGCGGTAAGCGTAGAGGCCGATATGGTGATAGAGCGGTCCCTTGCCGTAGGGGGCGGTCGTGCGGGTAAAATAGAGCGCGCGCAGGCGGCTCTCCGAGATCGGCGAGCCGATGACCTTGACGACGCTCGGCGCAGTCTTTTCTTCTTCGTCTTTGATCTCGACGGTCAGCGTCGCGATGTCGACGGCCGGATCTTCCAGCGGGCGCAGCGAGGCGCGGATGGTTGCTGGATCGATGGTCGGCAGGTCGCCTTGCACATTGACGACAATCTCCGCGCGACCTTCAGGATCGACCGCCTGCAGCGCCTCGTAAATGCGGTCCGAGCCGGATTGATGGTCGGTGCGCGTCATGACGACCTCGAAGCCGGCATTGGCGACGGCGGCATAGGTATCCTCATGGTCGACGGCGACGACGATGCGACCGATCGCCGCCTCGCGCGCGCGCTTGGCAACCTGTACGATCATGGGCAGACCGCAAATGTCAGCCAGCGGCTTGCCCGGCAGGCGCGTGGAGGCCATGCGGGCGGGAATGAGGACCAGCGTCTTGTCTAAATTCGGATCAGTCATTGTTGGGCCTTCTATTCCCGAGGGAAAAGTGTCAAAACGTCTCACGGTGGAGACCGTTTACAGAGTTGCAAGAAACAGCCAAAAGACATAGGTTTCGCGCGAATTCAAGATGGGCCGGCGGAGGATGCCGGCGGCGAGGGGAGCATAGCAGATGAATTCATCCTACGTGAACATGGGTGTCGGGGCGCTTCTGGCCACGCTGTTCGTGTTGAAGTCCGTGTCGCTCGCGTCAGGATTTATTTTCCATTCAGAGACACCGGAAAAACCCGGTTTCGCGATTGTTGCGACCGAGGAGCCGGCTGCAGGCGGTGACAAGGGTGCGGCCGCCAAGGCGGAAACGCCGATCGCCCAGCTGCTGCAGAAGGCTGACGCCAAAGCCGGCGAAGCCATCTTCAAGAAGTGTCAGGCCTGTCATTCCGGAGAGAAGGGAGGACCGAACAAGGTCGGCCCCGATCTCTGGGGCATTGTCGACCGTCCGGTCGCCGAACACGAGGGCTTTGCCTATTCCGCCGGCATGAAGGAATTTTCCAAGGGCGGTTCGGAAAAGTGGACCTATGATCATCTCTATCACTTCCTCGCAGCTCCGAAGAAGTTCGTCGCCGGTACGGCGATGGGCTTTGCCGGTCTGCCGAAGGAAGAGGACCGCGCCAACGTGATCGCCTATCTGCGTACGCTGGCCGATACGCAGGTGCCGTTGCCGGATCCGAACGCACCGGCCGCTACGAACTGAGATAATCTGAATGATGGATTGAAACCCGGCTGCCAGGAGCCGGGTTTTTCATGCTGCTGTTCAGACCGAATGGCGGCGTGATTTCGTTCTCTGATCGAGGTCGAAGACCTTGAGACCATCCACGGCGCTCGGAGGCGTGCGCCAGTCTTCCGCGGCCAGCGCCTTGCGGGCATCGCGCAAGCCGGCCTCCCAATGCTCGTGCATCGATAGCGCCGAAAACTCGTAGTCCTTCGAATGCGAGCGGAACTGCTTGTTGCGATAGATCATGTGAATAATGGTGACGCCATAGTCGGAGCAATGCTGCTCCAGCTTACTGATTTCCGGATCGGCTTTGGCCTCTTCTGGAAGGCGCGCATAAAGCTCGGATATTGCTCGCCGCAGGCGATGGCGTTCGAGAAAGAGATCGGTGTTGAGCCGGGTGCGGCTCGAATAGGTGATGTCCTTGCGCCGCTCTTCCACCTCTTCCAGGTCCTGCGGCAGCGGGCCGATGGCGCTGAAGAGATCGACCTGGAAGACGACCGTATCGATTGCGGCGCCGTTGCGTAGCACATAGGTCAGAGGCGTGTTCGAGACGAGACCGCCATCCCAATAATATTCACCGCCGATCTTGATCGCTGGAAAGCCGGGCGGCAGCGCGCCGCTCGCCATGACGTGCTCGGGCGCGATCTTGATGTCCCGGTTGTCGAAGAATGCGAAATTGCCGGTGCGCACATTGACCGCGCCGAGGCTGAGGCGCACCGGACCATGGTTGATCCGGTCGAAATCGACATGATCGAGCAGCGTCTGGCGCAATTGTTCGGTATCGTAGACACTGGTGGCACCCGCCGAGCCGCGCGCTTGAAACCAGGCCGGGAGCTGCCAGGGCGAGAAGAAGCCAGGCACGCCGAAGGTCGATACCCACCAGCTGCTGACGGTGCGATAGAAAGGGTTCGTTTCTCGCTGCCGCTCCATCAGGAGGTCGACCGGAAGCTGAATGGTGACCTTGTTCCAGAAGGAGCGCAGCTTCTCGAGCCGCTCGCCCGGCACGTTACCGGCCATGATGGAGGCGTTGATGGCGCCGATCGAGATGCCGGCGATCCAGTCTGGTTCGATATTCTGTTCTCTGAGCGCCTGAAAGGCGCCGGCCTGGTAGGAGCCGAGCGCGCCGCCGCCCTGCAGCACGAAAACCTTCTGTGAATAGGCGGCCGCTGGATTGGTAACTGGAGCTGCAATATTCATGTGCCATCCTTTGCTGCGCTCCGGGTGGGAAGGCCGGGATGCGCAAATATATGACCATTTTCCTGCCTGCTTCTCCGAATGTGGAGATATGCCATTGCAAGTCGGCGGATCCGGACCGGCGCTAGGCGAGCAGATAGGCCCAGAGCGACACCGAGAATGCCCCGAGCGCCGTCGTCAAGGTAATCGTCGAGGCAGCGAGACTGTGACCGACGCCGAAGCGATTGGCAATCAGCCATGCGTTCACACCTGTGGGAACGGCGGCGGTGAGCACGAGTGCCGCCCGCCATTCCGGGCTGAGGCCGAGCAGAAGACCCGCCGCCAGTACGCAGGCCGGCAGCAGAAGCAGCTTGAAGCCGGCAATCACGCTGGTGATGCCGAGATTGCCCGACAATCCGTATTGGCGCAGCGCCATGCCGAGCGAGATCAGCGCCGCCGGGCCGGCGATGTTGGCGATGCTGTCGACCACGGTGCCGAGCGTCGCGGGGATGGGAACGCCTGTGAGGTGAACGACAAGGCCGCAAAAGAGCCCGATGACAAGCGGATTGCGCACCAGGTTCCTGCCGACCTGCCGCAGCAATTCGCTGGTGCTGCGGCCGGCGCCGGCATTCTCCTTGCGCTCGGCCTGCTCCATCAGCAGCGTGCCGGCGATCATCATGGTCGGCAGGTGCACGGCAATCAGAATCGACATCGCCATGACGCCGTCCGGCCCGACGGTGCGTCCCACCAGCGGCAGGCCGATGAAGATCGTATTGGCGAAGGCGGATGAGACGCCGGCCAGCACGCCGATCCGTGCGTCCCGCCCGAACATCCGCGTCGCAACGATGTGGCCGGCAGCCCAGGTGACGGCGACACCGGAGAAATAGGCGAGCCATAGCCGAAAGGGCGAAGCACCGCGAAAATTCGCCTCGGCAATGGTCTGGAACAGCAGGAGCGGCACGGCGACCTTGAAGACGAACTCGCTCATTGCTTCGCCGACATCGGCTTTCAGCAGGCCGGTGCGCACGATGACCCAGCCGACGAGAATGAGCAGAAAGACGGGGAGGACGTCGATGAGAATTTCGGACATGCCGGGCGGGGGCCGTGAAAATCGGGGCTTAGGAAGAGCGATCAAGGAGTTGTAGCAGCTTGCTCAAAGCATGTCGCGCAAAAGTGCGGAGCGGTTTTGCGAAGACGACATGCACAAAATCAAAAGCTTAAAATACCAGGAACGGATCTGACGGATCGCGGCGCCTTGTAGGTGTGAGGACCTGTAAAAACAAAAAAGCGGGCAATGCCCGCTTGTGTATCCGGCCTCGCCGGAAAGTCCCCCCGGTGCACATGCCGCCAGTTCATCCGTGGTCGGCCCGCGTACCGGTGAGGCGGAAGGCATCATTCCTTCCCAGACTGGCTCGGAAGTCTTTCGAGCTTCCCATCCCAGCCGCTTGATAAGCATTTAAAGATAGAAAGTGACAGGCAAATGACTGATTGAGCTCAAGTTGGCCGTGCCGGCGCTGATTTTTCTTCCAAACTTCGGAAAAACCGATAATACCGGATACCGGCTATCACCAACACCGGGATCCTCCAATAGATGACTCGCTTCGATGTACTGACCGTTGGCAATGCCATCGTCGACATTATCGCCCGTTGCGACGATCAGTTCCTGATCGACAACAACATCACCAAAGCCGCGATGAACCTCATCGACGCCGAGCGCGCCGAACTGCTTTATTCGCGCATGGGACCGGCTCTCGAAGCCTCGGGCGGCAGTGCCGGCAACACGGCGGCAGGTGTCGCGAGTTTCGGCGGCAAGGCGGCTTATTTCGGCAAGGTCGCCGAAGACCAGCTCGGCCAGATCTTCGCGCATGACATCCGCGCCCAGGGCGTACACTACGAAACCAAGGCGCAGGGCACCTTCCCGCCGACCGCTCGTTCGATGATCTTTGTCACGGAAGATGGCGAGCGCTCCATGAACACCTATCTTGGCGCCTGCGTCGAACTCGGTCCGGAAGATGTCGAGGCGGACGTCGTAGCCGATGCCAAGGTAACCTATTTCGAAGGCTATCTCTGGGATCCGCCGCGCGCCAAGGAAGCTATCCGCGAATGCGCCCGCATCGCCCACGACAATGGCCGTGAAATGTCGATGACGCTGTCCGACAGCTTCTGCGTCGGCCGCTACCGCGACGAATTTCTCGATCTCATGCGCTCCGGCACCGTCGATATCGTCTTCGCCAATCGCGACGAAGCCCTCTCGCTCTACGAGACCGATGACTTCGAGAAGGCGCTGAAGCTCATTGCGGCCGATTGCAAGATCGCCGCCGTGACGACGGGCAAGGACGGCGCCGTCATCGTGCGCGGCAGCGAACGCTATGTCGTCGATGCCCACCCCATTGAGGAGCGTGTCGACACGACCGGCGCCGGCGATCTTTTCGCCGCCGGTTTCCTGTTCGGCTATACGCAGGGCCGTAGCCTGGAAGATTGCGCCAAGCTCGGCAATCTCGCGGCGGCCATCGTCATCGAGCAGATCGGCCCCCGGCCGATGCGGTCGCTCTCGGAGGCCGCGAAGGAATTCCAGCTGCTCTGACCGTCTTCAGATTCGCCATCAACAGCTCATGGAAGCCGCCTCCAGCAGTTCGCTGGGCGGCTTTTACTATAAATTCGCCGGGCAAGGCTCATTGCCCGAAGAGCCTCGCGGTTCCCGCCTCATACAGGATGAGGATGCCGAGCGCGATCAGCACGAATGGCACGACCCTGTGTCCGTGTCGCCTGATCGGTGCTCCGAACTTCGGATGATTGACGAGGGAATGGGCCGCGCCCAGCCACGCCGCCGTCAGCACAGCAAAAATGCAGCCTATGATCAGGGTCTCATAAGCCGAGCGGGTGGCGAAAAGCGGCGTGTAGATGCTGATATTGTCGCCGCCATTGGCGATCGTCACAAGGGCGACGGCCGCTATGTTGCCGTGCCCAGCCGAGGCCTTCCGGTGATCTTCCGCATCATCCCCTGTCTCGATACCATTCCAGATCTCCCACAACCGCTTCAGGCCGAAATAGATCGGAGCAAGGCCGAGCAGGCCGATATAGGCGGCGGGAATGACGAGGACGAGCAGCGAGGCGACGGCACTGAAGCCATAGAGCGCGCCGATGCCGAGATATTGGCCGATGACAATCTGGTTCAAGCGGAATTTAGGATCGGCAAAGAAACCGAGAAGAACGAAGATGTCGTCTATATTAGTCGAAACGAACGTGGCGATAGCAACGCCGAAGACGCCAAGCACATAACCCAAGATCGCCGCTCTCCCTTTGCGATACCGGATATATCACCGCGCCGGAAAATCGCGCGGCTATATTCACCGAGGAACGATGCGGGCTTGGTTACTTGAAGGCTTCGCCGGGGTAAGCGCCCCAGATCTCGGATTGCGCCACCCAGCCCTCGGTGCCGTCGGCGCTGACGAGGCACCAGTCGCCGGTGCATTCCTTGACGGTCATCATCACGCCGGGCTGAAGCTTGGCGATGACGGCGGCGGACGGTTGGGACTCACGGCGCATATTGACGAAGACGGCCTTGCCCTTGCCCTTCATCCAGGGCGCGGCAATCGCCGAACGCTGGCCCGACAGCAGCGACTGGTTGACCCAGCCTTCCGTGCCGTCGGCATCGCGCACGCGCCGCCAATTATCATATTCCTGGATAATTTCGACCGGAAGTCCCTGTTTGAGGTAGAGCCACGACACCGCATAATCGGCGCTCGGACCGATGCGCAGATTGACCCGCTTCGACTTCAGCGTGACGAAGCGCGGCAGCGGCAAGCCGCTCGGCCCCTTGGCCGCCTGGGCGGCGGCAAGATCCGCTGAGGCAGCGGCCATCATCAGGCCGATTGCGAAAATGGCGCAGGACTTCAATACTTTGCCACGCATGGGATTTCCGTTCGTTCGTCATAACAAAGGCGCCGTTCCGGCAACCTTTCGCTCCGGTGAGCGGCAAATCTCCGGATCGCGTCAGCGAGTTTTGTTTGTCTTCGCCTGCGGGTCTGGTAGAAATGCCCGGAACGGGAAAATTATCCTGCTTCTTGGTTAAGAACATCTGAACAAGGCATCGCCGCTCGCCATGACGACGAAGAAAAAACCGAAGATCTACGTCACGCGCAAACTGCCGGATGCGGTGGAGACGCGGATGCGCGAACTCTTCGATGCCGAACTCAATATCGACGATCGCCCGCGCAGCAAGGCCGAGCTGATCCAGGCTGTCCGCTCCGTCGATGTGCTGGTGCCGACGGTCACCGACCGCATCGATGCCGAGGTGATCGAAGAGGCCGGCCCGCAGATGAAGCTCATTGCCAGCTTCTCCAACGGCACGGATCATATCGATGTCGAAGCCGCCGCGCGCCGCGGCATCACCGTGACAAATACGCCCAATGTGCTGACGGAAGATACCGCAGATATGACCATGGCGCTCATCCTTGCCGTGCCGCGGCGTCTGGCGGAAGGTGCGCGCGTGTTGACCGACAAACCCGGCGAATGGGCTGGATGGTCGCCTACCTGGATGCTCGGCCGCCGCATTCACGGCAAGCGCATCGGCATCGTCGGCATGGGGCGGATCGGCACGGCCGTCGCCCGCCGCGCCAAGGCTTTTGGCCTGTCGATCCACTATCACAATCGCAAGCGCGTCAATCCGGCAACTGAGGACGAGCTGGAGGCGACCTATTGGGACAGCCTCGACCAGATGCTCGCCCGCGTCGATATCGTTTCGGTCAATTGCCCGTCGACGCCGGCCACCTATCACCTGATCTCGGCCCGCCGCCTGGCGCTGCTGCAGCCGACGAGCTACATCGTCAACACGGCGCGCGGCGACGTTATCGACGAGACGGCGCTGATCAAGATCCTGCGCGAGGGCAAGATCGCCGGTGCCGGTCTCGACGTCTTCGAGAATGAACCTGCCGTCAATCCGAAGCTGGTGAAGCTCGCCAACGAGGGCAAGGTGGTCATCCTGCCGCATATGAGTTCGGCGACGCTCGAGGGCCGCATCGACATGGGCGACAAGGTGATCATCAATATCCGCACCTTCATCGATGGCCATCGTCCGCCCAATCGCGTGCTGCCGTTTCGATGACCGAAGCGTTCTGATTCTCCGGCCGAAATGGGGCTGAATACCCAGCTGCAAATTTGATCTCACTTCCCTCTCGCCGGTCATGTGCATGTCATAAAGCCGGCCCAGAGGTGACCACGAATACAAATCAGGAAAAGGCGGAAACGATGGCGCGGGCGCTGCCGCATGAGCGGATTCAATATGTAGTCGAGGGCGGTTTCAAGCTGTCGGGCGAGATCGAGCCGAGCGGCAACAAGAACGCCGCATTGCCGATCATCGCCGCGTCGCTTTTGACCGACCAGCGTGTCGAGCTCAGCAACGTGCCGCGCATCCGCGATGTCGAAGCGCTGGTGGAGCTGATCCAGTCGGTCGGCGCAAACGTGCGTTGGCTCGGCCGCAACGAGCTCGAAATCGAAGCGCGGGAGCTTCGCCCCGCCAATCTCGATCCCGATCTTTGTGCCCGCATACGCGCCTCCATCCTGCTTGCCGGCCCGATGCTGGCGCGCTGTGGCGAGATCACGCTGCCGCCACCCGGCGGCGACGTCATCGGCCGCCGGCGCGTCGACACGCATTTCCTGGCACTGGAACAGCTCGGCGCCAGGATCGCGGTCAACAGCGTCTACAGCTTTCGCACGGAGGGCTTACGCGGCGCCGATGTCTTTCTCGACGAGCCCTCGGTGACGGCGACGGAAAATGCACTTTGCGCCGCCGTTTTCGCCGAGGGGACGACGATCCTGCGCAATTGCGCCTCCGAGCCGCATGTGCAGGATCTCGCGCGGTTCCTGATTGCCATGGGCGCCCGAATTGAGGGGGTCGGCACCAATATGATGACCATCCACGGCGGTCAGCGGCTCGGCGGCGCGGTGCATCGCATCGGCCCCGACCACAACGAGGTGGGCTCGCTGATCGGCCTTGCCGCCGTCACCGGCTCGGAAATCGCCATCCGCCGCGCAGGCGTCGAGCATCTGCGCTCCACGCTGATGACCTTCGAGCGCCTGGGTATCCGTTGCCAGATCGACGGCGATGATCTCATCATCCGTTCCGGCCAGGAGATGAAGATCCAGCCCGATTTCGGCGGCCATATTCCGAAGATCGAAGACCAGCCCTGGCCGGCCTTTCCGGCCGACACCATGTCGATCGCCATCGTCACCGCCTCGCAATGCGATGGCGTCGTGCTGATGTTCGAGAAAATGTTCGAAAGCCGCATGTTCTTCGTCGACAAGCTGATCGCCATGGGCGCCCGTATCGTGTTGTGCGACCCGCATCGTGCCATCGTTGCCGGCCCCTCCAAGCTGCGCGCTGCCCAGCTCGAAAGCCCTGATATTCGCGCCGGCATGGCCATGTTGATCGCGGCCATGTGCGCCGAGGGCACGAGCGTCATCAACAATGCCCAGCAGATCGAGCGCGGCTATGAGCGCATCGAGGAGCGGCTGAATGCCCTGGGTGCCCGCATCACCCGCATCCCGCCCCGCGAAGCGTGACGGCTCCATCCACCGGCTGAGGATGCGCTAGGCAATCGTCTTGCTCATCTCGATCGATGTTGTGCGATCGAAGCTAGGGTGGCGATTTTCGGCTGTCCTCTGAAAGCCCCATGCGGCGAAGGTAGCATGGTTGTCGACCAGCTCAATCCGCGTTTCTAGCCGCAACGCCTTGAGGCCGAGCTCTCGCGCCGTTGTCTCGGCCAGGCCCAGCAGTCGCTTGCCGATACCTTTACCCTGTGCCGTCGGAAGCACGGCGAGCTTGCCGACATAAAGGCTTTCCGCCTCCGGCCGGCAGAAAATGCAGCCGACCAACTGCTCGCCATCGAGTGCCGCATAAGCGATCTCGCTAAGTGCCTTCGCTTTCAGCGTTTCGGATGTCAGCGCGAGTGCGGAGGAGGGCGGATCGATGCGTCCGTTCATATAGGCGAAGGACGCCAGGATCAGATCCAGCAACGCATCCCAGCGATCGAAGCCGTCATCGAGGCGACGAAGCGTCATATCGCTCATTCGGCAGCAACCCGGGCACGTTTGCGGCGATAGCGCACGGTTTCGAAGCGCGAGGAAAGCCCGTCATAGAGCAGCAGGCGGCCGATCAACGGTTCGCCGATGCCCGTGATGAGCTTGATCGCCTCCATCGCCATCAGCGTGCCGATGACACCCGTCAGTGCGCCGATGATGCCAGCTTCCGCGCAACTCGGAATGAGACCTTCCGGCGGGGGTGCGGGAAACAGATCGCGATAGCGCGGATTGAGGTTGCCATCCGCGTCGATTTCGTAAGGCTTCAGCGTCGTCACCGACCCATCGAATCGGCCGACTGCACCGGTCACCAGCGGCAGGCGCGCTGCTTCGGTCGCATCGGCAGCCGCATAGCGCGTATCGAAATTGTCGGAGCCGTCAATGACGAGATCGAAGCCCGCAAGATGCCGGGTGGCGCTGTCGGCACTGAACCGCTCCTCGAAGCGGATGGTGCGCACATGCGGGTTCAGCCGCGCGATGGCGTCTGCCGCACTCTGCGTTTTCATCTCGCCGATCGTGCCCGTGTCGTGAATCACCTGTCGCTGCAGGTTGGACAGCGAAACGCGGTCGTTATCGGCGATACCGAGTGTCCCGACACCGGCAGCAGCGAGATATTGCAGCACCGGCGCACCAAGACCGCCGGCACCGATGACAAGCACGCGGGCCGCCTTCAATTTTTGCTGGCCGGCGCCGCCGACCTCCGGCAGGAGGATATGGCGGTGATAGCGGGCGATTTCGTCTGAGGTCAAAGGATCCATGTATAGGAGTTTAGCACAATCGCGAAGAAGGAGGCGCTAGGATTCCGTAATGCCGCCATGCGCCACGGTAAAGAATTGCGCTCGCTCGCCGAGAGCCGAGAACATGGATTTGTCGGTGCCGGTCATGAAGGCCTGGCCGCGGAGCCCGTCGATGAGATCGAAGAGGGCTGCACGCCGTCCTTCGTCGAGATGCGCCGCGATCTCGTCGAGCAGCAGGATCGGCGCATAGCCCGTCAGATTGCCGACAAGGCGCGCATGGGCAAGGATGAGGCCGACGAGCAAGGCTTTTTGCTCGCCCGTCGAGCAGCGCTCCGCCTCCATGTCTTTCTCGCAATGCCGTACCAGAAGGTCGGCCCGATGCGGCCCGTCCAGCGTGCGGCCGGCGGCTGCATCGCGGTAACGCCCCTCACGCAGCATATCGGCATAGGCGTCCTCCAGATCGACGGCCGGCCGGTCGAACTGTCCGTCCAGGAAGCCGGAAAGCTCCAGCGCTGCCGAGGGGAACGGCGTCGTCTCGCGCGTTTCGGCGATCAGCCGCGAGAGAAGACCCAGCATTTCTTGCCGCGCGATCGCCATGGCAATGCCGAGGCTTGCCATCTGCTCCTCAATGCCGGCGAGCCAGGATGGATCGAATCGGTTTTCGGACAGCAGCTTGTTGCGGCTGCGCATGGCGCGCTCGAAATCGCTGGCGCGGCGGCCATGGGCGGGATCGAGCGACAGCACCAGCCGGTCGAGGAAGCGGCGGCGCTCCGAGGAGCCGCCGGTAAACAGGCCGTCCATGGCCGGCGTCAACCAGAGAACGCGCAAATGGTCTGTCAGCTCGTCGACGGTCTTGGCCGGCGTGCCGTTGATTCGGAGCCGACGGGCGGTCGATTCGTCCATCGTGTCGATGCCGGTACCGATTTCGACGCTGCCGTCCATGCCTTCGAGCTCCGCGAAGATGGAAAAGCCACCCGGCGCATTGACTCGAGTGACATCGGCATAGGCAGCGCGGCGCAGGCCGCGGCCGGGCGACAGCAGCGAGACCGCCTCCATGAGATTGGTCTTACCCGCGCCATTGTCGCCGGTCAGCACCACATGCCGCCCGTCAAGCGTCAGCGCCGCTGCCGCATAATTGCGGAAGTCGGTGAGCTTCAGGCGCGAAATGGAAACCTTGTTCGGCATGGGTCTTTCGGATTCCGGGTCGATGGGCGAGGCGTATGCCGAACCCCGCAGGAGTGCAAGGAATATTGATGGCGATGGGATGGCACCGTCCATGGCCACCCTCGTCCTTCGACGGGGTCAGGATGAGGGTGGAGCGGATCTAGCACCCGGCCGCAAAGGAGCAATCCGGTGGATGTCCGAAGGAGCCCTCAAACTGGAAGGAGGAATATCGCGACTGGGCGCAAAAGATCAGCCTCATGGTGAGGCGGGAACGAAACGACCCTCGAACCACGAGGACGGGTGATTCGCGCGCCCAAATAAAAAATCCGGCCGAATCATCGGCCGGATTCATGTGAAACATCTTGGTTCGCGAATCAGTCGCTGAACGTATCGAAGAAGTCCTTCATGCGGGCGAAGAAGCCCGTCGATTCGGGATTGTTGTCCTTCGAGGAGATCTGCTCGAACTCCTGCAGCAGCTCGCGCTGGCGCTTTGTCAGCTTCTGCGGCGTCTCGATCTGGATCTGGATATAGAGATCGCCGACCTGGCTGGAGCGCAGCACCGGCATCCCCTTGCCCTTCAGGCGGAACTGCTTGCCGACCTGCGTGCCTTCGGGAACGGTGACGCGCGATTTCGTGCCGTCGAGGGTCGCGACATCGAAAGTGCCGCCGAGCGCCGCCGTCGTCATCGAGATCGGCACGGCGCAGTAGAGATCGGCGCCGTCCCGCTGGAAGAATTCATGCGGCTTGACGGAGAGGAAGATGTAGAGATCGCCCGCCGGTCCGCCGCGCAGGCCAGCTTCACCTTCGCCCTGCAGGCGGATGCGCGTGCCGTCTTCGATGCCGGAGGGAATATTGACCGAGAGCGAACGCTCCTCGGTCACGCGGCCCTGGCCATGACACTTGGTGCAGGGATCGGGAATGATCTGGCCGCGGCCGTGGCAAGTCGGGCAGGTGCGCTCGACGGAAAAGAAGCCCTGGGCAGCGCGTACACGCCCGGAGCCCTGGCAGGTGCCGCAGGTCTTCGGCTGTGTGCCGGGCTTGGCGCCCGAGCCGGAACAGACATCGCAAGTGATCGAGGTCGGAACCCGGATCTGTGCGGTCTTGCCGGTAAAGGCCTCCTCGAGAGAGATTTCCATATTGTATCGAAGATCGGCGCCACGTTCGCGGCCGCCGGAGGAACGTCCGCGCGAGCGGCCGCCACCCATCATCTCGCCGAAAATATCCTCGAAAATATCGGAGAAGCCACCGCCGCCGAAACCGGCCCCGAAGCCGCCACCGCCGCCCATGCCACCATGTTCGAAGGCTGCATGGCCATAGCGGTCATAGGCTGCGCGCTTCTGCGGATCCTTGAGCGTTTCGTAGGCTTCGTTGATTTCCTTGAACTTCCGCTCGGCATTGCTGTCGTCCGGGTTCTTGTCCGGATGATATTGCATTGCCAGCTTCCGAAAGGCGCTCTTCAGCTCTTTCTCGTCCGCTGTTTTTGAGACGCCCAATGTCTCGTAAAAATCCGCTTTTGCCATTAAGGATTAGACCCCGGAAATGGATTTCCGGCTGCCGAAGGCAGCCGGATTCAAGTCTCCTCAAGAACCTTTCGGTTCGCGCTTATGCAGACCGCTTGCGGTCGTCTTCGTCCTTGATTTCCTCGTAGTCGGCGTCAACGACATCGTCCTTGCCGGCTGCGGAGGCATCGGCCGAAGGAGCTTCCGCCTGCTGGGCCTCATAGATTGCCTGGCCGAGCTTCATGGAAACTTCCATGAGCGTCTGGGTCTTGGCCTTGATGTCTTCGGCGTCCGGCTCGGAAGCTTCGGTTGCCGTCTTGAGCGCAGCGATCGCGTCGGAGATCGCGGTGCGATCGGCTTCCGTGACCTTGTCGCCGTAATCCTTCAGCGACTTCTCGCTAGAGTGGATCAGGCTTTCAGCCTGGTTCTTGGCTTCGACGCCTTCGCGGCGCTTCTTGTCTTCGGCAGCATGCGCTTCCGCATCCTTGACCATCTTCTCGATGTCGGCGTCGGAAAGGCCGCCGGAAGCCTGGATGCGGATTTGCTGTTCCTTGCCGGTACCCTTGTCCTTGGCCGAAACCTGGACGATGCCGTTGGCGTCGATATCGAAGGTGACTTCGATCTGCGGTACGCCGCGCGGTGCAGGCGGCAGGCCGACGAGGTCGAACTGGCCGAGCAGCTTGTTGTCTGCAGCCATTTCGCGCTCGCCCTGCGAAACGCGGATGGTCACGGCCGACTGGTTGTCGTCGGCGGTCGAGAAGGTCTGCGACTTCTTCGTCGGGATCGTCGTGTTGCGTTCGATCAGACGGGTGAAGACGCCGCCCAGCGTTTCGATGCCGAGAGACAGCGGGGTCACATCGAGGAGCAGAACGTCCTTGACGTCGCCCTGCAGAACGCCGGCCTGGATGGCGGCGCCGAGTGCGACGACTTCATCCGGGTTGACGCCCTTATGCGGCTCCTTACCGAACAGCTGCTTGACGACTTCCTGTACCTTCGGCATGCGGCTCATGCCGCCGACGAGAACGACTTCATCGATTTCAGCAGCGGTGACGCCGGCATCCTTGAGCGCTGCCTTGCACGGAGCGATGGTGCGCTGAACGAGATCGTCGACCAGGCTTTCCAGCTTGGCGCGGGTCAGCTTCAGCGTCAGGTGCTTCGGGCCGGTGGCGTCTGCCGTGATGAAGGGCAGGTTGATTTCGGTCTGCTGCGAAGACGACAGCTCGATCTTGGCCTTTTCGGCAGCTTCCTTAAGGCGCTGCAGGGCAAGCTTGTCACCCTTGAGGTCGATGCCGTTGTCCTTCTTGAACTCGGCAACGAGGTATTCGACGAGACGCATGTCGAAGTCTTCACCGCCGAGGAAGGTGTCGCCGTTGGTCGACTTCACTTCGAAGACGCCGTCGCCGATTTCCAGGATGGAGATATCGAAGGTGCCGCCGCCAAGGTCGTATACGGCGATGGTCTTGCCGTCCTTCTTGTCGAGGCCATAGGCGAGCGCGGCAGCGGTCGGCTCGTTGATGATGCGCAGGACTTCGAGACCGGCGATCTTGCCGGCGTCCTTGGTTGCCTGGCGCTGAGCGTCGTTAAAGTATGCGGGAACGGTGATAACGGCCTTATCGACCTTTTCGCCGAGGTAGGATTCGGCGGTTTCCTTCATCTTCTGAAGGATCATTGCGGAAATCTGTGCGGGCGAATAGCCCTTGCCGTTGGCTTCGACCCAGGCGTCGCCATTGTCGCCCCGAACGATGTTGAAGGGAACAAGGTGCTTGTCCTTCTCGACGGTCGGATCTTCATAGCGGCGGCCGATGAGGCGCTTGACAGCGAAGAGGGTATTCGTGGGGTTGGTGACAGCCTGGCGCTTGGCCGGCTGGCCGACGAGACGTTCACCATCGTCGGTGAAGGCAACCATGGAGGGGGTGGTCCGGGCGCCTTCGGCATTTTCGATCACTTTCGCGTCCTTACCGTCCATGACGGCGACGCAGGAATTTGTCGTTCCAAGGTCGATACCAATTACTTTTGCCATGTCATTCTCTCCTTGAAGCAAGCTGTCGGAACCCCTGCCAGGCATTCCATTGACAGCCCCTTACGGGATGGTCTTGAGGATTGCGCAGCCATGACTGCGGTGATGCCGCGTATATAAGTAGCGGTTTTACTGACTGCAAGGCAGGAAATTGCCCGAAATCCAGCAAAACAAATGGTTTGTCGCGCAAATTCCACCTGACCCCATGTGCGCCGAGGACACGTGGATTTGACGCGACCGCGCATCAGAGCAGCCTTGCCGCGGCCATGCAAGCGTCTACTGAGTAATTCCTTAAATCGGGATCGATTTAGGCGTAAAATCATGGAGCGGCTCTAAATCAAAAAGTTAGGGCGGGATGTCGTCCGCAAACTGCTCACACTTTTCGACATCCCGCTCTACCGCGCCATATATGACGCGCAGCGCTGTGGGCACAAAAATTGCGATTTTATCGGCCCAGGATGACGTCGAGCAGCGAGGAGCGATGCGGCCGCGCCGTTGCGACCGGAGCGCCGCTGTCGCCAATGTCCGCCGGCGGGATATCGCCGCTGTCATAAGAGTAGGAGCTGTAGGGATTGGTGTCGTCGGCAAGGTTCGCCGGCGGCAGGTCCTGCGGGTCGTCATTGATCGCGGTCTGGTTGACGATCTGGGGCTGGATCGGTCTCTGCCGCAGTGTCGGTTGCTGCACGACCTGGCCGTCATCGGCGGCGCCCGAGATGATATTGCCGATCGTCATCGGCTGGTCGCCATTCGGCGCCTGCGCCATCGGCGGGCCGTTGTCGATGATCTGGCCGCCGCCGAAGATCGGCGTCGGCGTAATGCCCTTGTGGGCGGCGACCATGAACTCCTTCCATGCCTTGGCCGGCAGCCCACCGCCGGTGACCTTGCGCATCGACTTGCCGTCGTCATTGCCGAACCAGACGCCTGTCGTCAGATGGCTGGTGAAGCCGACGAAAAGCGCGTCGCGGAAGGACTGCGTCGTTCCCGACTTGCCTGCCGCCTGCCAGCCGGGAATGCGGGCCGCCTTGCCGGTGCCGTAGGCGATGACGCCGGCCATCATAGCGTTCATGTTGGCAACGATATCCGGGTTCAGCACCCGCTCAGGATTGTCGGTATTGGCCTGGTAGAGCACCTTGCCGGAAGCGGTTGTCACCTTGGTGATGACATGCGGCGCCACCTTGAAGCCGCCGTTCATGAACGTGGCATAGGCGGAAGTCAGTTCCAGCAGCGACACTTCGGACGTACCAAGCGCAATCGAAGCATTGGCCTGCAGGTCTGATTCTATGCCGAGCCTGCGGGCGACCTTGATGACCTGATCCGGCCCGATCTCGGCGACGAGCTGGGCCGCAACCGTGTTCAGCGATTGGGCCACTGCGGTGGCGAGTGTCACGGGACCGTTATAGCGCTGTTCGTAGTTCTCGGGCGCCCAATTGCCGATTTTCACCGGCATATCGTTGCGGATCGAATTGGGCGTCAGCCCTGCTTCCAGTGCGGCGGTATAGACGAACGGCTTGAAGGCGGAACCCGGCTGGCGCTTGGCGGTGACGGCGCGGTTGAATTGGCTCTGCGCATAGTCGCGGCCGCCGACGAGCGCGCGGATGGCGCCCGTCGCATCGACGGAGACGAGCGAGGCCTGCGAGGCACTCAGCTTCTTGCCGTCCTTGGCAAGCACGTCTTCCAGCGCCTTCTCGGCCTTCTCCTCAAGCGACATATCGAGCGTGGTGTCGACGATCAGGTCTTCCTTGATGTCGCCGCCGATCAGCTTTGGAAGCTGGTCCATGACCATGTCTGCGACATAGTTCTCGGCACCTGTCCAATAGCTTTTCGAACGGGTCGGCGGCTGCGACATGGCGGTCTTGATGTCGGCCTCGGAGATGAAGCCCTGATCATGCATCGCCTGTAGCACCAGCTGCGCGCGAGCCTCGGCGGCAGCCGGATCGCGGGCCGGCGACAGCCGAGAGGGCGCCTTGACCAGGCCGGCGAGCATGGCTGCCTCGCCGAGGTTTACGTCCTTGGCCGACTTGTTGAAGTAGCGCCGCGAAGCCGCCTCGACGCCATAGGCGTTGGAGCCGAAATAGACGCGGTTCAGGTACATCGTCAGGATCTGGTCCTTGGTGTATTTGTGCTCCAGCCACAGCGCCAGCAGCACTTCCTGCACCTTGCGCTCCAGCGTGCGGTCCGGCGAGAGGAACAGGTTCTTGGCGAGCTGCTGCGTGAGCGTCGAGCCACCCTGGACGGCGTGTCCGGTCAGGACGTTCGTCACGACGGCGCGGCCAAGGCCGATCGGGTCAAAGCCGAAATGGGAATAGAAGCGGCGGTCCTCGATGGCAACGATCGCCTCCGGTATGTAGGGCGACATGTCGCCAAGCGCCACGGCTTCGCCGCCTGTCGTACCGCGATTGGCGAGCAAGGTGCCGTCGAGATCGTTGATCTTTACGTTCGGCGGGCGCTCGGGGATCGACCAGGTGCTGGCGCTTGGCATGCGCGAGCCGTAATAGGCAACAAGGCCTGCAAGGCCGATGCCGGCCCAGAGGCAGAGCACCAGGCCCCAATAGATCGTGGAGCGGATGAAGCCGAAAAAGCCGCGCCGCGGGCGGGCGCGCCGCGCCGGTTTGCGCCGGCTGCGGGCGCGGGTGCGGCGAGGTTTTTCGACCACGGGCTCATCCTCGTCGTCTTCATCCTCGTCGTCGTCGAGTTCCGGCTCGTCGTAGTATGTTTTGGAAGAAGACGAATATGTCTTGGCCGAGCGCCTGCTGCCGACGATGCGCTCGCCGGCATTGAATCCGTCATCGATGCGTTCCCGACCGCTGGAAAAGGATGGTTCTATCCTCTGGCGTGATTTCTTCTTATCTGCCATTGCGGGCCGGTTGTACCTCGGTGTCCAGTATTCCCCAGTGTTCCTATGTCTTCTATCAGGCTGATCACAGCGGCGGTAGAAATCTTTGCGACCGTTCGGCCGTCTTCAAGCGGGCCGGTCGCCCGAGAGCCGATATGGCTGCCAAGGCGGCTACCCGCCATTTGTTCACGAACCCTCGTGAAGACATCAAGTCCCGCCTGAACTGTAAATGCGGCGATTTAAGGAGGAATTAAGAACAATTCCGACCCGTACCGCCAGATCGCTCCAGCTCCCTGCTGGCGGGCTGCAGAGGGAACTTTTCGCCCCTTCGGACATTAACAGAGCACAACAACAAAGAGGGCGAGCCCATGAGTTCATTGATCAAGGTGGAGGAAGTCGACAGGAGCAGATTGCGGGAGGTCTGGAGCGTCGAGGATTTTGCCCGCCGCCACCGGCTTTGCAAAGAGGAGGAAGCCCGGCTGAAGAAGCTGTTTGGCGACTTTGCGACAAAGCAGGAGCTGCTCTCAAACGCGCAGAGGCCGCCGCAATTTCGCTGAAAGGAAATTTGGCAGGCCAAGCGCGATACAGAGCGCGCGATGGAAATGACGCGATAGACATCGTGGGCCGCTACGACCGAAGGTCGGCAGTGGAGGAGGCTGCGTCAATGTGGAAACGTTTCGAACTATGGCTGGTCGATCAGATCGACCGGATATTCGGCTTGGAACGCCTTGCCCGCCGGGCAGGTTTCTCGCCGGACGAGGCAAGGCGCATCGCCCGTGAGAAGTAAATCGCATGCGATGCACACCAACCCTTCTCAAAGTCGAGGTTTGGAAGTTCACCGCATTCACGTCGCCCCGGCATCATCCGGGCCGTATTTGCCCGATCAGATCTACCCGACATGTCGCGGGAAGCTCGAAATCTTTCATATTTTCGAAAGTTCTGATCGGGGTTATAGTACGGTGTGGCCGTCGTGGAGGACGGTTCCAAGCAATTGGTAGCGCGTGAGGAGGAGTATTCATGCGGCACGTCAAATGGAGCAATCCCATTGAAGTCGGTTTTGCTCATGGTAGTTTCCAGGTAGTGACCGGTCCTTCCGATGCATTGAATTGCATGGCCAACCTGTGGCCCGATCGGCGCGGTCCTTTGTATGTTGCAGCAAGAAGCCTTTGCCGGGCAGCCATCGACGGTCGTAAGTCTGCCGAAGAGGCGCGGGAAATGTTCATCTCGGCGACGCGTGAAGCGCACCTGAAGATGCACTGAACCGCTCGGCATTTTCAAGCCGTTCGCTCAATCCCTGCGGGCCGCTGGAGGCGCGCAAGAGATTTCGTTCAAGATATTTCCGCTTGAGTGCCGCTTCTCGATAAATAGCGCATCAAAAAGCCAGCGATCTCCAAGATCGCTGGCTTTGATTTTGCGGACTCCGGAAGGCGCCGCTAGAACGGTTCAGCTTCAGGGGATCTCCGAACCGCTCCATCTCTTTGTTATCGCGCAGTTCCGGCTGGATGCCGCTCATTTCCGGGAATTGCTTAGCGATTTGAACCCCTTACGGACATCCGGCAATTCGGTTCCGAGGCCGGGCAGTCCTTGTGATCCGGGCTATAGGGGCCTGGCGTACGCGTCTCCTGTCGTGGATTGTTCTGCGGCTGCGGCTGCGGCTGCGGCTGCGGCTGCGGCTGCGGCTGAGGTTGTGGCTGAGCCTGAGGCGGCTGACGCTGGGGTTCCGGGCGGGGGCGGTTGTTGTCGCGCGGGCGGTCCGACCGGTTATCCCAGTCCTGGTTGTTGTCCGGCCGCTGACGGCCCCAGTTACGATTGTCGTCGCGCTGCCGATCCCAGTCGCGATCGGGGCGACGGTCCCAGTTGCGATCCGAATCATCGTCCCAATCGCGATTGCGGTAGGGACGGCGGTCCCAATTGCGGTCCGGGCCGTTATCCCAGTCCGATCCGCGATCCCAGCCGCGGTCGGGCCGACGATCGACCCAGCCGGGGCCACGCCGCCAGCGGTCACGGTCACGATAGAAGTCGCGGCCGCGATAGTAGCGACCCCAGTAATCATCGAAGTTGAAAACCACCGTCGGAATGCCGAGCGGCCGATAATATTGCGGGCCGACATAGATGCGGCGTGATTGATAGGTGGCCTGGATGTAGCGGCCAGCCACCCATCCGCGACCGCCGTAGAACGAGACATCGCACCAAGGCGTCTCGTTGAGGCAGCCGTTGATCTGCAGCGGCGCTCCGACGGGAATCATCGTCACGGCCGGATAGGCCGTGCTCGGACCTGACCGCATGTTGACGTTTGCGGTGGCAAAGCCCTCCGCGGCTTCCGCAACGGCCGGCAACGCAATGAATGCGGCCAGCAAGCTTGCGGCAAGAACCTTGAACCTCATGAATAATCTCCCTTTGCGCACCGTTGTCGCGAAACCGCCAACGAATGTCTTCCGCATCTCATGCGCCTACCCCGGCGCCGGTAAGATAAAAGTCGCTCATGCACGGAATCGGATAGGATTCCATGGTGATCCTTCAATCTTTACATGTGTTTTAGAGGCATTCGCATGAATGCAGCTTGAACGATGGCTTGCGGTGGCCGGAAAATCTGCTGGATTCGTTGCGATGGCCCGGTTGTGGCTGAAGCGTGTGGTGTCACTGGCGGCAGTCAGTGGAGAGATCGGTCGGAGAATTTCGGATGACGGCCTTGAAATTGCCGCCTTGCCCGCCGATATAGACATCAGTCATGCAGCCGAGGGCGGCTGGCGCGCTTCAAAGCGAGCCGTTTTCGTTCATCATGGTTTTGGAAGCGAAGTTGACCTTTGGTTAACCTTTCATGATCAATCTGGCTGCAGTTCCGCATTGCCTTTGACCACGGATGTACTGGCACTGATGCGATAGCGGATGGCGAAAGGCCGGGTTATTCCGGCCTTTTTGTTTTTGCGATGGCGTGCTCTTGCGCAAGCGGAGCGCGCCATTTTCAGTTTCAGCACGGAAGCTCCATCATCTCTTCGGCATCAAAAGAAAAACCGCCGCGGAGAACGCGGCGGTTTTCGCTTTAGGCTTTCAGTTCAAGCAAAGTGCCCGGCGGGCCGGGCGACCTTGTCAGTTCGCCTTCTTGGCAGCGACCTTGACGACCTTGGCCGGAGCCGCGGCCACGGTTGTTTTGCCAGCTGGCACGTAGCCGGCACCGATCGCGACGTTCAGCGAGATATAGTCGATGGCGCTCTGCTGAACCGCCTGAGCAAGGCTCTGCTGAGCGCTGGTCACGTTGCGCTGGGCGTCCAGAACGTCGAGCAGCGAAGACGCGCCATCCTTATAGCTGGCGGTCGAGAGCTGCAGGGCTTCCTGGTAGGACTTGACCTGAGCGTGCAGGGCCGCAACCGTCTGCGCATCGCGGGTCACCGCCGATAGGGCGTTTTCAACGTCCTGGATCGCGGTTCTCACCGTCTGCTGCCAGACAATGTATTGTTCGCGGCTGGACGATTCCGCGCTCTTGACACCGGCGCGCAGCGTGCCGCCGTCGAAGATCGGCAGGTTCAGCGCCGGGCCGAACGACCAGCTGGTGAGGCTGCCGCTTGCGGACGGGCTATGGATATAGGACGGCGAGATCGCACCGCTGAGCGTGATCGACGGGAAGAGCTTCGCTTCAGCAACGCCAATCTGGGCGGTCGCGGCGGCAAGGTTCCGCTCTGCGGCGCGAATGTCAGGACGGTTGCGGATGAGATCGGCCGGGACGCCGGTGCGGACGCTGCCGCGGAATACCGGCTGGCTGCCGCCGCCCTGCATCTGCGCGATGATCGTGGACGAAGGCACGTTGAGCAGGGTTGCGATGTGATGCACCGCCTGGCGGTAGCTGATCTCGAAGCCGGGAATCGTCGACAGCGTCGAGTTGACGAGGCCTTCGGCCTGGACGACGTCGAGGCGCGAGGCAGCGCCGGCTTCGAGCTGGAACTTGGTCAGCGAAAGCGTGTCGCGCCGGGACTTCAGGTTTTCGCGGGCGATTGCCACCAGCGCCTGATAGTAGCGGGCATTGACATAGCTGGTGGCCAGGTCCTGCAGATAGGTCAGGCGCGCGGTATCGACGTTGGAATAGGCGGCATCGAGCGAGGCGTTGGCGCTTTCCGTTGCGCGGCGATACTGGCCCCAGAGGTCGAGCAGCCATGAAACAGAGGCGCCGCCGCTGGTGCTGTTTCGCGTTTCGGTCTGCGTGCGCAGCGAGCCCTTCTGGCCGCTGGTCGTGTGGTCGCCGGTAACCGTCAGGCTCGGCAGGCCGCCAGCGCCTGCGGTCACGACCGCCGCTTCAGCCTGGTTGATGCGTTCTAGCGACTGCTGGATGTTGAGGTTCTGGGCAAGTCCCTGTGCGGCGAAGGCATTCAGCTTGGAATCGCCGAAAGCGGTCCACCATTGCGAGCCGGCGATATCGCCGTTCGCCTTCGTACCGCCCTCCGAGAATTTGGCCGGGAGAGGCATTTCCGGTGGCTTATGGTCTGGGCCGCTGACGCAGCCTGCCAAAACAAGCAGCAGGGCGGGGGCGGCAGTACGAATGGAAACCATCACATTGTCCCACAATTCAATTTACATGATCAGTGTCTTTAACGGAGTCAACATGACTCCAGGTACCGGTGCTCCAGTCTTACGCAGTACAAACAATGACCCGAAGCGGTCGGCGTCAATCTAGCAACGAGTTTTGCAATAGCACAGTGGCTTTTACGAATTCTCGGCAGCGAACATATGGGTGATCGGGCGAAATATCAGCTTATCGGTAAAAAAAATCTGAAGTGTTGCAAAAAACATACCCCTTCCTACGCAATCAAGAGATGCAAGAGGCGCAAAAACTCCCACACACCACAACTTCCGCGAAGTTTCGGCGTACCGATTCAGCTGAGCGATGGTCCAGACCATCGCTTTAAGGGAAATAGCGGGCGAGGCTTGCGCGAACCCGGTCACGCGGTGTTGCACCGCGATCGTCAGGCACGAAAGGGGTGCCTGTAATCGCTTCGAAGGCGCGGATATAGACCTTGGACGTCTCTTCGATGAGCTCGCCCGGGATTTCGGGAATCTCATCCTTGTAGGGATCGCAACGCTCTGTGACCCAGGCGCGGACGAAATCCTTGTCGAAGCTTTCCGGGCGCATGCCCTTTTCGAAACGCTCCTGATAGCTGCCGGCCAGCCAATAGCGGCTGCTGTCGGGCGTATGGATTTCATCGGCGAGGATGATGGTTCCGTTTTCGTCGGTCCCGAATTCATATTTCGTATCGACGAGGATCAGTCCGCGCTTGCGGGCGATTTCCTGCCCTCGTGCGAACAGGGCAAGGGCATAGTCAGACAACGTCTGCCATTGCTTTTGCGTCAGAAGCCCGTGTTCGACGATTTCAGTCGGCGTGAGGGGCTCGTCGTGACCGCCGTCGAATTCCTTGCTGGTCGGCGTGATGATCGGCTCCGGCAGGATCTGGTTGTCGCGCATGCCGTCAGGCAGCGTGATTCCGTACATTTCCCGCTGGCCTTTCTTGTAGAGCGTCAAGATGGACGTACCGGTCGTGCCGGCGAGATAGCCGCGGACGACGATTTCGACCGGAAGGATATTCAGCCGCTTGCCGACGACGACATTCGGGTCCGGATAGTCGATCACATGGTTCGGGCAGATGTCGCGTGTCTGTTCGAACCAGTAGCGCGCGGTTTGCGTCAGGACCTGGCCCTTGTAGGGAATGCACGTGAGGATGCGGTCGAAGGCACTGAGCCGATCGGTGCTGATAATGATGCGGCTGCCGTCGGGCAGGTCGTAATTCTCGCGCACCTTGCCGCGATAGTAGTTGGGCAATTCCGGAAAATGGGCTTCGGAGAGAATTCGCAACGTGTCCACCAACAAGCTCGTGCATCCGCCTGACGGACGCTTCTTGAGCGGACCCTTAGCGCATCACGGCCGGAATCGGAACGGTCTTCCTATATTATAATATGTAATCCGTTGCTGGTCGCCTCGTCGCGCCGGCCAAAAGCCGTCAGTTCGGCTGGCGCCAGCAGCCGTTTTCGCTTCGTTCGAGGATCGGCGTGGAAAAGACGCCGACGATCCGCTCGCTCCATTGCTTGCCGTCGATATCGACACGATCGCGCCAGCGCTCGGATTGCAGCATGGCCGCCCCGATCACCGCAGGCTCGATGCCGCAGGACGTCAGGAGAGAAAGCCCGGAGACGATCGAGGCGCCGCTGGAAATGACATCGTCGATCAGCGCGACGCGCTTTCCTTCCAGCAGCGGCAGCATTCGTGGGTCTATATAGAGACGCTTCTCCTGGTTCGGCGTGGTGATCGAGGAAAGCGGGACCGACAACTCCTCGCGATACCAGAACTTGCGCGATGTTCCGAGCGGCACATAGCGCGCATGACCGAGCGCGCGCGCCACCGCTGCCGCCAGCGTCAGCCCGAGCGTCGGCAATCCTGCGACGACCTCGATATCGTGAGCCGCGATCCGCGCTGCCAATGCTGCCGCCAGCGCCTCCAGCACGGTAAAGCTCGACTGATTAATGATGAGCGATGCCAGCGCGTGTTCGCCGTCCCCGAGTACGCGGATCGGCAGGCGTAATTGACGTCCGTCCGGCAGTTCGGCCACATGGAAATCCGCTCGCTCCTCCATCAGGTCGAAGCTGCCGGGTGCATGCAGCTCCTGCCAGAAATCGTGGGGTTGCATTGCATTCCGCCTTCTATCTGTTGACTTTCATTCCGGCGCGCCGGCGCAGGCCAAGGATTTCGGCCTCGGTCAAGGCCCGCACGCCGCCCTTCGGCAGATCGCCGAGCGCGATATCGCCAAAGGCGACACGCACCAGCCGCAGGCATTCGATGCCAAGCGCCTCCAGCATGCGCCGGATCTGTCGGTTGCGGCCCTCCTTGAGTTCCACTTCGATCCAGCTGTTGCGATCGCCGCTGCGCAGCAGGCGGGCTGAGCTTGCCGTCAGAAGCTCGCCGTCGTCGACGATGCCGCGCTCCATGCGCGCAAGCTGTTCCTGATCCATGATGCGGTCGACCTGCACGTGATAGGCCTTGCCGACATGGCTGACGGGATCGAGCAGGGACTGGGCCAGCACCGTATCATTGGTGAAGAGCAGCAGCCCTTCGCTCGCCTTGTCCAGCCGTCCAACTGGCGCGAGGTGCCGGGCATCGATCTCCTTGAGGCAATCATAGACCGTCGGCCGCCCTTCGGGGTCATCGCGGGTGGTCACCAGCCCGCGTGGCTTGTTCAGCATGAAATAGAGCTTCTTTTCCGCTGATATCTCTCTGCCATCGACCGCGAATTTCGAATGCTCCAGATCGACCCAGGTAGTGGGATCCGCGATCTTCCGGCCATCCACGCTGACACGGCCGGCGGTAATCAGCGCCTCCGCCTGGGTGCGGGAGCAGTAGCCGAGCTTGGAAAGCGCTCGCGGCAAGGTCACGCGCTTGCCTTCGGGCTCCTGGGCGCGCTTCGCCGCCCTGCCGGATCTTTGCGGTGATTGCCGCTGGCTCACCCGTTCTGCCTCATGATCATCGTTGCTGTCTTCATCGCGTGGCCGGGCGTTGCGCCCGGGAAGGACATCCTTTCGCATGGCGGCGGCGGGGACGCAAACCGCATTGTGCGGGAAGAGACTATTGAAACGCAAACAGGGCTCGCACTTCGTGGATGCGAGCCCTGTCGTGGGCCGGAGCGGGCGATGGGGTCGGGTAGACGGCAGGGCTGCCGCCATTCGCTCCGGAGGGATAGCCCTTGCCCGAAAACCTGCACTGCTTCTTTTGCTGGTGTTTTTCAAAAGAGGAGAAATTTGTTACAGTTTGTAACGCTGGCCGTTTCCCTGTTGCCAAAACGACCTCTCGCCCCGCATGGAAGGGCCATGGTTTCCGCATCGCTTCTTCTGGTCGAGGACGACCGCGAGATTAGGGCGCTCCTGGAGGAGTTCCTGAGCCGTGAGGGTTTTTCCGTGCAGACGGCCGATAGCGCCGCCGTCATGGATCGCGTTCTGTCCAAGGGTTTTCCCGATCTGATCATTCTCGACCTGATGCTGCCCGGAGAGGACGGGTTGTCGGTATGCCGCCGCATCCGCGCGCGCAGCAAAGTGCCGATCCTTATATTGACGGCGAAGACGGAAGATATCGATCGCATCGTCGGTCTCGAAATGGGCGCGGATGATTATCTCGGCAAGCCCTTCAATCCGCGCGAGCTTCTGGCGCGCATCCGCGCCATCCTTCGGCGATCCGGGCCGGAACGGCCGGAAGACGCCAGTATCCCGTCACGCCGTAAGTGTTTCGCCGGCTTGACCGTCGATCTCGACGGCCGCGTCATCGAAATGGACGGCGAACGCGTCGTGCATCTGACGACGGCGGAGTTCGATCTGCTTGTCTGCTTCCTCGAGCGGCCACGGCGCGTCCTGTCGCGCGAACAATTGCTCGACTGGACACGCGGCCGCGGCGCCGACCCCTTCGATCGCACCATCGACGTCACGGTCTCCCGCCTGCGCACCAAGCTCGGGCACTGCCTGCCCGATGGCGCCCATATCATCACCACCGTGCGCAATGCCGGCTATCTTCTCACCACGGACGTGAAGGATGTCTGAGCCATGCTGAAACTCGGTCTCGTCGCCCGCATCATCATGATCGTCGCCGTGGCATTGTTCGTCATACAGCTCGCGGCTTTCGCCGCCGCCCAGCTGAAGCCGGATACGTCGTTCAATCCGGAGCTGTCGCCAGCCATGCGAGTCAAGACGGCGGTCCGTCTTCTCGATGCCGTCCCGCCGGAGACGCAGCCGATGGCCGTGCGGGCGCTGAATGCCAATGGTCTGGCGATCCGGCTCGCCGATGCGCCGGCAGCCGGTCAGAAGAGCGAGACTTCGCATCTGACGCTCACCGGCAAGCTGGCGCGTGAATTCGCCAACATCGCCTTCGGCAATCGTTACTTCAACATGCGCTCGCTGTCGGAAGAGCCGCAGGGCTGGTTCTCGGTCGGTGCGCCGGACCGGATCATGGAAGTGTCGATCGGCGTCGCGGGCGGCAAGATTGCGGTCTTCGATCTTCCCGAGACCCCGACCGTTCGATTGCACGGAATTCCTATCGGCCTTATCTCGGGCATCCTCGGCATGCTGGTTGCGGTCATCGCCATTGTCGCGGTGGCGCGCGAAACCCGGCCCTTGACGCGCTTGTCCCGCACCGTCAACTCGATCGGCAACGGATTGCAGCCGGTTCATATTCCGGAAAGGGGAGCCTGCGAGCTGCGCATGCTGATCAAGGCGATCAACGCCATGCAGCTGCGCATTTCCGCCTTGGTCAATAATCGTACCCTAATCCTCGGAGCAATCTCGCATGATCTGAGGACCTATCTCACCCGCTTCCGCCTGCGCATGGAAATGATGCCCGACACGCCGCATCGTGATCGGGCGATTGCCGATGTCGAAGCCATGCAGCGGCTGGTGGAGGATGCTCTGGGCTTTGCCCGCAGCACCGTCGTTTCGGACGGCAAGACCATTGCCGATCTCGACGCAGCCATTTTCGACCACCTGGCGGAGCGGCACGACGGACAGGGTCTTGTCGTCTTCACGCCGATCGGGCAGCCGGTCGCGGTGACCATGACGGAGACCGCTCTGGTGCGCGTATTGGACAATCTCATAGACAATGCCTTGCGCTACGGCTGTAGGGCCGATCTCGCCGTCGAACGTCGCGGAGATCAGGCCGCCATCATCGTCGGAGATCGTGGGCCGGGCATTCCGGCAGACCGGCGCAAAGAAGTGCTCGAGCCCTTCGTGCGGCTCGAAGAATCGCGCAATCGCGATCTCGGCGGCAGCGGTCTGGGCCTTGCGATCGTTCGCCAGATTGTCGATGCACATGGCGGCATGTTCTGCCTGGAGGATCGCGAGGGAGGTGGGCTGAATGCCGTTGTTCTATTGCCGCTGGCGGTGATGCAAAGGAAAGCAGCCTGAAATAGGCGCGATTATTTTACAATCGAGCAGATGCGCGATCGACGTGTTGTGCGAACAGTGCCTGCTCAGTGGCAGGTCAGGAATTTCCTGAGCTCTTCCTGGCTCAGCACGATACCGGCTGCCGCTTTCAGCGGGTCCGGATGGGTATAGGTAAAGCTCGGCAGGTCGGGCAGATCCAATGCCTGGCGCATGCTCATGATGCCGAGCGCGCGTCGGCCATTGGCGCTGACGAAACTGACTTCGATGATGCTTTCTGGTCTTGTTGTATGCATTGTTTCCTCCCTTCTCTAATATATAGCAGAAAGCTTATGTAAAATCTCGGTTTTTCTGAGGCTTGTGCGGGAGTTGCGTATCGGCGGGTTCGTATCGCTACCCGAAGGTCGCAATGAGCGGGTTGATTGGATTTGAAAGGGCTAGATCATCAGAAGCTCGCGATAAGGCACCCGCATGGAAATTTTGACCACTTGGACAAACTTTTTCGAGGTCTGTGAGGAAAACCTTCCGCCATTTCCCGTCTCCAGCACAAATCCTCTTTTCCATTCAATCACTTACAAAAATGTCAGAATTTTTACAGCTGGAGTGTTGACTTGGTTCGGAGGTAGGGTCTATAAGCCCGATCACTGACGAGGGCGGCGGCGCTGCTGGCGACGAAGTCTCTCGCTCTGGTGTTTCCTGGATTGGCTGCGATGCTGATTGGTGGTTCTGGGCTGAGGCTTGGGATTGGTGGGAATGCTATTTTTGACTGGGTTTACTGGTCGGTTATTTGACAATTGAAGATGAGAAGAAAGAGAAACGTGGGCGGCGAAGCTTGCGGGACCGG
>NZ_JAQJCI010000019.1:0-118356 GCF_030182495.1 Rhizobium aureum | reverse complement strand
ACAAGAGCATGAATTTTGGTTGTCAGCCCGCCGCGCGAGCGACCCATGCAACCGGATCGCTCGTCTTTTTTTGACCGTTGGCAGCATGTTGGTGAACGCGGATTGACGAGCTGTCGATCATCTGGATATCGCCATCGTAAGCTTCTGATATTGCGTCGAGAATACGCCCCCAATGCCCCGCATGACGCCACCGGTTAAAGCGGTTTACGCAGGTCGTATAGGGGCCATAGCGCGCTGGAATATCCGCCCACGGCGCACCAGTTCTCAGCCGCCAGAAAATCCCATTCAAGACGCGCCGATCATCAACGCGGGCCTTACCCCGAACCTTGGTCGGCAGAAGAGGTTCGATCACAGACCATTCGAAATCCGTCAAATCAAAGCGCGCCATCACTGCCTCCAAGCCTCAGAGACAATGAATCACAAACTCTTCAAATCCAAAACTATTTTATGGGTATGTGGCCTAGTCTGTCTTTTCCTGAAAGAACACAACTATAGAAGAGGCGTGCTTGCGCTCCACCGAACATGAGCGTAGATATGTTGACATAAAGATATCTTTATGTGATCTGGTTGCGAAGTCGCAATTAGGCCAGAGGAATTCGCTTATGTTTGACACTCTTTTTGGTTCGGAAACGGCGAAGCGCGACGGCAGCGAAGTGTTCGAGGCCTTGAGAAAGGCTACAAGCGAACGAATCCTTGTGCTTGACGGCGCCATGGGCACGCAGATCCAGGGGCTCGGGTTCGACGAGGATCAATTTCGCGGCCATCGATTCATCGGCTGCGCGTGCCACCAGAAGGGCAATAATGACCTCCTCATTCTGACTCAGCCCGATGCGATTGAAGAGATTCATTATCGCTATGCCAAGGCGGGTGCGGATATCCTCGAGACCAACACCTTCTCTTCCACCCGCATTGCGCAGGCGGACTACCAGATGGAAGGTGCGGTCTACGATCTCAACAAGGAGGGCGCCGAGATCGTCCGCCGCGCGGCGATCCGCGCCGAGCGCGAGGATGGCAAGCGCCGTTTCGTTGCCGGTGCCATCGGTCCGACGAATCGTACGGCTTCGATCTCGCCCGACGTCAACAATCCCGGCTATCGTGCCGTCAGCTTCGATGATCTGCGCCTAGCCTACGGCGAGCAGATCGACGGTTTGATCGACGGCGGCGCCGATATCATTCTGATCGAGACGATTTTCGATACGCTGAACGCCAAGGCCGCGATCTTTGCTTGCGAGGAGCGCTTCGAAGCCAAGGGCGTTCGTCTGCCCATCATGATATCGGGCACGATTACCGATCTTTCCGGCCGCACGCTGTCAGGTCAGACGCCTTCGGCGTTCTGGAATTCCGTGCGCCACGCCAGTCCCTTTACTATCGGCCTCAATTGTGCGCTCGGCGCCAATGCCATGCGGCCGCATCTGCAGGAGCTTTCGGCCGCTGCGGATACCTTCATCTGCGCCTATCCGAATGCCGGTTTGCCGAATGAATTCGGTCAGTATGATGAAACGCCCGAGATGATGGCGGCTCAGGTCGAGGAGTTTGCGCGCGAAGGACTCGTCAATATCGTTGGCGGCTGCTGCGGATCGACCCCGGAGCATATTGCTGCGATCGCTCAGGCGGTTTCGAAATATCCGCCAAGGCAGCCTGCCGAGCATCGTCCCTTCATGTCGCTCTCGGGATTGGAACCGTTCGAGCTCACCAAAGACATCCCGTTCGTCAATGTCGGCGAGCGCACGAACGTCACCGGCTCGGCGAAATTCCGCAAGCTCATCACCAATGCCGATTACACGGCTGCGCTTGCCGTCGCGCGCGATCAAGTCGAGAACGGTGCGCAGGTGATTGACATCAATATGGATGAGGGCCTGATCGATTCCGAAAAGGCGATGGTAGAGTTTCTCAACCTCATCGCCGCCGAACCGGATATTGCCCGTGTTCCTGTCATGATCGACAGTTCGAAGTTCTCGATCATCGAGGCCGGCCTGAAATGCGTTCAAGGCAAACCGATCGTCAATTCCATCTCCCTGAAGGAAGGCGAGGAGAACTTCCTCAAGCAGGCTCGTTTGATGCGGATGTACGGTGCGGCCGTCGTCGTCATGGCGTTTGACGAACAGGGGCAGGCAGACAGCTATGAGCGCAAGGTCGAGATCTGCTCGCGTGCCTACAAACTGCTGACGGAAGTGGCTGGCCTGCCGCCGGAAGATATCATCTTCGATCCGAACATCTTTGCCGTGGCGACCGGTATTGAAGAACACAATAATTACGGCGTCGACTTCATCGAAGCGACGAGGACGATCCGGAAGACCATGCCGCTGGTTCATATTTCCGGCGGCGTGTCGAACCTGTCGTTCTCGTTTCGCGGCAATGAACCTGTCCGCGAGGCCATGCATGCCGTGTTCCTCTACCATGCCATTCAGGCGGGTATGGACATGGGCATCGTCAATGCCGGTCAGCTTGCGGTTTACGATAATATCGACCCTGAACTGCGGGAAGCCTGCGAAGACGTCGTGCTCAACCGCCGGCCTGACAGCACTGAGCGCCTGCTTGAAATTGCCGAGCGTTTCCGCGGAGCTGGCGGCAAGGAGGCCAAGGCGCAGGATCTTTCCTGGCGAGAATGGCCGGTCGAGAAGCGGCTCGAGCATGCGCTGGTCAATGGCATTACCGACTATATCGAGGCCGATACCGAGGAAGCGCGTCAGGCCGCAGAGCGGCCGCTGCATGTCATCGAAGGTCCCTTGATGGCGGGCATGAATGTCGTTGGCGACCTTTTCGGTTCGGGCAAGATGTTCCTGCCGCAGGTGGTGAAATCCGCCCGCGTCATGAAGCAGGCCGTTGCCGTGCTGCTGCCTTATATGGAGGCCGAAAAGCTCGCCAATGGCGGCGGCGGTGAACGGCAGTCGGCCGGCAAGGTGCTGATGGCGACCGTCAAGGGCGATGTGCACGACATCGGCAAGAATATCGTTGGCGTCGTTCTTGCTTGCAACAATTACGAAATCATCGATCTCGGCGTCATGGTGCCGGCGACGAGGATCCTTGAGACGGCGATCGCCGAGAAGGTCGATATTGTCGGTCTGTCGGGGCTGATCACGCCGTCTCTGGACGAAATGGTGCATGTCGCTTCCGAGATGGAGCGGCAGGGCTTCGATATACCATTGCTGATCGGTGGCGCCACTACGAGCCGCGTCCATACCGCGGTGAAGATCCATCCCGGCTATCACCGGGGGCAAACTGTCTACGTTACGGATGCGAGCCGCGCCGTTGGCGTCGTATCCGCGCTGCTATCGCCGGATGCGCGGCAGGGCTATATCGATACCGTTCGGGCTGAATATTCCAAGGTCGCGGCTGCCCATGCGCGCAGCGAGGCGGAGAAGGTGCGCCTGCCGATCGCAAGGGCGCGCGAGAATGCCGAGAAAGTGGATTGGTCGAGCTACAAGCCGGTCAAGCCGCAGTTCTTCGGAACCAAAGTATTCGACAGCTACGATCTTGCCGAGCTGGCGAAATATATCGACTGGACGCCGTTTTTCCAGACCTGGGAACTCAAGGGGCGTTTCCCAGCCATTCTCGAGGATGAGAAGCAGGGAGAGGCGGCACGGCAGCTCTATGGCGACGCACAGGCGATGCTGGAGAAGATCATCGCGGAGAACTGGTTCCGTCCGCGCGCGGTCATCGGCTTCTGGCCGGCGGTTGCGGTCGGTGACGATATCAGGCTGTTTACGGATGAAAGCCGCAGCGAGGAACTTGCGACTTTCTACACGCTGCGTCAGCAACTGTCGAAGCGGGACGGTCGGCCGAATGTGGCTCTATCGGATTTCGTGGCACCGGTTTCAACCGGTGTGAGCGATTATGTTGGCGGCTTCGTCGTTACTGCCGGCATCGAGGAAGTGGCCATCGCCGAGCGTTTCGAACGGGCGAATGACGATTATTCGTCGATCCTCGTGAAGGCACTAGCCGATCGCTTTGCCGAGGCCTTCGCTGAGCGGATGCACGAGCGCGTGCGGCGGGAGTTCTGGGGTTATGCTGCTGACGAAAACTTATCGAGCGAGGAACTCATTCTTGAAGCCTATGCCGGCATTCGCCCGGCGCCTGGCTATCCGGCGCAGCCTGATCATACCGAGAAGGATACGCTTTTCCGCTTGCTCGATGCCGAAGCGGCAACGGGCGTGACCCTTACGGAAAGCTATGCAATGTGGCCGGGCTCATCCGTCTCTGGTATCTACATTGGTCATCCGTCATCCTATTATTTCGGTGTGGCCAAGGTCGAACGCGATCAGGTGGAAGATTATGCCGCCCGCAAGGGCATGCCTGTCGCCGAGGTTGAACGCTGGCTAGGCCCGGTTCTCAACTATGTGCCTGAAAAGCGTGACGCGGCCGTGGACGACGCAGCCTGAATTTTGGTCATTTCAATAGCTTGAACTGTTTTGCTTGGAATTTGATTCTGCATGAAAACGCCGCCCCGGCTACTCAAGCCGGGGCGGCGTTTTTTTGATTCCAAACGTTTTTCTGCTCGCAGTTTTTCGCTAGCTCGCGCCTATCGTCAACTCAGCAACGAAATCATAGGCATCACCGCGATAGAGTGATCGCGTGAACTCCACAGCTCGGCCGGAACCCAGATAGGAGATACGCTCGATCGAGAGGCCTGCGGCTCCCACGGGGACGCCGAGCAGCCCGGCATCGGCCTCTTTCATGTTGGTTGCGGATATGCGCTGAACGGCGCGAACCGGGCGCACCTGCCGCTTTTCCAGTTCTGCATAGAGCGATGTCGTCACGACAGACGGATCCGGCAGGAACTCACCGGAGACGCTGGCGTGCTCGATCGCGAGCGGCTGATCGTCGGCAATGCGCAGGCGGCTCAACCGCGATACCTTGGTGTCGGCCGCAAGGCCGAGGATCATCATTTCGTCCGGGGAGGGCGTATGCACGCCCTTGTGCAGCCATTCGGAACGAGCGGTCATCCCCCGTCGGGCCATGTCCTCCGTGAAAGACGTCAACTGGGATAGCCGTTGCTCCACCTTGGAAACGGGTTTAGCGACGAAGGTGCCGGAACCATGGCGGCGAACAAGGATGCCTTCGGCGACGAGATCGTCGATTGCCTTGCGTACGGTGACGCGGCTGACCGCGGCGAATTCGGCGATATCACGTTCCGGTGGAAGCGCGTCGCCATGTTTCAGTCTTCCGATCTTCACGGCTTCTTCAAGCGTGCGCCGCAGCTTGACATACAGCGGACCCGTGCCGCCTCCCGAAAGGCGCTCCGGCGAGAAGATCGCGCTCAAATCCTCGGTCATGCCCTGGTTCCCTCTCCACCCTGCAGCAATTTTGCTGCCAGTTCCACGGCGCCGCGCAAGACATCTCCCTTGGGTTCGGCGAGAATCGCCTTGTGCCGTTCATCAAGCCAGGGACGATAGGCTTGGGCAAGGCCGCCGAGAAGGCAGATCGAAGGGCATCCCGGCCAAAGCAATGCATCAAGGCTCTCGGTTATGGATCTCGCCGCCGTTCTAACGATGTCGACGGCAACGACATCCTCCAGGCCGACATATTCGAACACGATCGGAGCGTAGCGGGCGAAATCCTTGGGCTTCGATACGTGGGCAAATTCGACGACCCGTTCCGGGTCGTTGCCATATTCGGCCATGATCGAAGCCGTCAGCGCCGAGCCCTTCAATACTCCATCATGCGCGAGAAGAACTCGTTCGAGCAGGTCGCGGCCAAGGCGCGCGCCGCTGGCCTGATCGCCGACGACAAAGCCCCAGCCGCCGATGCCCCAACTCTTGCCATCACGGCGGGCATTGTAGACGGAGCCGGTGCCGAAGGCGCCGATAATCCCGTCGGCGTCGCCGAGCGCACCTTGGAGCGCAATTGTCGCATCGGTGACCACGCGTGTGCTTGCAAAGGGCAGGGCACCTTCGACCCGTTTGCCATAATTTCCGACATTGGCTCCGGCGGTTCCGATGACCGCAGGTAGTTTCCGTAGCAGTTCCGGGTCCAGCTTTGCATCGATCAGCGCCTGTTTTGCCGAGGCGACGATATGGATCAACGAGTTTTCCAGGTCGGAGAGGATATTGGCGGCACCGGCCTTACCGGTGCCGAGCACTTGCCCGGTGCCGTTTATGACCGCCGCCCGGCAACTTGTTCCGCCACCGTCAATACCAATTGCAAACTGCCCCATCATGCCTCCGGATGCCGCATGTTCCCCGCTTTTCAATACAATACCAAAAAAATACCATTTACCAATAGGCGGCGCGCTCATTTTTGTTTGCTGACATCCATTTGAAATACATATGGAAATTTATTTTCTCCGATATTTTTATATCTGAAAGTTAAAATCGGCTGGACAATTGGTATTTTTTTGGCCTTAATTCGCCACAAGGGAACAATACGAATGGACATCGATACAGCCGGCAAAAAACAACAGCCGGTAGGTGAGTGTCAAAGACGCGCATCTCGTCGTTGTCCCACCGTTCGGATCAGGAGGATCTCGCTTCGGCATTGGTCGTGAATTCCCGCATGGTTCTTGCAGCGCCTCCATCCAGGTTGCGGCAGGCGGCAATTGATCCGGCTGATCGGGCAGAGTGCCTCTGAAGCCTTTTGCATGGGGGGTCGGCAATATTGGCGGTCCCTGCGGAGCGCTGACCGTTTCCTCGGACAGGCCAGCGGATTTCAGATCGAAAACAGCGCCTTGCCATGGCGCGGAAAACAGGAGAGGGAAATGAAAACCAATGTTCTGAAAGGCTTGCTTCTTGCATCCAGTCTGCTGACCTCGGTCAGTCTGGCGCATGCGGCCGATGTAACGCTGACGGTTGAAAGCTGGCGTAACGACGACCTGCAGATCTGGCAGGAAAAGATCATCCCGGCTTTCGAAGCGAAGAATCCGGGTATCAAGATCGTCTTCTCGCCGACGGCTCCGACCGAATACAATGCATCGCTGAACGCCAAGCTCGACGCCGGCTCCGCAGGCGACATCATCACCTGCCGTCCGTTCGATGCCTCGCTCGACCTTTTCAACAAGAAGCAC
This sequence comes from Rhizobium aureum, assembly GCF_030182495.1. Taxonomy (NCBI): domain Bacteria; kingdom Pseudomonadati; phylum Pseudomonadota; class Alphaproteobacteria; order Hyphomicrobiales; family Rhizobiaceae; genus Rhizobium; species Rhizobium aureum. The sequence goes on along the minus strand of NZ_JAQJCI010000019.1, from coordinate 111,356 downwards.
CTTGTTGATCTGACCAAGCTGAAGGGCTTGGAAAACTTCTCGGCTGTCGCCAAGGCCGCATGGTCGACCGATGATGGCAAGTCGACCTTCTGCGTGCCGATGGCGTCCGTTATTCACGGCTTCATCTACAACAAGGATGCGTTCGACAAGCTCGGCCTGAAGGTCCCGGCGACACGCGATGAGTTTTTTGCTGCTCTCGATAAGATCAAGGCCGATGGCACCTACATTCCGATGGCCATGGGCACGAAGGATCTCTGGGAAGCCGCAACCATGGGCTACCAGAATATCGGCCCGAACTACTGGAAGGGTGAGGAAGGCCGCAAGGCTCTCATCGCTGGCAAGGAAAAGCTGACGGACGCTCCGTGGGTCGACCCTTACAAGGAGCTGGCCAAGTGGAAGCCCTATCTCGGCGACGGCTTCGAAGCACAAAGCTATTCCGATAGCCAGAACCTCTTCACACTTGGCAAGGCCGCGATCTATCCGGCTGGTTCCTGGGAAATTGCTCTCTTCAACACCCAGGCTCAGTTCAAGATGGGTGCATTCCCGCCGCCGGTCGCCAAGGCCGGTGACACTGCCTACATCTCCGATCATCCGGATATCGGCGTCGGCCTGAACGCTAAGAGCAAGCATCAGGAAGAAGCCAAGAAGTTCCTGAGCTGGGTCGCTTCCGACGAGTTCGCCAACATCTATGCCAACTCGCTGCCGGGCTTCTTCAGCCTGAACTCGCACCCGGTAAAGATGAGCGATGCGCTTGCGCAGGAATTCGTCTCCTGGCGTGATAATCACAAGTCGACCGTTCGCTCGACCTATCAGATCCTGTCGCGCGGTACGCCGAATCTGGAAAATGAAACCTGGACTGAATCCGCAAACGTGATCAACGGCACGGATACGCCGGACGATGCTGCCAAGAAGCTCCAGAAGGGCCTCGACAGCTGGTACAAGCCCGGTAAGTAACGGCCGAGTTCTACGGGCGAGGGGTCTTTCAGGCTCCTCGCCCTTTTCATTATTTACATAAATTGGATTGGCGATCGTTCGCCCTTGCATTCGACACGCCTGATGTTGTTTCCATTCGGTTGCAGGGCCGGGGCAGCGGGCGGATTTGAACCATTGAGCTGCCGCCTCACCAAGCAGCCAAGAAAAACAGGCAGAAAGCCATGAGCGACGCTGCGACATCAGATGCCCTTGAGGTCACGCCGATCAGGCGCTCCAAGCGCTGGCACATCCTCGTTTTCCTTTTCCCGGCCTTTGTCGTCTATACGGCGGTCATGATCCTGCCGCTGATCGAGACCTTGCGGCTGTCGCTTTACAATGTCGTCGACAATCAGTCCGTCTTCGTCGGTTTGAACAATTTCAAGGTCCTGTTTGGCGACGAACGCTGGGCGCATGACTTCTGGAACGCGTTGCGCAACAACCTGATCTTCTTCGCCATCCATATGTGCGTGCAGAATCCGATCGGTGTCGCGCTGGCTGCACTCCTGTCCCTGCCGAAGCTGCGCTTCGTCGCCTTCTACCGCACGGCCATCTTCCTGCCGACCCTGCTCTCCTTCGTTGTTGTCGGCTTCATCTGGAAGCTGATCCTCTCGCCGCTTTGGGGTGTCGCGCCCGAACTGCTGAGCGTGATCGGGCTCAAATCATTCTTTGCTCCATGGCTCGGTAAGCCAAGTACGGCACTGATCGCTGTCGCGCTGATCTCGGTCTGGCAGTATGTCGGCATCCCGATGATGCTGATCTATGCTGCCCTGCTCAACATTCCGGAAGAGGTGATCGAAGCTGCGGAATGCGACGGCATTACCGGCTGGAGCCAGTTCTGGAAGATCAAGCTGCCGCTGGTTCTGCCGGCAATCGGCATCATCTCGATCCTGACCTTCGTCGGCAATTTCAATGCGTTCGACCTTGTTTATACCGTGCAGGGCGCTTTGGCGGGGCCGGATGGCTCGACGGATATTCTTGGCACGCTGCTTTACCGCGTCTTCTTCGGCTTTCAGCTGCAGCTGGGTGACCGCTCGATGGGGGCGACAATTGCGACGGTGATGTTCCTCATCATCCTGGCGGGTGTGTCCTTCTATCTTTTCATCGTCCAGCGGCGCATCCGCCGCTACCAGTTCTGAGGAGCGCGCTCCATGTCCAAGGCACGCACTTCGCTTGTCCGCGCCGGCTTCGTCCATCTGGCGCTTATCGCCTATACGCTGGTCGCCATCTTTCCGGTGTTCCTGACCGTCATCAACTCCTTCAAGGATCGCGCGTCGATCTTCCGTGCCCCCTTGAGCATCCCGACGCCGTCCTCCTTCAGCATGATCGGGTATGACACCGTCCTGAAGCAGGGGGACTTTTTCACCTACTTCCAGAACAGTTTCATCGTGACGATCGTCTCGATCATCCTGACATTGCTCTTTGGGGCAATGGCCGCCTTTGCGCTGTCGGAATATCGTTTCCGCGGCAATACGGTCATGGGTCTTTATATGGCGATCGGCATCATGATCCCGATCCGGCTGGGAACAGTCGCAATCCTGCAGGGCATGGTCGCCGCCGGTCTCGTCAACACGCTGACGGCACTCATCCTCGTCTATACGGCGCAGGGTCTGCCGCTCGCGATCTTCATTTTGTCCGAGTTCATGCGGACGGTTTCCGACGACCTGAAGAATGCCGGCCGTATCGATGGCCTTAGCGAATATGCGATCTTCTTCCGTCTCGTTCTGCCGTTGGTGCGTCCGGCCATGGCGACAGTTGCCGTCTTCACCATGATCCCGATCTGGAACGATCTGTGGTTCCCGCTGATCTTGGCGCCGAGCGAAGCGACCAAGACGGTGACGCTCGGATCGCAGATATTCATCGGCCAGTTCGTGACCAACTGGAATGCGGTGCTGGCAGCGCTGACGCTCGCCATCCTGCCAATCCTCATCCTCTACGTCATCTTTTCGCGTCAACTCATTCGCGGCATTACCTCCGGAGCAGTCAAGTGAGCCTATCCGAAAAGCCGATCCGCGTTCTCGTTGCCGGCCTTGGCAATATGGGTCGCAGCCATGCGCTGGCCTATCATAATAATCCCGGCTTCGAGATTGTCGGTCTCGTCAACCGCTCAAAGCCGGAACTGCCCGAGGCGTTGCGGGGATATACGATCCATCCGGATTTCGAGGCGGCATTGAAGGAGTTGAAGCCGGATCTTTGCTCCATCAATACCTATTCCGACAGTCACGCCCATTTTGCCGTCATGGCCTTCGAAGCGGGCTGCCATGTCTTCGTCGAGAAACCGTTGGCAACGACAGTCGAAGATGCCGAGCGCGTCGTTGCGGCTGCGAAGAAGGCCGGGAAGAAGCTGGCGATCGGCTATATCCTGCGTCACCATCCCTCGTGGATGCGGCTGATCGCCGAAGCGCGCAAGCTCGGCGGTCCCTATGTCTTCCGCATGAACCTTAATCAGCAATCGAGCGGCCCGACCTGGGAGACGCATAAGGCGCTGATGCGCACGACCTCACCGATCGTTGATTGCGGCGTGCATTATGTTGACGTCATGTGCCAGATCACCGATGCCAAGCCCGTCGAGGTAAGAGGCATGGGCCTGCGGCTGACGCAGGAGATCAAGGCGGACATGTATAATTACGGCCATCTGCAGGTGATCTTCGAAGACGGTTCCGTCGGCTGGTACGAGGCTGCCTGGGGGCCGATGATTTCGGAGACGGCTTTCTTCGTAAAGGACGTGATGTCGCCGAACGGCTCGGTCTCGATCGTCATGGATCAGAATGCCAAGTCCGATGATATCGACATGCATACGAAGACATCCGTCATCCGGCTGCATAGCGCCGACACAGGCCCGAACGGCCAGTTCATCCGGCCGGATCAGGATCTGCACATGGATGGCGAGCCGGGCCATCAGGAGCTTTGCGACTTCGAGCAGGCCTTCATGCTGAAGGCCATCCGCGAGGATCTCGACCTCAATCGCCATATGGCCGATGCCGTTCAATCGCTGCGCATATGCCTCGCCGCCGATGAGAGCGTACGCACCGGCAAGCCCGTTTATCTATAAGGACAAAAGACTGTGGGATCGCTTCAACTGAAATCCATCCGCAAGGCCTATGGTACGCATGACGTGCTGAAGGGCATCGACCTCGAGGTAAAGGACGGTGAGTTCGTCATCTTCGTCGGTCCCTCCGGCTGCGGCAAGTCGACCCTGCTGCGCAGCATCGCAGGTCTCGAAGACGTGACCTCCGGTGCCGTGCTGATCAACGGCCAGGATGTGACCGTAACGCCGCCTGCCAAGCGTGGCATCTCGATGGTCTTCCAGTCCTATGCGCTCTATCCGCATCTGACCGTCAAGGACAATATGGGCTTGGGTCTCAAGCAGGCCGGCACTGCGAAGGCGGAAATCGACAGCCGTGTCGAGAAGGCGTCCAGCATGCTGTCGCTCGCGCCTTATCTCGCCCGCCGGCCGGCCGAGCTTTCCGGTGGCCAGCGCCAGCGCGTGGCCATCGGCCGCGCGATCGTGCGCGAGCCGGAACTCTTCCTGTTTGACGAGCCGCTGTCGAACCTCGATGCGGCGCTGCGCGTCCAGACGCGTCTGGAAATTGCCCGGCTGCATCGCAGCCTGAAGGCAACCATGATCTACGTTACCCACGATCAGGTCGAGGCAATGACACTTGCCGACAAGATCGTCGTGCTCAATGCCGGTGCTATCGAGCAGATCGGCTCGCCGATGGAGCTCTATAACCGCCCGGCCAATACCTTTGTGGCCGGCTTCATCGGCTCGCCGCAGATGAATTTCATCGCAGCTGAGCGTCTCGGCGAAAGCGGCGCCAAGACCGTCGGCATCCGCCCGGAGCATATCACGCTATCACGCGATCAAGGTACATGGGCCGCCAAAGTGATCCACGTCGAGCATCTCGGTGCCGACACGATCATCTATCTCGAATCGGAGACCACCGGTCTTCTGACCGCGCGTCTCTTCGGTGAACACAAATACGAGCCGGACGAGATGGTTTATGCCACCCCGGATGCGAACCAGATGCATCGCTTCGATGCGAATGACAAGGCGATCCGGGCGTAAACGGTCCCGCCGAGGCGAGGCGGCAAGCTTTGTCTCAGTTGCCTCCTGCCGCATGCATGTTGCGATCGGTTATCCGTCGTGCGGCTTTGAGGGATTGCCTATTACCAATGCAGCCCGTTCTATGACTTGGCCAATATGGCTGGAAAGGGCGGGATCGGAGACTGCGCGGGCAATGGTGACGCCGCCGCTGAGCGTTGCGAGGAGAAGGATCGCACGATCCTCCGTCGTTAATTCGGCAGAGCTCGTGCTTTCCGGCAAACCGGCGGCGACATCCGCGATCAGTTTTCTCAATTCCGCCGTATAGGCGTCGCGCGTTTCCTCGTCGGCGCGCATGACGTCGGGCGAAAGGCTTGGCAACGTGCAACTGTCACCGAGATCGCAGGTCCGCTTGTAGCCGAGGTAGAAGCTGGCAAGCGCCTTGAGCCAGTCTTTCGGCTGGCTTTCCCTGAGCGTCAGGATTCCCTGGCGCAATTCTTCCAAGCCCTCGACGACGGCTGTGCGAAACGCTTCGGTCTTGGACTTGAAGTGTCCGTAGAAGGCGCCGTTGGTAACGCCGGCCGCCTTGGTCAGAGCATCGATGCCCGCGCCGCCGTAACCTTCCCTTCGAAACACCTGTCCCGCAGCAGTGACGACTCGTGTCCGGGTTTCCTGTTTATGTTCGGCGCTATAGCGCATTGCGGCCTCCATTAAGAGAGATCTCTCTTTATTGCTTGCATAGAGAGTGATCGATATGTATCATTAAAGAGTGATCGGTATATATCAATTGCCGCCACAGGTCCAACAAGGAGATGTTTCATGCCCATTACGCTCACCGTCCCCGAAGGGCTGCTTTCGTCTGAGGCGCAGGCGCAAGCTTTTGCCGGATTGACGGATGCAGTCCTCGATGTTGCCGGCTTGACCGGGAATGCGTTCATGACGGCAAATGTCATCGGCACGATCAATGTGCTTCCCGTCGAACGCGTACTGGCAGCAGGAAGGCCGGTTCCTGCTGCCTTCATTGAGCTCAAACTACCCGAGATCGCTCTCGCGACGGCTGAAGCCAAGCGCGCTTTCATCGAAAAGGCTACCGATGTCGTCGAACAAGCAGCCGAAGGGCGGATCAAGCGTGAACACATCTGGTCGAATATAGTTTATGCGCCGGAGGGAGGCTGGGGCATTGCCGGGCAGAGCTATAGCAATGCGGAACTGGTCGGCGCTATTCAAGGTGCTGCAGTCGCCTAAGCGATCCGGATGTTTACCGCCGTCTTCTACGGCAGCTTTACATCGATGATGGACCGACACGCGAACCGTCTTTGATCTGAACCAAAGGAAGGCAAGACATGCAACTCGCCAATTATCTGTTTTTCACGACGCATTGCGAGGAAGCGCTTGCCTTCTACTCTGCCTGCGGACTTGGCCAAGTCACGCTGCTGGTGCGGCACGGTGCGAATGGAGTTCCGCTTGCTGATGATGCAATGCGGGGCAGGGTGATGCATGCGAGGTTCGAGGGACTGGGCCTGCTGTTCTTCGCCTCCGACAATCACGACGCCGAGCCGATGCGCGGGTCTGCCCATATCCTCCTCATGGATGATCGCGGCAGCACCGACAGGATTTTTGCCCGATTGGCTGAAGGCGGCAACGTGACGACACCGCTCGCTGTTCAGCCATGGGGCAGCTATTACGGCAAGCTGACGGATCGGTTCGGCGTGCAATGGATGGTGGATTGCTCGCATTAGGAGGATATCGATTGGCATGAAGCGCTGAATAAATACTTCCAGTCGTCCGGACGAATTCATGTGGCTGTCATGAAGCTGCGCTATCTCAAGCTCAGTCCACTCCAACAGCGAGCACATCATGGCAAACGCAGCAACGACTTACGCCACCTGGCACAAGGATCCGCAGGGCGATATGAAAATGGCGGAATCCCATAGTCCCTATTGGCGGCATTTCATCGAGACCGTGCCGGAGCGGGATTTCTCCTCGAAGACCGTCCTGGATTTTGGCTGCAACCGCGGCGGCTTCCTGCGTTTGCTCTATGGCTTGCGGCCGTTCCGGCGCGGTGTCGGCATCGATATCGCTTCGGAGTCGGTGGCTGCGGCCGTTGCCGCTGTCGGCAATATGCCGCTGCAGTTTCATGTGACGACCGACCTGTCGCCCTTTGTCGATAGCTTCGATATCGCTTTCAGCTATGAGGTGATCTATCTGCTGCCGGAGCTGAGACAGCATGCCGAACAGATGTTCCAGGTCATGCGGAATGGCGGCATCTACTACGCTGTGACCGGCTGCCACAATGAAATGCCGCTCTGGCCGAAATGGCTCGAACTGATCGGCAACAACAGCAATGCGCCGATGCAGGATCGGTCCCCGCAGGACTATATCGATACCTTCGTTGCAGCTGGCTTCGACGTATCCGTCAAGCGTTTCGGTTATGACGGCTTCGTGCATGCATCGAAAGACCGGAAATATTATCCGAGCATTCTCGACGCGTTGAGCTATCCGGCCGAATACAAGCTTTTATTCCGGCTCGAGAAGCGCGTCTGACATGGAGACGATCGATCGGAAGGGCGGCAGCGCGCTCTGGCATCAGATCGGCGAGATCCTGGCGGCCGATATCGCCGCCGGGACTTTCGCTCCTGGAGAGAAATTGCCGACCGAGCCGGAGCTGATGCAGCTTTTCGGCGTCAGCCGCTTTACCGTGCGCCAGGCGCTAGGGCATCTGGAACAGCGTGGGTTGGTGCGCGCCGAGCAGGGGCGGGGGACATTCGTTCATAAGGGGGTGCTCGATTATTCCCTGTCCAAGCGAACGCGGTTTTCCAGGAACCTGATCGAACAAGGTTTCGAGCCGGGTGGAGAATTGCTCGTTCATGAGATCGTGCCGGCAGCAGAACGCGTCGCTGCCTATTTGAAACTGGCGGTGAATACGTCGGTCATCCATCGTCGCGGCATCATGACGGCCGATGGCATTCCGGTCGAACTGGGCGATTCCTATTATCCGGCCGAACGTTTTCCCGATTTCGATAAGGCCCGGTTGCAGCACCCGACGATCTCGGCAGCGCTCGCCAGCTACGGTGTCACCGACTACGAGCGGCTATCGACGGAAATCGAGGCGCGGATGCCGACGGCGGAAGAGGCGCGGCTCCTGCGGCAGCCGAAATCCGTGCCGCTGCTTATCACACGGAAGTTAGACGTGGACGCGAAGGGCGTGCCGATTACCTATGCGGAGTCGATGTGGTCAGCCGAGCGGATCACCTTCAGCGTGGATCTGCGGTAACGGTTCGAGCAGGCCCAGCGCATTTGGGCCAAAGCGGCTCGGCCATTTCCGCCTTAGCGATGTGAAAGTATATTGACCACCTTGCCGAAGGGGTCGCGGACGTAGAAGCGGCGGACACCCCAAGGCTCGTCCGTCAGGTCATACAATATGCCGAAGCCCATGGAGGTGGCGCGCTGATAAAGCGCATCGACATCGTCGACTTCGATCGAGAGATCGGGGACGATCGTTCCCGAGCCGCCTTCGCTGGCGACGCTGATCTGCGGCACCGTTGCAGCTTCGGAGGCAAACGTAAGGATCCAGCCATGGTCCATGACGATGTCGAGGCCGAGCAGGTCATGATAGAAAAGGCGTGCCGTATCCGGGTCGGCGGCGGGCAGGTTGGGGATGATGCGTAGGACGGTCAACTGACGTTTCTCCCTTGTGGACATGGAGGCGGGTCTTCACCGCGCCTCCACCATGCCGGCTCAGACCGTGACCGCGGGAAGCAGCTTGGCGCGTTCCGCGAGAATATGGCGGCAGGCGCTGGCCACTTCGCGGCCCTTGATGATGAAATGTTCCTTGAAGAACTGGATATGCGCTTCCGATTCCTGGAAGTGATGCGGCGTCAACACTGCCGAGAGGATAGGCACGCCGGTGTCGAGCTGGACGCGCATCATGGCATCAAGAACCGTATTGGCGACGAACTCATGGCGATAGATGCCACCGTCGACAACGAAAGCGGTGGCGACGATCGCGGAATAACGGCCGTTGCGGGCAAGCGTCTGTGCGTGCAGCGGAATTTCAAGCGCGCCGGGCACGTCGAAGATATCGATCGGAGATGCGCCTTCCACCGTCTGCCATTCGGCAACGAAGGAGTCGACCGAGCGATCGACGATATCGGCATGCCAGCGGGCCCGAATGATCGCAATGCGGCTCGGCTGGGTAGAAATCGAAATGGTCATGAATTTTGCCTTTCAAGGGTTGTTGTCAAATATCCCTTGGGCGAACACGCAACATCGCGGCACCTCTCGCGCAGAGGAGGTGCGATCCTGCTTGCTCTCTTCCATCCGGACTATACCGTCGGCTCCGGCATCTCACCGGATCTGCTGACCCTTCCGAAAGCTCGGAAGGCGCTCGCGGGCTCGAGGAAACTCCCCATACCGCCGGTGGGGAATTGCACCCCGCCCTGAGAACGCACGGACTATAGATGCTTTGCCTCATGAAAATCAAAGAAAAACGCCGGGCTTTTGACCCGGCGTCTGCGAATAATTTTTCAAAGTTTCCATGCAGCGCGGATGCGTGCTCAATCCTGAATGACGAGCAGATCGGAAGAGGCGAAGCGCAGCGTCACCTTCTCGCCAACGCTCGGAGGCATCATGCCCGGACTATTGAACATATCGAAGGAAATCGTGTTACCGGCGACATTCATGCGGGTGCGGATAACCGAACCCAGGAAGTGTGCGGAGGAAACCTCGCCCGTCAGCGCGGTATCGCCCTTTGCCGACTCGGCCAGCGAACCGGCTTCGGGACGCAGGGCGAGCGATACGGTATCGCCCGGCTTGTAGGCCGTCACCGACTGCTTCAGGGTCACGCCCTGATCGCCGATCATGATGCGGTTGCTGTCGGGATCGACGACCTTGCCTTCGATCAGGTTCAGCGTACCGACGAAGGAGGCGACGAAGCGGGTTGCCGGCGTGTTGTAGATCTCGAAAGGCGTGCCGATCTGGTCGGCGCGACCGGCATTCATCACGACGATGCGATCGGAGATCGACAGGGCTTCTTCCTGGTCGTGGGTCACGAAAACGGTGGTAATGCCGAGCTGCTGTTGGATCGCGCGGATTTCCTCACGCAGCGAGATGCGGATCTTGGCGTCGAGCGCCGAAAGCGGCTCGTCAAGCAAAAGCACTTGAGGCTTGACGGCGATGGCGCGAGCAAGCGCCACGCGTTGCTGCTGGCCGCCGGACATCTGATAGGGATAGCGGCTGGCGAGATGGTCGAGCTTGATGAGAGCAAGCATCTCCTTGACGCGCTTGTCGATGTCAGGCTTCGACATGCCGGCCACCTTGAGGCCGAAGGCGACGTTGTCGTGCACCGTCATGTTCGGGAACAGCGCGTAGGCCTGGAAGACCATGCCGATGTTGCGTTGGTTCGGCTTCAGCGGGCGCTGGTCCTTGCCGTTGATCGTCAAGGTGCCAGCGGTCGGGGTTTCGAAGCCAGCGATCATGCGCAGCACGGTCGTCTTGCCGCAGCCTGACGGTCCAAGGAAGGAGATGAATTCTCCCTTCTCGATTTGCATATTGAAATCGTGGACGACGTGCACGTCGCCGAATGATTTCTTGATGTGGGTGAGTTCGAGAAAAGCCATGGTGAGAAGCCTTACGCCTTAACCGGAGCCAGTTTTGAGAAGCGGGATACGAGCTGCAGCAGGCCCATGCTGAGCCAGGTGACGGCAAGTGCGATGATGGCGAGCGCCGAGGACTGATAAGCCTGATTGGCTCCGACGAGCTGCATGTAAGGGCCGAAAGCCGGCCTGTTGAGCAATGATGCCATCGTGAATTCGCCCATCACGATCGCCAGCGTGATGAAGGCACCGGATAGAACGCCGCTCATGACATTGGGAAAAATGCAGCGGAACATGATGGTCGTCCACTTCGCGCCGAGGCTTTCCGCCGCTTCCGTCAGGGTGCCGACATCGATCGTGCGCATCGCCGTATCGACCGAACGATACATATAAGGGAGCGCCAAGACAATATAGGAGCAGACCAGAAGGAAGTTTGTCGTCTGCTCGAAGCCTGTCAAAGGCAGGATCGACGACGAATTATAAAGGCGCAGATAGCCGAAAACGATGACGATTGCGGGAATGACCAGCGGCATCAGCGTGATGAATTCGACGACCGGGCGCAGTTGCGGCAAGCGAAGCCGGACCCAGTAGGCAGTCGGGACGACGAGCAGCATGCCGACGATGATGGTCAGCAGCGCCATGAGCATGGAATAGCCGAACGCATAGAGGAAGTTTGCGTCGGAAAAAACCGATGCGTAGGCGTCGAAACTATAGGCATTGCGGCGCATGCGCAGCGAGAATTCCAGCGTGCCGATCAGCGGAACGATGAAATAGATGGCGCCGATGACGACCGCGATCCAGGCGAAGAATTTCTGCAGTTTCATTTCTGCCACCGTTCCGCGCGTATACGCATGATGATGTAGATGACGTTGGAAATGCCTGTTATGACGATCATGCCGAGGGCCATGGCATAGCCGAGATTGGCGTTGTGCAGCACATCGCCGCGGATCTGGGCATAGAGCTGGATCGGGATGATGTTGAGCGAGCTGCCCGTCAGCGCAATGGCCGTTGCGATGGCGCCGAAGGCATTGGCGAACAGCAGCAGCGTCGTGCCGAGCAGGCTCGGCCAGAGGATGGGCAGCGCCACCATCAGCCAATATTGTCTGTTTGTCGCCCCGAGAATTGACGCGGCCTCACGCCATTCCTTCTTCATGCCATCGAGTGCGGGCGTAATAATCAGCACCATCAGCGGAATCTGGAAATACATGTAGGTGACGGTCAAGCCGATGAAGCTGTAGAGATTGAAGCCGGTGGCGTAGAGATTGAAGCCAAGCCAGTCTCTCATCAACACGGTGACAAGGCCCAGGCGGCCGATCGTGGCGATGAAGGCGAACGCCAGCGGCACGCCGGCGAAATTGGAAGCGACGCCGGAGAATGTAAGGAAGACATTGCGCACCCAGGCCGGAAGCCCGCCCATGACCAAGGCCCAAGCTAGATAAAAGCCGATCAGCGCGCCGCCGAGCGCCGAAGTGACCGACACTTTGATGCTGATCCAATAGGAGTCCATGATGGACTTTGTGAACAGATCACCGATGTTCTTCAGTGTCAGACTGCCGTCAGGCGTCAGAAACGCGCCGGCAATCAGGTAGATCGTCGGCAAAATCAGAAACAGCAGCGCGAAGATCAGGAAGGGCGCGATGCCCAGCCAGTCAACGACCAAGCGTTTGTTGATCAAGGGAGTGGTGCTCATCGTTGATGTTGTCACGGTGCTCATGATTGGCCCAATCCGCGGCGTCAAAAAACGGAAAACCTCCCCGCCGAAGCGGGGAGGTCATGTCAGATCAAATTACTGCACGTTCGAACCGACGACAGAGTCCCACTTCGTGGTGATGGCGGTCTTGCCGGCAGCCTGTTCGTCGAGTGTCGGGAAGACGGCCTTTTCGTAAGCGGCAGCCGGCGGCAGCTTGTCGAGAAGTTCCTGCGGGACCTTCTTGTTCTTCGCCAGGTCGTTGAAGCGGATCGGGTGGCAATAGCCCTTCAGCCAGCCGATCTGGCCTTCGTCGGAATAGAGGAACTCCATCCAGAGCTTGGCAGCATTCGGATGCGGAGCGAAAGCCGAGATCGCCTGGACGTAGACGCCGGCGATCACGCCCGAAGCCGGAACGGTGACGTCAACCGGCGGGTTGCCGTTCAGGCTGTCGCGCCAGGAGAGACCATTGTAGTCCCATGCGATGACGATCGGGGTTGCGCCCTGTGCGAGCGAAGCGGACTTGCCGATGACCGGAACGAAGTTGCCGGCCTTGTTGAGCTTCGCGAAGTAGTCGAGACCGGCAGCGCCGATCTTGGTGGCATCCTTTTCACCGGCAGCCAGGCCGGCGGCGTAGACGGCCTGGACGGCCTGGTTCGAAGTGCGCGGGTCGCCGGCGAGCGAAACGGTGTTTGCGTATTCCGACTTCTGCAGGTCGGCCCAGTCTTTCGGCGGGTTCTTTACAACGTCCTTGTTGGTGACAAAGGAGAGAACGCCGTAATAGTCGCCGTACCAATAGCCTTCGGAATCCTTGGCGCTGTCCGGAATGGAATCCCAGGTGGAGACCTTGTAAGGCTGCAGCAGGCCTTCCTTCTTGGCAGTCGGGCCGAAGGAGAGACCGACGTCGATCACGTCCGGAGCCTGCGGGCCGGTGTTGCCCTTGTTGGCGCGGATTGCTTCGACTTCATCGCCCGAACCGGCATCCGGATTCAGTTCGTTGACTTCAATGCCGTACTTTGCCTTGAACGCAGCAATGAGATCGCCATAACCGCACCAGTTGTGGGGTAGGGCGATCGTGGTCAGCGTGCCTTCCTTCTTGGCAGCGGCGATGAGATCGGCGCTCGGCTCCGCGGCCGCGATAGCCGTCGAAGCGACGAGCATTGCGGTAGAGATGGTCAGAAGACGATGAATTTTCGAGGTCACTGCATTTCCTCCTTCTGGGTTTTCAGTGTCTGGCGTTGCTGTTAATGACGTAACATGAAGGTTGTGTGACGGTTTCAAAGCGTTGCGTTTGCTAATAACGAAGACATTTTTGCTTCTAATCAACAAGTATGACAGTCGCTGCATTTCACATCGTTTCGCGAGATATTATTTTATGCTTTCGTTTCCCTCTCAACTCAGCTTGCGAAACAACTTTGTTTGTTCAAAAAGGCCTTCGAGCGTTTTCATGCGCTCGCTCGTCTCGTCCCATGTCGAGCTTTGAACAGCCTCGATCAGGGCCTCAACGATGAAGAGAGTAACGACCGATGAATCCCAGGCGGAAGGGGCCTCGATCTGCACGCGAAACGTGTGTCGTGCATGTTTGGCGGCAGGTGTTGCCCATTGGTCGGTGAAGACAATGATTTCGGCGCCGCGCCGGCGGGCGGCCGCGGCCAGATTGACCATTTCCTGCTCATAGCGCCTGATATCGAAGATCACGAGCAAGTCGCCCGGATTCATATTCAGGACATATTGCGGCCAGGTGCTGGAATTGGAGGAGAGCAGCGTGGTATTGGGGCGAATGACCTGCATGTGAGTGAAGAAATATTCGGCAAGCGCACCCGTGATGCGCCCGCCAACGAAATAGAGCCCACGCTTTCTTTCGGACAGCAGGGTGGCGACGCCGTCGAATGTCGCTGCATCGATATCCGAAAGCGTCTGGCGAAGATTGCTCATGATGGCATCAGCAAAGCGATTGAGGATATGCGTGCCCGGCGCATTCGATGCCCAGCGATCATGCTTCGTCAATGGGTTGGAGATGGTCGCTTCCACCTCTTGATGAAGATGGGCCTGGAAGTCCGGGTAGCCCTTGTAGCCGAGTTTCTGCACCATGCGCGCGACCGTTGGCGTCGAAACGCGCGCATTTTCGGCAACCGTCGTAATGCTGCCAAGCCCCGAAACGGGATAGTTGTCGAGCAGGCTCTTGGCGAGCTGCTTTTCGGCGCGCGTCAGCGTCTCGAAGCGCGCGTTGATCACGTCAGAAACTGTCTTCGACGCAGTGTTCACTCGATTTTTGCTCCCCGGAACGGTCTTATGCCGCTTTCCTGCAAGGATATAACAACGCTGTCATATTTCGAGTCAATGTCACAAATGAAGAAATAATTTCAGTTTTCGATTGACAGCGGCGAAAACCTGAAGAATTCTTTTCTTATAAAGATTTCATTAATCGGTAATGGGGCGTCTCCGATGCTTGCGCAGCAAGGCATTCTGACGAAGGCGGATGGCGATTGCGTCGCGGTCGAGAGGCCGGATGGGAGTAGCGCGGTTCTGCTCGTCTGCGAGCACGCTTCCCGCGCCTTGCCGGAACAGTTCGGAGATCTCGGGCTTTCCGCCGAGGCGCTTTCCAGTCATATTGCCTGGGATCCGGGCGCACTGGCGGTTGCAAGAAAAATGTCCGCCAGCTTGAATGCGACGCTGGTTTTTCAGCGTTTCTCCCGCCTGATCTACGACTGCAATCGGCCGCCGGAAAGTGCCGGCGCCATGCCGGAAACGAGTGAAATCTACACGATTCCCGGCAATCAGCATTTGGCCGAGGCAGACAGGCAGGCGCGCACGCAAGGCCTCTACATACCGTTTCATGACAGGATCAGAACCCTGTTGAAAGAAAGGGCCGCGCGCGGACAAAAAACCGTGATCGTGACAATCCACAGCTTCACGCCGGTCTATAATGGCAAGCCTCGGGCGGTGGAGCTCGGCATTCTGCATGACGAGGACCGTTGGCTGGCCGATCGCATGCTGGAGGCAGCGGCTGAAGCGCCGCTCTATCGGACCGAGCGCAACCAGCCTTACGGTCCTGAGGACGGCGTTACCCATACGCTGAAGCTGCATGGGATCGCCAATAGCCTGCATAATGTAATGATCGAGGTCCGCAACGACCTCATTCAAGATGACGTCGGCCAAGGGGTCGTGGCCGATTATCTGACAGGGCTTATCCAGAGCAGTCTGGAAGCCCAAGCATAAAAGAAAAAGACCCCGGGGAGCAGTTCAACTGCGATCGGGCCGCATGGCAAGAGCCAGCGGCTCATGTGACATATGGTTTTCCGCAATCCCGCGGACGACCGGGCTTTAGGGGGAATGGCATGTCTGATTATTCAGAGTTAGACAAGAAGCAGGATGTCCAGATCCTGCACTCCATGGGCTACGCCCAGGAGCTGGAACGGCGCATGAGTTCATTCTCGAATTTCGCCGTGTCCTTCTCGATCATTTGCATTCTTTCGGGCGGCATCAATTCGCTCGCCCAGGCGACATCGGGTGCCGGCGGTGCCGCTATCGGCATCGGCTGGCCAGTCGGCTGCTTCATATCGCTGGTTTTTGCCGTGGCGATGGCGCAGATCAGCTCGGCATATCCGACGGCGGGCGGCCTTTATCACTGGGGTTCGATCCTCGGCAACCGCTTCACCGGTTGGTTGACCGCCTGGTTTAACCTGCTCGGCCTCGTCACCGTGCTCGGCGCCATCAATGTCGGTACCTATTATTTCTTCGTGGGGGCTTTCGGCGGCTATTTCGGCATGACCGACACCACGTTGGTGCGCATCCTGTTCCTGGTGGTCATCACCGGCCTGCAGGCGCTCGTCAACCATATGGGTATCGGTCTGACCGCGAAGCTCACGGACTTTTCCGGCTATCTGATCTTCGCAACCTCGATCCTTC
This sequence comes from Rhizobium aureum, assembly GCF_030182495.1. NCBI lineage: Bacteria > Pseudomonadati > Pseudomonadota > Alphaproteobacteria > Hyphomicrobiales > Rhizobiaceae > Rhizobium > Rhizobium aureum. The sequence continues at coordinate 95,152 of NZ_JAQJCI010000019.1, read as the reverse complement.
TGGCGGCCGTTTGCCTGATCGCGGCGCCGTCCTATGATCTTGCGCGGCTTTTCACCTTCACCAACTATTCCGGTCTGGCGACGATTGCTGCCGACGGTTCGGCAACCGGCGCGCCGGTCTGGCCGCAGGTTTCGACCTTCTGGGTTTTCGCGCTCGGCCTTCTGCTGCCAATCTACACGATCACCGGTTATGACGCCTCGGCTCATACCTCGGAAGAAACGGTGAAAGCCGCCCATTCCGTTCCGCGGGGTATGGTGTCTTCGGTTCTCTGGTCGGCGCTTTTCGGCTACATCATGCTGTGCTCATTCGTGCTGATGCTGCCGAATATGGACGATGCCGCCAAGCAGGGCTGGAATGTATTCTTCTGGGCAATGGACGCACAGGTCAATCCCATTGTGAAGGACATTCTCTATCTGCTGATCTTCATCAGCCAGTGGCTATGTGGTCTTGCGACGGTCACCTCGGTTTCGCGCATGATCTTCGCCTTCTCGCGTGACGGCGGTCTGCCGGGATCCAAGGCCCTGTCTCGCGTCAGCCCGAGATACCGCACGCCGGTTTCGGCGATCTGGACCGGCTCGATCCTTTCCGTCCTCTTCGTCTGGGGTTCGTCGCTGGTATCGATCGGCGATACGCCGGTTTACACCATCGTCGTCTCGTGCACCGTCATCTTCCTGTTCTTCTCCTTCGCGATCCCGATCACACTCGGTCTTTTCGCATGGGGTACGGCGAAGTGGGACAAGATGGGCCCTTGGAACCTCGGGGAAGGGCTGTTCAAGCTGTTTGCCGTGCTGACGATCATCGCGATGATCATCATCTTCATTCTCGGCATTCAGCCGCCGAACGACTGGGCCGGCATCATCACCGTCGGCTTCCTGGTTCTGACGGCCATCGTCTGGTTCGGCTTCGAGCGCCGTCGCTTCAAAGGCCCGCCGATCGGCGATGCGATTGCCAAGCGCAAGGCCGAGATCGCGGCAGCGGAAGCCGCCGTCGGCGAAAACTGAGCGCGGGCACATCTCTCCAACCACTGGGGTCGCAGACCTGCGGCCCCTTTCACGGTAGCGACAGGGCTGCGGAGCGCGGATCATCCTCCGAGCGGCGGCATTGTTCGACAGACCGGTGTTTCAATTCATTGTTCAGGCGGACCAAATCATGAGCAGCTATACGTTCGACGACCTCAAGCGAGATGTGGCCGAAGGGCGCATCGATACGGTTCTGGCATGCCAGGTCGACATGCAGGGCCGGTTGATGGGCAAACGCTTCCAGGCGGAATTCTTCATCGAAAGTGCCTGGAAGGAAACGCATAGCTGCAATTATCTGCAGGCGACCGATATCGAGATGGAGACCGTCTCCGGCTACAAGTCGACGAGCTGGGAGAAGGGCTACGGCGACTATACGATGAAGCCGGATCTTGCCACGTTGCGCCGCATACCCTGGCTGGAGGGCACGGCGCTCGTCCTTTGTGACGTGCTCGACCATCATACCCACGAGGAAGTCGCCCATTCGCCGCGTGCGATCCTTAAGAAGCAGATCAAGCGCCTCGAGGCGATGGGCATGAAGGCCTACATGGCTTCGGAGCTTGAATTCTTCCTGTTCGATCAGAGCTACGACAGCGCCCGTGAATCCGGCTATCGCAACCTCAATCTCGTCAGTGGCTACAACGAGGATTACCACATCTTCCAGACTACGAAGGAAGAGGATGTGATGCGGGCGATCCGCAAGGGATTGCAGGGTGCGGAGATTCCCGTCGAAAACTCCAAGGGCGAGGCATCCGCCGGCCAGGAGGAAATCAACGTCCGCTACGCCGACGCGCTGACCATGGCCGACCGCCATGCCATTATCAAGAACGGCTGCAAGGAAATCGCTTGGTCGAAGGGCAAGGCCATTACCTTCCTGGCGAAATGGAACTACAGCGCGGCCGGCAGCTCGTCGCATATTCATCAATCGCTGTGGAGCGCCGACGGCAAGACCCCGCTGTTCTTCGAGGAGGGCGGCAAATACGGCATGTCGCCGATGATGAAACACTATGTCGCCGGCCTTCTGACGCATGCCAGCGAGATCACCTATTTCCTGGCGCCCTATATCAATTCCTACAAGCGCTTCATGGCCGGCACCTTCGCGCCGACCAAGGCCATCTGGAGCAAGGATAATCGCACGGCCGGTTACCGCCTCTGCGGAGAAGATACCAAGTCGATCCGCATCGAGTGCCGCGTCGGCGGCTCGGACCTCAATCCCTATCTGGCTTTCGCGGCCCTGATTGCCGCCGGAATCGACGGGATCGAAAACAAGCTCGAGCTTGAAGCACCCTTCGTCGGCGATGCTTATGGCGCGCGCGAAGTCCGCGAAATACCGCGCACTTTACGCGATGCCGCCACAGCCCTCACCAATTCGAAGATGCTGCGTGCCGCCTTCGGCGACGATGTGGTTGATCACTATACCCGTGCCGCCGAATGGGAGCAGGAGGAATACGATCGTCGTGTCACCGATTGGGAAGTGGCGCGCGGATTCGAAAGAGCGTAAGGCTTTTGCGATCTGCCCCGTCCCCGATTTCCATTTTATGATCGGGCGGGGCGCCGAGATGTTTTTGCCCAGCGGTGGAAGATTCGGCAATCAATTGATGATGAAGAAAACAGGAATTCGATCATGACCATGATCACATGCGTCTCCCCCGTGAACGGAGAGGTTTATGCCGAGCGTCCGGCGCTGTCGCTGGATGCTGCCAAGGACGTCGTGGCACGCGCCCGCAAAGCGCAGAAGGATTGGGCGCGCCGCCCGCTGGAAGATCGTGTCCAGCTCGTGCTGAAGGGTGTCGCGCGGCTCAATGAGATGGCCGATGTTGTCGTGCCGGAGCTTGCCTGGCAGATGGGTCGCCCGATCAAGTACGGCGGCGAATATCGCGGCTTCAACGAGCGCTCGAATTATGTGGCCTCGATCGCGGCCGACGCACTGGCACCCTTGGTCGTCGAGGATAGTGCCAATTTCGCCCGCCGCATCGAGCGCGAACCGCATGGCGTGGTCTTCGTCATCGCGCCCTGGAATTATCCCTACATGACGGCCATCAATACGGTTGCCCCGGCGCTGATGGCCGGCAATACTGTTATTCTCAAGCACGCAAGCCAGACGCTGCTCGTTGGCGAGCGGCTGGTGCAGGCTTTCGTCGAGGCCGGAGTTCCCGCCGATGTCTTCCAGAATGTCTTCCTGGATCATGAAACCACCTCGGCGCTGATTGCGGCCAGCAGTTTCAACTTCGTCAATTTCACCGGCTCCGTCGAAGGCGGCCGGTCGATCGAGCGTGCGGCTGCCGGCACTTTCACCAGCCTTGGCCTCGAGCTTGGCGGCAAGGATCCGGGCTATGTCATGGAGGATGCCGATCTCGATGCCGCCGTTGATACGCTGATGGATGGAGCAACCTATAATTCCGGCCAGTGCTGCTGTGGTATCGAGCGCATCTACGTGCATGAATCGCTCTACGACAGTTTTGTCGAGAAGTCGGTGGCCTGGGTCTCGAACTACAAGCTCGGCAATCCCCTTGATCCGGAGACGTCGCTCGGGCCGATGGCCAACAAGCGCTTCGCCAAGGTCGTGCGTGAGCAGATCGCCGATGCGGTTGCCAAGGGCGCAAAGGCGCTGGTCGATCCTAAGCTGTTTCCGGCCGATGATGGGGGCGCCTATCTTGCGCCGCAGATCCTCGTCAACGTCGATCATTCCATGGCCTTCATGCGCGAGGAAACCTTCGGTCCCGCCGTCGGCATCATGAAGGTGAAGAGCGATGCGGAAGCGCTGGAGCTGATGAACGACAGCCCCTACGGTCTGACGGCTTCGCTCTGGACCAAGGATGTCGAGCGTGCCTCGCGCATCGGCCGCGAAATCGAAACCGGCACTGTCTTCATGAACCGCGCCGATTATCTCGATCCGGCTCTGTGTTGGACCGGCGTCAAGGAAACCGGCCGTGGCGGCTCGCTGTCGATCATCGGCTTCCACAATCTGACGCGCCCGAAATCCTATCATCTGAAGAAAGTAACAGCATGAGCACTATCTCAGCCAATTGGAGCTATCCGAACGCCTTCAAGCTCGGCCGCGGCCGCATCAAGGAGCTCGAGGACGCCTGCAAGAGCCTGGGCATGAAGAAGCCGCTGCTGATCACCGACCGGGGACTTGCCTCGATGGCGATCACGGCGACAGCATTGGATATTCTGGAAGATGCGGGTCTCGGCCGCGCCATCTTCGCTGACGTCGATCCGAATCCGAACGAGAAGAACCTCGAAGCCGGCGTGAAGGCATTCAAGGATGGCGGCCATGATGGTGTCGTCGCCTTCGGCGGCGGTTCCGGCCTCGATCTCGGCAAGTGCGTCGCCTTCATGGTTGGCCAGACGCGTCCTGTCTGGGATTTCGAAGATATCGGCGACTGGTGGACCCGCGCCAGCGTCGAAGGCATTGCGCCGATCGTTGCGGTGCCGACGACGGCCGGCACAGGCTCGGAAGTCGGCCGTGCCAGCGTCATCACCAACTCCGCAACGCATGTGAAGAAGATCATCTTCCATCCCAAGTTCCTCCCGGGCGTCGTCATTGCCGATCCGGAGCTGACCGTCGGCATGCCGAAGATCATCACCGCCGGCACCGGCATGGACGCGTTCGCTCACTGCCTGGAAGCCTATTCCTCGCCGTTCTACCACCCGATGTCGGCCGGCATCGCGCTGGAAGGCATGCGTCTCGTCAAGGAATTCCTGCCGCGCGCCTATCGTGAGGGAACGGATCTCGAAGCCCGCGCCAACATGATGAGTGCTGCCGCCATGGGCGCCGTCGCCTTCCAGAAGGGACTCGGCGCCATCCACGCGCTGTCGCATCCGATCGGCGCCGTCTACAACACCCATCACGGCATGACTAATGCCGTTGTCATGCCAGCCGTTCTGCGCTTCAATCGCAAGGCCATCGAGGACAAGATTGCGCGTGCCGCAGCCTATCTCGGCATTTCGGGTGGTTTCGACGGCTTCTATGATTATGTGCTGCAGCTGCGCTCGGAACTCGGCGTGCCGGAAAACCTGTCTGCCATGGGTATCGCGCCCGACCGGATCGACGAGCTCTCCGCCATGGCAATCGAAGATCCGAGTGCCGGCGGCAATCCGGTGCCGATGACGCTCGAAAACACCAAGGTGTTGTTCCGCGATTGCTTCTGATGCGCCGCCGAACTACCTGACGCGCCGGATGAAAATAGCGGTGCGTCGATATTTCAAGTCAAAGAAAAAGCCGCCGGGGAAACTCGGCGGCTTTTTGTTTGGGCATATCCGGCTATCAATCCACGAATTCGACGACGACGCCGGGCTTGACCATTTTGGCGAGCTCAGTCGCATCCCAATTGGTAAGACGTACGCAGCCATGGCTTTGCGACTTGCCGATCCGCGAGGGATCCGGTGTGCCGTGGATGCCGTAGGTCGGCTTCGACAGGGCCATCCAGACCGTACCGACCGGGCCGTTCGGACCAGGGGGAATGTTCAGGATCTTGTCGTTGCCGCCCTGCTGGAAGTTGATCTTCGGATTGTAAGTATAGCCCGGATTGAAGGCGACACGTTCGACCGTGACCGTGCCTGACGGTGAGGGCGTGTCGGCGGAACCGATGCTGGCCGGATAGGCCGCGATCAAGGTGCCGTTGGCGTCATAGGCGAAAACCTGCTTGCGGCCTTTGTCCGCCAGGATCTTGGCGACCGTTCCCGTCTTGCTGGGACCCGTATTGACGACCTTGATGGTGCTGCCCGGCACGGTGAAATCGACACCGGGATTGAGCGCCTTCAGGTAGCCTTCATCCATATGGAAGCGCTCCGCCAGCATTTCCGTCGTCGACGTGTAGCCAAGGGAAGGCATCTGGGATTTCGCGGCATAATCTTCAGGGATTGACGCGACATAAGGGCCGGCCGCGTCGGCGGCCGTAATCGTGTAGTTGACGATCGGCATCCCGCCGGACATGCGCAGCTGCTCGAGAATCGAATCGGTGTTGTTCGGATCGAGCGTCTGGCCGGTCATCTGCTGATAGGCATAGATCGCCTTGGTGACGTTAGCGCCCATGCGGCCATCGATGGCGCCTGGCGAAATGCCTTGCCGCGCGAGGAAGACCTCGAGCGCGGTAATTTCCATCCTCGACTTGCCGTTGAGCGTGATCACGGGCTCGGCCGGCGGCTTATTGATGATATCCGGGGCGCCCTGTTGCGGGTCTATCGATGCATAATCGCTACCGCTTGGGTTCGTCCGGCCCTGATTTCCGCCCGGCAGGGGCTGATCGTCGAGCGGCTGACGCTGAATATCGCCATCGCGCGGAATTCCGCCGGTCACTACGCCGCGATCCTGTTGATCGCCGCCATCGTAATTGCCATAGCCGTCGGTGCGATACTGGCGATAATCCTGGTAGCCGCCGTTGCGGGAGAGCTGGGTATCGCCATAGCGGCCGCCATTGTCGTACCCATCGTCATTATAAGTCTGGCGAGCAGGTGCGCGAGGATAATAGGTACTTGCCTTCATCTCGGTGGCGACGACATTGCCATAGGCATCGATCAGAACCCGTCGGCCGCGCCCGTCGCGCGCCATGGCATATCCGCCGCCGTAGGGATATTGATCGAGAATCCGGCCGTCGGGAGTGACGAGAACCGTGTTGCCGTTTCCGCTGCGATAATATTGTGCCTGCGCATCGGTGAGCGCAAGCATGGACACAGTGGCAGTCATTGCCAGGGCAAAACTCAATTTTACAAACCGGTTCACGTCTGTCGAATCCTCGGGGTAGTCGTTCGGCTGACACACACATGGCAATTTTGACGCCAGTATGGAAATTTAGATTATCATGCTGAATAAAATATAAAAAATTCCGTGATCAAGGCTTCAAGTTAATATTCGGTAAGCCAAATCACCGTTTATTTCAGCCGCGCGTTACCTTGGGACAACGCCTGTGCGCGAAACCGATCAAGGAGGACTTGAGGGATGATGGATTTTTCTGCGGCGAAAGGGCCGAAATTGACGCTGGATGAGGGCTCCGTCCTGGATATCGGCGCCTGCATCGTCGATGGCAACAATCTTGCGCCCGGAAGCGCCGTTCCCGACGATGGCGATCCGCGTATCAGTCATTCGGTCGAAGGCTTCCTCTTCACTTGCGGGCCGGATCATATCCGCCACCCCGAGCCGATGTCCGGCGCGGATGAGGGCAAGCACTATCCGCTTCACGGTTCCTTCTCGTCCCATCCGGCCAAAATTCTCTGGACCAAATTCGAGAACGGCAATGCGGAATGCCGTGCCGATATCGATGTTGCCACCGCCGAGAGGCGAACGGCAAGGCTTGAACGACTTTGGCAGATCGATGGCGCCACGGGCGAGGTCTCGCTAGCAGACCGTATCGTCAATACGAGCACAGAGGCGATGCCGGTCTTTTTGATGTACCACATGAACATTGGCGGCAAATGGTTCGACGGCGGCACGCGCCTCACCGGACAGATGCTTGACAATGGCGGTTTTCCATGGACCTTCGGCCAGGAGGGCGGCGATATCTTCTGCGTGCCGGCTGAGGACAAGGGCGAGGATTGGGCGGAAATCACTCTCGGCCCGATCGAGGCCATCGGCGGCAAGTCGCTGAGGGTGCGCTTCGGTACCGACACGCTGCCGTTCCTGCAGGTCTGGCGCAATCAGCGCGCGCCTGCGCATGTGCTTGGCATCGAGCCGGTTTCGCATCGGTGGGTCTCGCGTGCGGAGCTTGAGGAGGCAGGCGAATTCAATATTCTCCAGCCCGGCGAAGCCCGGAATTTCATGCTCAACTTTGCCTTTGTTTGAGAGTGCGCCGCGGTTGACGCTCGCCGTATCGCGGCGTAGATCAAGGCCACGGTTTTAGAGAGGACATGAACCATGGATATCCGCCCGATCGACGATGAATACTCGGTGTCCGGCCAGATCACCGTAGAGGATCTCGACCAGATCAAGGCTCTGGGGTTCAAATCCATCGTCTGCCATCGCCCCGATGGTGAGAGCCCGGATCAGACACCGTTTGGCGTCATCGAAGCCCGCGCCAAGGAACTCGGCCTGGAGATTACCCAGGTGCCTGTCGGCCCCATGGGCGTTACCGAGGAAGCCGTGCAGGGCATGGTCGATGCGCTCGATGAGTTTGCGCGGCCGATGCTCGGATATTGCCGCTCCGGCGCACGTTCGACTGCGATCTATCAGAAGACGCATCACATCCGCGGCTGAACGGATATTTACCTAACCTTTTGATCGCAGGGCAGGCCGTAGGCCATGCCCTGTTTACCCTGTCGAAGAACAACATCAGGAGAACACCATGAGCATCAAGCGTATCGACGTTGGCGCCCGCATGAGCGGCGCTGTCATCCACGGCAACACTGTCTATCTCGCCGGTCAGGTTGGCGAGGGCGAAAGCGTCACCGATCAGTGCAAGTCAGCGCTGGCTGAAGTCGATCGCCTGCTTGCTGCGGCCGGCAGCAACAAGTCCAAGATCCTGCAGACGCTCATCTACCTCTCCGACATTTCCTACTTCGCTGAAATGAACGCTGCCTGGGAAGCCTGGGTCGATCCGGCCAACACGCCGGCCCGTGCCACCAGCGAAGCCAAGCTCGCCGCGCCGAAGTACAAGGTCGAATTCATCGTGACGGCAGCACTCTAAGGCGCGCCATCAGTAATTTTTTTAGGCCGGTGGGCTCGCGCTCATCGGCCTTTTGTTTGCGCGATTTCCGTCAGGGTGCGGGAAGGCGTGATCGCTTCCGGGTCGAGCGCTATCTCGATGATGGCCGGCTTGCCGCTCGCGCGCGCCCGCTCGAATGCCGGGCCGAATTCTGCCGTCGCCTTCACCGTTTCGCCGTGGCCGCCATAGGCGCGGGCAAGGGCCGCAAAATCCGGATTGTCGAGCGCCGTGGCGCTGACACGGCCGGGATATTCCCGTTCCTGATGCATGCGGATGGTGCCGTACATACCATTGTTGATGACCAAAGCGATCAGCGGCAGGCCATATTGAACGGCGGTCGCGAACTCCTGCCCATGCATCATGAAACAGCCGTCACCGGCAAAGCAGATGACTTCGCGCTCGGGAAAGAGCTGTTTCGCCGCAACCGCCGCCGGCAGACCGTAACCCATCGAGCCTGATGTCGGCGCCGCCTGCGTGTTGAAACGGCGGAAGCGGTGAAAGCGGTGCAGCCAGGTGGCATAATTGCCGGCGCCGTTGGTGAAGATCGCATCGTCGGCCGTATTGGCTTCGATCCAATCCATGATGCGGCCCATATGCACGGCACCGGGGCTCTTTTCCGGTGTCTTCGACCAGCTGAGATAGGCCGCGTGCATGCGTTCGGTGCGATCTGCCCAAGGCGTTTCGTGCGGTGGGTCCAAATCCACGAGAGCCGCAACGAAATCCGCCGGGCTGGCACAGATCGCCAGGTCCGGGCGATAGATGCGGCCGAGTTCCGAGGGATCGGGATGGACGTGGACGAACTGCTGGCGCGGGTAGGGGATATCGACAAGCGTGTAGCCGGAGGACGGCATCTCGGAGAGACGTCCGCCGAGCAGGATCAGCAGATCCGCTTCCTTGATTTCCTTTGCCAGCGCCGGGTTGATGCCGATGCCGACATCGCCGGCGTAGCTTGGATGCAGATGGTCGAACAGCATCTGCCGCCGGAAGGAGCAGCCGACCGGCAGTTTGAAACGCTCCGCGAATTGCCGGATGCCGACAACCGCCCCCTCGTTCCAGCGCGTGCCGCCGAGGATGACCATCGGCCGCTGTGCAGCCGCAAGGCGCTGGCGGAGATCGGCAAGCTGGCCGCGGCCCGGATGAGCGGCGACTGGGACATAGGGCAGCGCTTGCAGCGCCTCGACCTCATCGCGCAGCATGTCTTCGGGCAGGGTCAGCACCACGGGACCGGGGCGACCCGACGTTGCCACAGCAAAGGCGCGGGTGACGAATTCCGGAATGCGGGCGGCGGCGTCGATCTCGCCGACCCATTTGGCAAATTCGGTAAAGGCGCGCCGGAATTCCACTTCCTGAAAGGCTTCGCGCTCGCGGGCATCGCGCTGGACCTGACCGATGAACAGGATCATCGGGATCGAATCCTGCCGGGCTATGTGAAGGCCGGCGGAGGCGTTTGTGGCGCCGGGGCCGCGGGTGACCATGCAGATGCCCGGTTCGCCGGTCAATCGACCCCAGGCATCCGCCATCATTGCCGCCCCGCCTTCCTGGCGGCAAACGAGCACGTTGATATCGCTGTCATGCAGGGCATCGAGCACGGCGAGAAAGCTCTCGCCCGGTACGCAGGAAATGCGCTGCACACCATTGGCCTTCAAAGCCTCGACGATGAGTTGCCCGCCCGTTCGCTTCATGTCCCCGCCTTCCCCTCCAGTTCGGCCAATTCGGCCAGAACTTCCTCCTGATGTTCGCCAAGCCGCGGGCTTGGTCGCGTATAGGTCAGTGGGGTTTCCGACAGCACGATCGGCGTGCGCACGCTCGGAATGACGGTGCCGGCACTATCTTCGAGATCGATTCTCAGGCCGCGTGCCACAATCTGCGGATCGGCGAACATATCCTCGATCGTGTTGATGGCGCCGGCCGGAACGGCATTGGTCTCGCAGGCCCTCAGCAGATCCGCCTTGTTCCACTTCAACGTCTCGGCTGAGACGAAGGCGCGCACCTCGTTGCGGTTGGCGACGCGGGCCTTGTTGGTCGCATAGCGCTCGTCGTCGGCATTGGTTTCCACCCCGAGAATGGTGCAGAGGCGCCGGAACTGCCCATCATTGCCGACGGCAAGGATGAGATAGCCGTCGGCGGTGGGCACGACTTCATAGGGCGAGATATTCGGATGGGCGTTGCCGAGCCGCACCGGCGGTTTGCCGGAGATCAGATAGTTCATGTTCTGGTTGGCAAGCACGGCCGATTGTACATCGAGCAGCGCCATGTCGATCAGCTGTCCTGCTCCGGTCTTCAGAGCATGGATCAGGGCGGCCTCGATTGCGGAAACGGCATAGATGCCGGTGAAGATGTCGGCGATCGCAACACCGGCCTTCATCGGCTGTCCGTCCGGTTCGCCTGTGATCGACATGAAGCCGGACATGCCCTGAACGATATAATCATAGCCGGCGAGACTGGCATAAGGGCCGGCCTGGCCGAAGCCGGTAATCGAGCAATAGACGATGCGGGGATTGATCTTCTTCAGGCTTTCATAGTCCAGCCCGTACTTTACCAGGCCGCCGAGCTTGAAATTCTCGATCACTACATCGGCCGTCTTCACCAGGCGGCGCACCAGTTCTTGACCTTCCTCGGTCTTGAGATCGGCGATTACCGAGCGCTTGCCACGATTGGTGGAATGGTAATAGGCGGCCGAGAGATTTTCGCCGTCCTTGCCCTGGACGAAGGGTGGCCCCCATTGGCGGGTGTCGTCGCCGCCGTCGGGATTTTCCACCTTGATGACATCGGCGCCGAGATCGGCCAGCATCTGTCCGGCCCAGGGACCGGCGAGAACGCGGGCAAGCTCTATGACACGAATACCGGACAGCGGAGGTTTCTTGGTCTTGTGTTCTGTCATGTCGATCCACTCGCTTACGGCGTGAATGCAGTTTCAGATGTATCGGATACCGGCTTGGAAGCAAAGCGCCGCTCGCGCCAGAGAATGTAGAGCCCCGAGCCGATGATGATGAGGATGCCGAGCCATTTGATCGCATCCGGGAAATTGTCGAAGACGAGCCAGCCGAAGATCGTGGCGGAGACGATCTCGAAATATTGCAGCGGCGCGAGCGTCGAGGCCGGCACGGCGCGATAGGCATGCACCGTCAAGATGCCGGAAGCCGCCGCGGTGGCCCCGACCCCGAGCAGGTAGAGCATGGCAGCGAGATCCGGCATGACCGGATCGAGGATTGCGGATCCCGTCACCTTGCCGATGACAAGCAGGACCAGGCTGAAGCCGGTGCCCCACAGGCCGGTCTGGAACTGCATCGACCAGGCATCCTCGCTATGGGACACGACACGCGTGATCATGACATAGACTGCGATACAGAGCGCGGTGACGACGGGCAGCAGAGCGATGAAGCCGACTTCCTGAAAGCTCGGCTGGATGATCAGCATCGCGCCGAAAAAGCCGACGGCACAGGCGGTGTAGCGCCGCCAGCCGATGGTTTCCTTGAGGAAGATGCTGCTCAAAATGGTCAGCATCATCGGCTCGACGAAGAAGATGGCAATGGCATCGGCCACCTCCATCACCTGCAGCGTAGTGACGAAGGACACCATGGACAGCGTCAGCACCGCGGCACGAATGGCGTGGACGCCGCTGCGCCGCCATGTCCACGCGCCCCATTGCCCGCGCATCGCCATCATCGGCAGTGCAAAGAGCGACTGAAGGATGAAGCGGGCGGCGGTGACTTCCGCCGGTGGGATCGTGGATGCGGCGAGCTTGGAGAAGATGTCGATGATCGGCGAGAGGACGACGGAGAGAAACATCATCACCAAGCCGAAGGTCAGCTCCGATTGCAGCAATCGGCTCGAGGAGCCGCTGGAGGTGTTCATTGCAGAATTCCTATGAGAATCAGGTGCTTGCCGCCACCTCTTTGCACCAATCTGCAAAGCGGGAAATGGCTTCATCGGCACCGATTTCGTTGAGCGTCTCGTGCCGCATGTCGGGGTAGATCTCTGTTGTAATATGAGAGAAGCCGGCGCTTTTCAAATGGCTTGCCAGCCAGGAGATCGCTTTCGCATTATCGGTGGCCGGATCCTCGCCGCCGCCGACGAGATGAATGGGCATATCGCGTCGAAGCCGGTCGAGATAGATCTTTTGGGGTGCCCGGAAGGTAAGCTCGAATATGTCGAGCCAGAGCGAGACGGAAGCATCGAAGCCGCAAAGCGGATCGGCGATGTATTTGTCCACCTGCTCGGGGATGCGCGAAAGCCAGTCGAAGTCGGTGCGGCGATTTGCGATCGACCGGCCCCAGGTGCCGAAGGTCAGCTTCGGCAAGGGGCCGCTTGGAACGTCCGATCCCTTGAACATGCGCTCCGTCTTGAGAATGAGCTGGGCGGCGCGGCCCGCAAGGCCCGCATTGAAGTTGGAATTCCACACCGCGACGGCATCGAACTTGTCCGGATGCGTGACGACGGTGTTGAGGCTGATCAATCCACCCATGGAGTGGCCGAACAGGATGATCGGCAGTCCGGGATGAACGCCTGCGGCAAGCTCGCGCATGGCGAGCACATCGGCGATGACATGCTCCGCTCCACCTCTTCGCGCGAAGCGGCCGATGGGCGCTTCATGGGCAACGGTCTCGCCGTGGCCGCGATGATCGTGGGCGTAGACATGGAAGCCTTGACTGGCCATCGCCTCGGCAAAGGTCTCGTAGCGGCGGGAGTGTTCGGCAAGACCATGTGATATCAGCAGGATGCCGCGTGCTTCTGCCGCCGCTGGCACATGATGATAGGCGATCCTCGCGCCCGTCGGGCTATTCAGGCGCTGCGTATCCGCGAACATGCATTCGGTCCTCCCTATTGGGACGAAAGGTTATCATCCGACGGATTGCAATGGATAGGTGTCGAAGCACACAGAAATAAATCTTTCCGAGCACTACGATTCAGGATTGCGCCCGCGCGATCAAACTGCTTATTTGTTCCTATAATGTTCTAATTGGAGACCGGGAATGAGGCAGTTGCTTCGGGTATTTGCAGTTGTATTTCTTTCAGTCGGAACGGCCGCCAGCGCCATGGCGCAGGAGCATAGCCGCGGACGGACGCGTTTTATCCTGGCGGCAAGCTGGGAGCCGGCGTTTTGCGCGACGAACCAGAAGAAGGCCGAATGCCGAAACCAATCGTCGAGCAATTACGACGCCAAGAATTTCTCCCTGCATGGCCTCTGGCCGATGAGGCAGGAATATTGCGATGTTTCGGAGGATTTGAAGCAGGCGGATCGCGGCCGCGACTGGAAGGATCTGCCGGCGGTGGAGCTGTCGCAGGAGGTCAAGGCGAAGCTGGACAAGGTGATGCCGGGCACGCAATCCGGGCTCGAGCGGCATGAATGGATCAAGCATGGTACCTGCACGAAGCTCAGCGCCGACAAATATTTTTCCATCGCTACCGGTCTGATCGCGGAGCTCAATGCGTCGTCCGTGCGCGATCTGTTTGCGGAGAATATCGGCAAGGAGCTCGATGCCGAAAGCATCAAGGCCGCCTTCGACCAGAGTTTCGGTGAGGGTGCCAACGCGCGCATCAAGATGAGTTGCCGCCGTGTCGGCGATGTCAGGATGATTTCGGAGCTGACCATCGGCCTCTCGGAAGATGCGATCGAACCTCAAGAGGGCAACGAGCCGCGGCTCGCCAAACTGATCCAAAGCGCCGGCAGCACCGCCTTCGGCTGCGATCGCGGTGTGGTGGATGCAGCCGGCTTCTGAGAAAATACGGCTTTTCTGACGCGGATAATGCCCTCGGACGAGGTTTCGCCGTTGCCCGAGGGCGGGGTTTCGCCTACATAGCGGCACAATTCGCAATGTTATCCGCCTGTGGAGTAACCCAAGCTATGGCACGTCAGTTCATTTATCATATGGCCGGTCTGAATAAGTCCTATGGCGCCAAGAAGATCCTCGAGAATATCCATCTCTCGTTCTATCCCGATGCCAAAATCGGTATTCTCGGTCCGAACGGCGCAGGTAAGTCGACGGTGCTGCGCATCATGGCTGGCCTCGACAAGGAATATACCGGTGAAGCCTGGCTGGCCGAAGGCGCGACCATCGGCTATCTGCCACAGGAGCCGCAGCTCGATCCCAACAAGACGGTTTTCGAAAACGTCATGGAAGGCGTTGCCAAAAAAACCGAAATCCTCAATCGCTACAACGAATTGATGATGAACTATTCCGACGAGACTGCGGAAGAGGGGGCCAAGCTTCAGGATATCATCGACAGCCAGAACCTCTGGGATCTGGAAAGCCAGGTGGAAATGGCGATGGATGCATTGCGCTGCCCGCCGCGCGATGCCGAAGTCACCAGCCTTTCCGGCGGTGAGCGCCGCCGTATCGCGCTTTGCCGCCTGCTTCTGTCGCAGCCAGATCTGCTGCTGCTCGACGAACCGACCAACCATCTCGATGCCGAGACCATTGCCTGGCTGGAAAAGCACCTGCGCGACTATCCGGGTGCCGTGATGATGATCACCCACGACCGCTACTTCCTCGACAATGTTACTGGCTGGATTCTCGAACTCGACCGCGGCCGCGGCATTCCCTACGAAGGCAACTACTCCGCCTATCTGCAGGCCAAGGCCAAGCGCATGCTACAGGAAGCCCGTGAAGAAGCTGGCCGCCAGAAGGCGATCAGCCGCGAACAGGAATGGATCGCCTCCAGCCCCAAAGCCCGTCAGGCCAAGTCCAAGGCGCGTATCAACGCTTACGAGCAGCTGGTCGATGCTGCCGAAAATCAGCGTCCTGGCGATGCGCAGATCATCATTCCGGTCAGCGAGCGTCTCGGTCAGGTGGTGATCGAGATGGAGGGTATCACCAAGGGTTTCGAAGGCCGCACGCTGATCAAGGATCTGTCGATCAAGCTGCCGCCCGGCGGTATCGTCGGCATCATCGGCCCGAATGGCGCCGGCAAGACGACCCTGTTCAAGATGATCACCGGGCAGGAAAAGCCGGATTCCGGCTCGATCCGCATCGGCGAGACGGTGCATCTCAGCTATGTCGACCAGAGCCGCGACGCGCTTGATGGTAACAAGACGGTATGGGAGGAAATCTCCGGCGGCGCTGAAGTCATCAAGCTCGGCAAGTTCGATATGAACTCGCGCGCCTATTGCGGCGCCTTTAACTTCAAGGGCGGCGACCAGCAGCAGAAGGTCGGCAATCTCTCCGGCGGTCAGCGCAACCGCGTGCACCTGGCCAAGATGCTGAAGTCCGGCGGCAACGTGCTTCTGCTCGACGAACCGACCAACGACCTCGATACGGAAACGCTGGGAGCGCTGGAAAGCGCGCTCGAAAACTTCGCGGGCTGCGCCATCATCATCAGCCACGATCGCATGTTCCTCGACCGCCTGGCCACGCATATCCTGGCCTTTGAGGGCGAAGGCCATGTCGAATGGTTCGAAGGCAATTTCGAAGATTACGAGCAGGACAAGGTCCGCCGCCTCGGCCCCGATGCTCTCAATCCGGGCAGCCAGGCGCATAAGCGACTGACACGATAAGTTTGCTGTCTTTCCGTTATGGAGAAGGAGAACCCCGGCAGTTCACAGGCCGGGGTTTTTCTTTGCGGTAGTGCAGGAAGCATACATTCCCCAGCCGACAAAAAATAACAGATTTCCGACGCCCCACCGGTCTCTATGGCGATTAGTGCTTGCGGAGTTCATTCAAATCACATAAAGATATCTTTATATCTTGATTGGGTGTCGAATGACGGATGTGGTGAAGCTCGGCTTGGATGAAGTTGTGGACGTGCTGAAGGCGGTCGGCGAACCGACGCGGCTACGCCTCATGGCATTACTCGCAGCAAGCGATCTGACCGTCACCGATCTTACCGAAATTCTCGGCCAGTCGCAGCCCCGCATCTCGCGGCATCTGAAGCTGCTTGGCGAAGCCGGCCTGATCGACCGCTATCAGGAAGGCGCTTGGGCTTATTTCCGCTTGAAGCAGGAGGGCAAGGCGGTGACCTTGGCGCGTACGCTTCTGCGCCACACCGCCGAGAAGGACACCGTTCTTCTGCGTGACGGCGAGCGCCTTGCTTCGGTCAAGCGCATCCGTGCCGAACGGGCGCAGGCCTATTTCAGTCGCAATGCCGCCGAGTGGGACGAACTGCGTCGCCTGCATGTCGCCGACGAGGATGTCGACAAGGCGCTGATCGAGCTGATCGGCCCGCAGCCGATCGATTCCTTCCTCGATCTCGGGACGGGTACGGGCCGGATGCTGCAGCTCCTGGCTGGCCACTATCGTCGCGCCGTCGGCATCGATGCCAGCCGTGACATGCTCGCGGTCGCCCGTGCCAATCTCGATCGTGCCAACATCACCGCTGCGTCGGTGCGCCATGGCGATATTTTCAACCTGCCGCTCGAGCAGCAGGATTTCGATCTGATCACCATCCATCAGGTGCTGCATTTCCTCGATCAGCCGGAGATTGCCGTTGCCGAGGCGGCGCGAATGCTGCGGCCCGGCGGCCGGCTCGTCATCATCGATCTTGCGCCGCACGCGCTTGAATATCTGCGCGACGAGCATGCGCATTTGCGTCTCGGCTTCTCGGACCAGACAATATCGGATTGGCTGAAGCTGGCGGGGCTCGATGTCGAGCGCGTGCAGCACCTCCATTCGGAGAGGGAAGGCGGCCCGGCGCTGACAGTCAGCATCTGGCTGGCGCGCGATCCGCGGCTGCTCATGGCAACCGACCAAGGCCACCAGTCGTCCCCCATTCTTGCCGGGAGAGTTTGACATGTCCTCGAGATCCGAAAGTCTTAGTGACGGTATCCGCATCTCCTTCGAGTTCTTTCCGCCGAAGTCGGAGGAAGCGGAGCAACAGCTGTGGGCCACCGTGGCAGATCTTAGCGATTGGGAGCCGGAGTTCGTTTCGGTGACCTACGGGGCAGGTGGCTCGACCAAGGCGCCGACGCTTTCCGCCGTGCGCAAGATGATCCATGAAACACCGTTCACGACGGCATCGCATCTCACCTGTGTCGGCGCAACACGCGAAGATACGCATCGGGTGATCGATGAGTTCCTGGCTGCCGGCGTTCGCCGTTTCGTCGCGTTGCGCGGCGATCCGCCCGGCGGTGTCGGCTCGGCCTACCAGCCGCATCCGGGCGGTTATGCCAATGCTGCCGAATTGGTGGGCGCGTTGCGGGAGCGCGGCGATTTCGATATCTCCGTATCCGCCTATCCGGAAAAGCATCCAGAAAGCCGCGACACGGCTGCAGATATCGACATGCTGAAGCGCAAGGCCGAGAACGGCGCCGACCGGGCGCTGACGCAGTTCTTCTTCGATAATGACGCATTCGAGCGCTATCATGATCGCGTTCGTGCGGCCGGCATCCGGATCCCCGTTGTGCCCGGCATCATGCCGATCCAGAACCTCACGCAGCTCAAGCGCTTTGCCGGTGCGTGCGGCGCCAGTATCCCGTCCTGGCTTGACGATCGTTTCGATGGTTTGGATGAGAATGTCGAGGAACGCGCCAAGGTTGCTGCGGATGTTGCGGCCGAGCAGATCCAGGATCTCATACGCCGCGGCATTCATGAGTTTCATCTTTACACGATGAACCGCTCGGCGCTCGTCTCAGCCGTCCTTGAGCGGCTGGGGCTTCAGCGCAAGGTGGATGCGCGCGCCGGCGCCGCCGCCTGAGCATTTCGCCCGGTATGAAAAAGCGCATGTCCGGCCCGGGCATGCGCTTTTCTAATAAGGCAGGGGTTTTGTTAGCTTTTCGGAGTTTGATCGTCTGCGAATTTCGTCAAAGCCGTCAGATGAAAAGCATCGTTACGACAAAAGCGAAGGCCGCACCGACCACTAGGACGTTGATGGATCGCGTCAATCCCATGTCTTCCTCCTCAGTCAGCCGTTAAATTTTATGTCGAAAATATGTCGTTTGGAAAGCAAATTCGATGCTGCGACGCGGCATGAGGTTGGTGCTTCGATTCAGATAATCGCGACAGTATTTTGATTTTACTATGAAAATTCCAGCCGCCTGCTAAGTGACGGGTTGTGAATAAGTATTAACATGCTGTGACCGAAGACCACTCGATGGAGCGGCCAATCATGTTGTGCGCGTTCGTGTGCCGTGTTTCATCCATGCATAGAGCCGGCCGTCGAGGACGAGCAGACCCGCGCCGATCAGCACCATGCCGGCGATCTCGGCGAAGCCAAGCCGCTCATCCAGGAACAGGAAGCCAAGCAGAAGTGCGCTTGGCGGCACCAGCAGTGTCACCAGTGAAGCATTCGTGGCGCCGGCAAGCGCCATGATGCGAAAGTAGAGAATATAGGCGAAAGCCGTCGACAGCAGTGCCAAGCCTAGAATAGCCGCGATCGCCGTCGCCGGCGGTGCCGCAAGAGACCAGGGTTGGTCAACGGTCACGGCGACCGGCAGCATGATCAGCGAGGAAGCGGTCAATTGACCGGCCGCAACGACGGGTGGGGCGATGCCCTTGAAGCGTTTGGCGTAGATGGCGGCAAAGCCATAGGAAATCGCCGCGAGGATTGGCAGGGACAATGCCCAGAAGGGAACCGAGCCGCCGGTGGTGACGCTTGGTCCGAGCAGCACTGCCGTCCCGATCAGTCCGGTGAAACAGCCGATGAGCTTCGCTGACGTGAGGCGTTCGTCGGTGGTCAGCTGGTTGCCGATCAGGACGGTCCAGATTGGTGTGGTTGCGTTGAGGATGGAGGCAAGACCGGCGCCCATCTGCGTTTGACCGAAGAAGATCAGGGTATGCGGCACGGCATTGTTGATGAGCCCCAGCAGGAGGAATTGCAGCCACTGGGTCCGTAATACCTGGTAGATGCCAAAGCGGCCGGCAAGGTAGAGATGCAGCGCCAGCGCCGCCAGAGACAGGCGCAGAAGAACGAGCGTAAAGGGCGGAACATGATGGACCGCAATACGGGCAAAGAAAAACGAGCCGCCCCAGATCAGCCCGAGCAACAGCAGCAGCCCCCAGGTCAAGGCGCTCATCCGGTTTTCGTTACTCATTGTCGTCTCCCCCGTTTCAGCCCATGTAACCCGGGAGAGGGCTGGGGTTCCACCCGTTTTCTGCTCGAATCCGCGGTAGTCGGCTTTCGAGGAGCTGGCGGAATTCCGCATAGCAAAAAGGCGGCTCGGAGCCGCCTTTTCGATAGGGATGCAAAAGAGGTCAAAGCGCGTTGAGCAGCGCCGTGGTTGCCCAGCCATCCGCCGGCATGCCGAGACGGAATTGTTCCTTCTGGATGGCGACGCGCGTACCGGAGCCGAGAATGCCGTCGATCTTGCCGACATCGTAGCCGCGGGCCACGAGCTTGGTCTGAAGCGCCTTCATGTCGACATCGTTCAGGCCTGCCTCAGGCGTGCCTTTGCTATAGGGCGGGGCACCGGCAAAGCGGGTGGCGAAGTAGGCGGCCGAGGTCGTGTAGATGAACGACTGGTTCCAGCCGAGATAAGTATTGTAGTTCGGATAGGTCAGGAAGGCAGGCCCTTTGCGACCCTGCGGCAGGATGAGAGCAGCGGGAAGGGAGCCGAAGCTCGTGTTGCCGTCGCGCGGGGTGACGCCGAGCTTGAACCAATCGCCAGCCGTCAGCGTGCCGCCGATGCCGGATTTTTCCCAGGGGAGATTGTCCGGGACTGTTACTTCCTGCAGCCAGGGCTGACCGCGCTGGAAGCCGAGATGCTGGAGGAATCGTGCTGTCGTCAGAATGACGTCAGGTGCGCTGGTCTTGAGGTTGACATGGCCATCGCCATCGCCATCCGTGCCATAAGCGATGATATCGGGGGGCAGCATCTGCGTCTGGCCGATTTCACCGGCCCATGCACCCGTGGTCGTTTCCGGATCAACATCGCCACGCTGCACCAGCTCGATCAGCGCAATCAGGCGCGGACGGAAGAAGTCCGGCCGGCGGCAGTCGTGCGAAAGGGTGACCAGCGCGTTGCGTGTGTTGAAATTGCCCTGAACGGCGCCGAAGTCCGTTTCCATGGCCCAGAAGGCGGTGATGACGCCGGGAGGAACGCCATAGTCCTTTTCGGCCTTGGCGAAGACATCGGCATACTGCTTCATCTTCTGGCGGCCGATGTCGAGGCGGCCCTGGCTGACGGTGCGCTGGGAAAACTCGAGGAAGGTCTGGCGGAAGACGCCCTGGCTGCGGTCCATGGCGAGAACCTTCTGGTCGATCTGCGCGCCAGCGAGCGTCTTGTCTGCGGCGGCTGCATCCGCGCCGTCAGCGATCGCCTCCGCCTTCACCCCGGCCAGGAATGCGGTGAGATCGCCACCACAGGCTACTTTTGGAGTGGCGTCGCTGCTAGCGGGCGGCACGGCTGCTGGAGCCGCACTTTGAGCCATCGCCGTACCGGTCATGGCTGAAGCGAAGAGCAACGCAAGAGCGCTGCGTCGAATGGTGTGACGATCCATGAGCGATCCTTCCCAGGTGATAGAATAGGGTCGCTTTCACAGAAGATTGTGACATAAGCAAGAGTGAAATGGGCTCAGTCTTAAGAATTTCCCTGCTTCTCTACTGCCGCCACCCAGTTTTGCCAGTTTTGCTCTGAGCCGCCGAAAACATTGATATCCGTCGGACCTTTGATGCCGGGTATGACGCCTGTCGAGGTATATTGCCAGAAGGCCCAGCTGCGATCCGCGTAGGTCTCTTTCGGGTGCTTGGCGACCGAACGGACCCAGAAGTGATAGTCCTTGAAGTAACCGACGAGATTTTCGCGATGGAAATCCACTGATGTATAGATGATCGGGCGCTTGCCGTAATAGGCCTGCAGGCGATCCATAAAGCGCTTGATCTCGCTGCGTACCGTTTCAGGAGCCGGCCTAGTCTTGCAGGTCGGGGAGCCCGGGTTCCATTCAACGTCGACGACGGGTGGAAGCGCCATTGTATCCTTCGGCACGTTGCGGATGAACCAATCGGCCTGTTCGTCGGCGGTGGAGCAGAAATAGAAGAAATGATAGGGCGCATGCAGAAGTCCGGCAGCGTTGGCTTCCTGCCAATATTCCGTAAAGCGCGGATCGATCCGGTCCTTACCCTCCGTCGCCTTGATGAAGACGAAGGCGACCCCCGACCCCTTCACCGCCTTCCAATCGATATCGCCCTGCCATTTGGAAACGTCGATGCCGTGGATGGGATGACGCTGCGGATGGTCGCGGCCGAAATCCTGCGGTTTCGTATCGCTGAACCTGGTCTTGGGAAGGGCAGCCGTCGAAAGGGCGTCATAGCCCGTCGTGCAGCCATTCAAGAAGAGGGCGAGCGGCAGTAGACATGCCAGAAGCCGGCGCATGCGTAACCCGTTATGGCGCGAGTGATCTTGCTGCCCCAAGGCTTGGCTTCCGTAATATGGTCCCCGAGAATCCGAAAGAGCGGCAGACCATGCCGTTGCCGGCTGGTCTTGCCACTTTATTCACCATATCAACGTAAAAAATGCGTTATCTTCAAGCAAATTCTTATGCTTGGCGTATTCTTTGACGGATTTTGCGCTGGAATCCGCCACCGCTCAGATGCCGGGCCTGCTAGCAACAGCGCGCCAGGCATAGCCGCGACCGATCCTTTCGGTCTTCACGGACATGCCGCGTACCTGGGCCTTGTCTTGAAGCACGGTCAGAAGGTCGGCGCGCGGATCGACGTGGAACCTCTTCAACCAACCCTTCAGAAGTGCCCTGAACCAGCGCGGCAGGCCTTCCTGCTGGCCGAAATCGACGATATGCAGTTCGCCGCCCGGAGCAACGGCATCGAGCGAAGCATCGATTGCGCTTTTCCAGTCCGGGATCATCGACAGCGCGTAGGAAATCATCACGCGGTCGAACCCGCCCACGCCGAAATCGGCGGGCGAAAAGGCAGTCGCGTCGGCAACGCGGAAATCCGGCATCTGCTGCAGACCACGGAAATTATTTCGCGCCGAAATCAGCATTTCCTGGGAGATGTCGAGGCCATAGAAGCGAGCGGAGGGGAAGCGGCGATAGGCGAGCAACATGTTGCGGCCGGTGCCGCAGCCCACTTCTAGGAAGGAGCCGCCGGCAGGCACATTCAGGTGCTCGATCGTGCGGTCACGCCCGAACAGGTAGTATTTGCGGGTCAGGTCATAGATGTGGCGCTGATAGCGGTACATGCCGTCCATCAGCTTGGCATGGTTGTTATCGCTGGTTTCTATGCCCGTATCCGCCTGGCTCACGCTTTTTTTCCATAAATGTGGAAGCCGCCGTAGATGGCCGAGCGATCGCGTGCATTGAGCTCCTGCGAACGCTCCTCGAAATAGACCCATTGGTCGCGGATCGCTGGAGAAAGACGACCCTCGATGATGCTCTTTTCGGCGGCCGTGCGGAAGATGACGCGGGCGCCTTCGCGCGCCGTACGGGTAATCTCGGCCCAGAGACTGTTGAGCTGCTCGTCCGTCATCCAGTCCTGCGCATCAAGCAGGACATAGCGATCGCGCGAGGCGGCCGGCTTCGAGGCCAGAAGCTCGGTGAAATTGGCGTGATGCACGTCGACGCGGTCGGCATTGGCGCGGATTGCGGCATAGTGCTCCGGCTTGAGATAGGTCGGCAGTGGACCCTGATGCTGGGCGGCGTAGCGACGCGCGAACGCCTGCCAGGCAAAATAGTTGTCGCGCATCGGGAAATGACAGGCGAGCTTTTCAAGACGGTGCTTCAGCACGGCAGAAATGGAATCGTCGCCTGCAAGGCTTGCGAGTTCGTCATATTGCTGCGGCGGAATGCCGAGACCGAAGAGCGAGCTTTTGCGGCCAAGCAGCCAGCGAACGGCCCGCTTATCAAAGATCGGAGCGATTTCTTCGTCGAAGAACTGGCGCTGTTCGCGCATGGTGCGGGCTTGCGTCATCTTGTCGAGACGAACGCCATTCAGGCGCGCCAGCACATGGGCCGCGCCGATGAAGCGGCCGAGAAGGCCGGTCTTGTAGATATTGCGATTGAAGACTGTGATCCGGCGGCGGCCATAGAGGTCGCGACCGTCCCAATAGCTGGAGGTCGCCGCGTCGAGGCGCGATGCGATGAACTGGTCGTAGGCCTGGCTGTTGGCGGTAACGCCCGGGGTGCCGAAGAAGCGCACCAGGTCTGCATGGCCGGGTAATAAGCGGAAGGCTGCGAGCTTCAGCTTGTTGAGTGCGATGTGATGACGGTTCAGGTCAACGACATCGATCGAGGCAGGGTTCTGCGAGAGATAGGCGAGCATGTTGCAGCCGCCGGAACCGATGGTGACGATGCGGTGATGCGGCTGAAGCTCCATCGCTTCCATGTCGACATCCGGATCCTCCCAGATTTGCGGATAGACGAGGCCCGAGAACAGCATTCCGAAGAGGCGCTCGGAGAGGCCGGCCTTGGACAGCGCCTTATGCTGCAGGAGAGCGTCCTTGAGTTTCCGGTTCTTTTGGAGACCGGCATCCGGGGCGAATTCCGTCATCTGAGTCTTGTCACCAATTTGTGAGGTTCAGGGCGTGTAACCCGGCAATGCTACAGTCTGATGACGCGGGCTGTTGGCAGATCAGGCGGAAAAGCACCCTTGCACATATTTAAGGTGCCGCAATCATCATAGGCCTTTCATATTGCTGCGTTTCCTGATTGTCTCCACGTACCTTTTGGAGGGCGTGTGACATGCGTTTGATATCGAGAGTGATCGGGGCTCTTATTGTTTTGCTGCTGATCATTGTCGCCGGCGGAGCCGTCTGGCTTTCCCTTTATCCGCCGGAATTGCTCAAGGTTGGCGATGGCTATGCCGCAAAGATGGTCTGCTCGAACACGTTCGTGGCAAAACGCGATCCGGACAAGGTGCTGGAAGAAGACGTGCAGGCCCCCGGCAATCCTGCGCTGAAACTCATCCGCGTTTCCGTCGATCGCGACGAAGGTGTCGTGACCGCCCGTTTCCTTGGTTTGTTTGCGCCCAATTATGCGCTTTATCGCGGTGCGCTCGGCTGTACGACGGTTCCCGACGGCGATTTGCAGGGAGCGCGCAGTGCCGTCTTCCTGAACAAGATCAAGGCTCCGAAGAGTGATGCGTTATGGCCGGATGGGGATGTGGTCAACGTCGGTCAGGACGAGCAGGGGGCGAAGCTTGCCAATATCGTCACGAATCCGGATCTCGCCGGCCCGGCCATGCGGGCGATCGTGGTCGTCAAGGACGGGCATATCGTCGCCGAGACCTATGGCGACGGCTTCAGCAAGGCGACACCTCTCATCGGCTGGTCGATGACGAAAACCGTCAATGCCGCCATCATCGGTCGCCTGATGCTGGCGGGGCGTATGTCTTTCGACGATCAAAACCTTTTGCCGCAATGGAGCGCGGACGAGCGCAGGAACATCAAGCTCAGCGATCTCCTTGCCATGGAAAGCGGTCTTGTCTTCAACGAGTCCTATGGCAGCGTGTCCGATGTGACACGCATGCTCTATCTCGATCCGGATACGACCAGCGTTGCGGCCGGTGCGCGTCAGGTCGCAGCGCCAGGCGAGCGCTTCAGCTATTCGAGCGGTACGTCAACCCTGCTTTCGCGCCTTTGGATGAATCGGTTGCCCAATCTGAGTACCGCCATCTCCTATCCGCGAGAAGCGCTTTTCGGACCGCTCGGCATGTACAGCGCCGTTTTGGAGGCCGATGAGCGCGGGACCTTTGTTGGCAGTTCCTATCTTTACGCCAATGCTCGCGACTGGGCGCGTTTCGGTCAGTTCCTGCTTCAGGACGGCGTCTGGAACGGGCATCGGTTGCTTCCTGAGGGTTTCGTCGGCGCCATGCGCACGCCGACAAAGGCGTCGGAAGGCGTCTATTCTCAGGTTCAGGCCTGGCTTGCAGGTCCGGGCGGCTCGAATGCGCAATACGGTCTGCCCGCAGATACGTTCTGGATGAGCGGCCACGACGGCCAGACGGTAGCCATCGTTCCGTCCGCCAATCTCGTTGTCGTGCGGATGGGATTGACGCCGGCCTGGGCGGACTACCGGCCGCAGATCCTGCTGAAACGGATCATGGATGTGATAAAGCCGGCCTCGAACTAGGGCGGGTCCAGGAGCGTTGGCCGCGGTTTTGCCGGGAATTGGGCAAAGACGAAGAGATCGGACGGTTCGGCGCTTCGATGAGACGCTGAACCGTTCCAAGCCGGCTTTCAAAATGCCTTGATGAAATCAGTAATTGCCGTTGGCGACATCTGTCAGGCCCTTGCGCTTGGCATCGTAATAGTAGCCACGTGCATAAAGCTGGACGGCATTGCTTTCCTTGTTTGCAGCCTTGCTGTCTGCCGTCATCCAGGCGCCGCGCAGATATTTTGCGGCGTATTTGATGTTGGTTTCGGCATCGAGCAGGCCGGACGCCGGGCCTTGGTAACCCATGGACTTGGCCGTATTGTACTTGATCTGCATCAGACCGAAATATCCGGCCCGGTTATAGGCCTTCGGATTATAGCGGCTCTCGCGGTGAACAACGCGATGGATCAGCGATTCCGGGATTTCATAGAGCTTGGCATATTTCTGGATGAGCTTTGAGACGTAGCTCTTTTCCTCGGCCGGCACATCTGAATCATAGTTGGAGGTCGTCGTCGTCACCACTGCGGGAACGACGGTCGGGCCGCTGCTGTCGAAATTGAAGTCATAATGCATGCGGTTGTCCACATAGCGCGGCTGGCCGATCTGTGCCGGCGTCGCGAAAGCGACTTCGGCCTGCGCTTCGGATCCCGGACGCGGCGTCGGCACGGCAACCTGAATGGCGGCAATATCCGACGTCATCGGAATGGTCGGTTCACCTTGCGCGACGGAGGCCGAGACCGGCGTCAGGGCGGCATCGCCGGGGCGTGCCGGATTGGGCATGGGGATTGCGACCACGGAAGGCACGAGCGGCACGTCGGATGCGGCATAGGCCGCGGCTGTCGTGGTATTGGCGGCGGGTGCACCGGTTGCCGCGGCAATTGCGATCGTTCCCTGGTTAGGCGCATTTGCCGCCGGGGTACCGAAACGCGCTTGCGCCGCATCAATCTGCTGCTGGTTCACGGCGCCGGGGGCGGCGTTGACCGAGC
The DNA here is from genome assembly GCF_030182495.1 of Rhizobium aureum. NCBI lineage: Bacteria > Pseudomonadati > Pseudomonadota > Alphaproteobacteria > Hyphomicrobiales > Rhizobiaceae > Rhizobium > Rhizobium aureum. The sequence goes on along the minus strand of NZ_JAQJCI010000019.1, from coordinate 68,531 downwards.
CTGGGGCAACGCGGCCGGATTTTGCCAGGGCCACCTGTTGCTGCGGCTGCCGCGGGCCGATGAATGTCGGCGCTACTGCGGCCATTGCCGGGCCGCCCGTAGACGAGGCAGCGCCGGTTGCGGTCAGGGTCGTATTCGGATGCGGCACGTTGGTGTGTGCCGACGGGAGTTCTGCCTGAGACGTCTGCTGCTGAGTGCTTGCGCACCCGGCAAGAGCGCCGTACATCATTGCCGAAAAGGCAACGCTGCGCTTCAGGCTGGGAAATCCGATCGCTACCATTCTGTCACTTTCGAAAAGCCAAACCTAATTTCGATGTAATTCGGCCACAGGACCGCCAAATTCGGTCACAGGATCGATAAAATTATGAATCCCCATTAACCTATCCGTGATCGGCCCGCAACCCTGCACAGCCTCAGGCGGCCATCCGGCGGTATCCGGCGGTCACGGCACCGGCGGCAATCAACAGGGTACCACCCGTTCTGTTGACCGCGCGTTGCACGCTTGCCTTGCGGATGAAGCCGCGCGCCATGTCGGCGACGAACACGTAAATGAGCGAGTTCAGGGCCGCCAACGTGAGGAAGGTCGCCTCCAAAATAAGCGTTTGCGCAAGAAATGGCTTCGACAGGTCGAGAAATTGCGGCACGAAGGCGATGAAGAACACAATGCTCTTCGGGTTGAGTGCCGTTACAACATATGCGTGCAGCATGATTTTTAATGGTTTTTCCTCGGGTAGATTGTCATTGTCGCCCAGCGGACCCGTAACGATCGGCGCTCTCCACAGCTTGATTCCGAGGAAAACGAGATAGGCGGCGCCGATCAGCTTGAGAATCGTGAACAGTGCCGCCGAAGTGGCGAGAAGGGCTCCGAGGCCAGCCAGGGAAGCGGTCATTGCCGTAAAATCGCCCAAAGTGACACCGGTCACGGTGGCCAGGGCCGTCTTACGCCCGTGGCCCAGCGCATAGGATATGACAAGGAGAATGGTCGGACCCGGGATGGCCAGCATGATGCAGGACGCGGCGGCGAAAGCGAGCCAGGTTTCGATGGACATAGAATCCTCCTCTATTCCTCTTCCGCCGCCAGCAAAGACACCGGATTTGCGATCCGTCAATCCGCTTGATCGCAGATCAGGCCGCTTGATCATCGATCAGGCCGCCTGATTGTGAATTCAGTCCGATTGATCGTCGATCAATCAGGCTTGTGTATATTTCTGCCCGATATGGTCCATCACGTCGGCGAACCATGGCTGGGTGATGTCGAATGCCTTGCCGCCCTTGATGCGGGGGAATTCGATGGCACGCAGCTTGCCGCCCTGTCCTTCGTCATGGCCGGTGACGCCAGATACCTTGTTGAGCGCACTTTCCACCGCAAGATCGACCATGCCCTGGATCAGGCGGAGATCCTCGCCATTTGCGGGGGCGGAGCGTGCGAAATAGCCCGACTTCTGCACCATGGAGCGTTCGGCGCCGATAATCGCTGCGAACTGCTTCTGGAACCAGCCGCCGACATTGATCGTATCGATCTTCACGTGGCCGAAAGCATCGCGCTTGACGGTTTCTCCGGCCGCCTCGCGTTCGGCGACGATGGCTTCGAGACCTGCGCCTTCCGATACGAACAGCGTCACCTGGCCGGTCTTCTCCATGATGGCGCGCAGACGTTCGCCTTCCGCTTCGATGTCGAACAGCATTTCCGGCAGATAAAGGCCGTCGATGCGCTTCAATTCGGCATTCATCATGAAGCCGTCGACATATTCGTTGGCGCTGCTCTTCTGGATATAGGCGCGCGCCGTTGCGGCCGTCAGCCAGCCGCAGTGGCGGCCCATCACTTCATGAATGACCAATGTGCGCGGCGCGGCAGTCTGTTCGTTGCTGACGTTATCGAAGAAATGCGCGCCGACCTCGGCTGCCGTCCAGGCGCCAAGAGACTGACGGATCGGCACCACATCGTTATCAACAGTCTTCGGCAGGCCGACGACGGTCAGATCATAGCCGTTGGCGCCGAGATAGGCGGCAAGGTCCGCCGCTGTGGTATTGGTGTCGTCGCCGCCGATCGTGTGAAGGATGGTGATGCCGTCGGAAGCCAGTCGCTCGGCTGCGACGCGCAGCGGGTTTTCGCCTTCCTTGACCAGACCGCGCTTGACGCAATCGGCAATGTTGGTGAGCTTGACGCGGCTGTTGCCGATCGGCGAGCCGCCATAGCGGTGCAACAGATAGGCCTGTTCGCGCATGGTCGCGGTCACTTCGATGCTGTCTCCGAGCAGCACACCCTGATAGCCGGAACGATAGGCGATGATGTCGAGATCAGGTGCCACGTCGCTGTAGCGCTGGATCAGCCCGCCAACCGCGGAAGAAAGGCAGGGTGCCAATCCGCCGGCGGTGAGCATTGCGACTTTCTGTTTGGCCATGGAGATCCTCCTTGCAGTCAAGCTGCTTCATTTCAATGGTTGCGGTGGGAATGGATGCGACAGGCAGGCATGGGTGTAAAGTAAAGAATTTAAGAAATTCGCGGTTTGTTTTGCCGCTGGAGGGCAGATCGTGCACAATTGGATGAGGTGCGACGTCCGCAATCATTACCAAATTGTGAAAAGAGTTTTCCGCCTTGCGACGAATGGACTGCTTGCAATGGCAACCATAATTTGATCAAGGTGTTCTACTGTTTAGAGGCCGTTGGAACCACCATGTCGTTTTGGGAAAAATTGCTGAATGCTATCGGTAGCACTGCCGGCAATGCCCTGTCCGCGGTGGTCGAGGCTATTCGCACCGTGTTCGAAGGCGATCCGGAAACCCGACGCAAAGTGGCCTTTTCCGTCGCCATCATCGCGCTTTCGGCCAAGATGGCGAAGGCTGACGGCGTGGTGACGGAAAACGAAATCAATGCGTTTCGCGAGATATTCGAATTTCCTCCCGACCAGGCCAAGAATGTCGCACGTCTTTATAATCTGGCGCGTCAGGACGTCGCCGGTTACGAGGCCTATGCGGAGCGACTGGCCTCGCTTTGCGAGACCTGCACGAAGAATTGCCCGGTGCTGGAAGACGTGCTGGACGGGCTATTCCATATCGCCAAGGCCGACGGCTTGATCCATGAGAAGGAAATGGCCTTCCTTCAGCATGTCGCCGAAATCTTCCACATGAGCGAGCAGCGGTTCGAACAGATCATGGCCCGCCATGTGAGTGCTGGCGGCCGCGATCCCTATAAGGTGCTCGGCGTATCGCGGCAGGACGATTTTCCGACAATCCGTCGCCGCTACCATGGCCTCGTCTATGAGAACCATCCGGATCGCCTCGTGTCGCGAGGGGTTCCCGAAGAGTTTCATGCCATTGCCAACGAGCGCATGGCAGCCCTGAATGCGGCTTATGCCGAGATCGAGAAAGAACGCCGCGCCGCATGAGTGCATTTAAGGCCGATTTCGCTCGCGCCCATGTGCAGCCTTCGCCGAACCATGGGGAGAGGCGGGATGGACGGCGGCCCGACATCATTCTTCTGCATTATACCGGCATGGGCACGGCCGAGGGCGCGCTCGATTGGCTCTGTCGCCCGGAGAGCCAGGTGTCGAGCCACTATTTCGTTTTCGAGGACGGCCGCATCGTTCAGCTCGTTCCGGAAGAGCGCCGCGCCTGGCATGCGGGCAAGAGCTCCTGGCATGGCGATATCGATATCAATTCGCGGTCGATCGGCATCGAGATCGCGAATGCCGGCCATCCGGGCGGACTGCCGGATTTTCCCGACGCGCAGATCGAAGCAGTCGTCGAACTGTGTCGCGATTGCGGCCAACGCTGGGCAATCGCGCCGGAACGCGTGCTCGGACACTCCGACGTGGCACCCGTGCGAAAGGTGGATCCGGGCGAGAAATTCCCTTGGGCGGAGCTGGCTAAGGCAGGGGTGGGACATTGGGTGGAACCGACGCCGATCACCGGCGGAAGGTTCTTCCAGAAGGGCGATGTCGGTCAACCGATCGAAGCGCTGCAGTCCATGCTCTCACTTTATGGCTACAGTACTGAAATAACAGGGGAATTCTCAGAGAAGCTGAAGGGGGACGTGGAAGCCTTTCAGCGTCATTTCCGCCAGGAGCGTGTGGATGGCATTGCCGATTTTTCCACGATCGATACGCTTCATCGCCTCCTGTCCGCGCTGCCTCGCTATTCGTAGCCTTTTGCCGGCACCGGCTATGTTTATAGCCGGCTATTGATGTGAAAATGCGTAACTCCCTGCTACGCCACATCTTTTCCCTATTATCTCCGCATTGCATTGGTCTAACGACGCTCGCTGAACGGCGGTCGCGCCGTCTGGGTTTGTGTGTCGCGCGGCCGTAGACGACTAATGGGGACTGTGCATTCCGGCGGCTCTTTTTGCCTCCAGCCGGACGTGATGGCTTGTGCTGTCCGCGGTCCCGCCCCTGGAGACAAAAGACTACATGAAAAATTTGATTGTTGCGGCTGCAGCATGCGTGGGCGTGCTGCTGGCGGGATATGATTGCGCCTTTGCGGGCCAGCGTGACGCAAGGCAGAAAACGCTTCCACTCAAGATCGTCAGCCGCACCACCGGCTTTCCGATGCCAAACGTTCCCGCCGAATTGCGTGATGCAGAAACCTCCTTCGCACGACAAAATCGTTATACCGGCCTAATTGCCAAATATGCCAAGCAGAACGGCGTTGCAGTCGAACTGGCGACCGCCGTCATCAAGATCGAAAGCAATTTCAATCCGAAAACCCGGGGTAGTGCAGGCGAGATCGGCCTGATGCAGATCAAGCCGGCAACGGCGCGGCTGATGGGATATTCCGGAGGAACCAAGGGGCTCTACGATCCCGAGACGAACATCAAGTTCGGCATGAAGTACCTGGCCATGGCGCAGGATCTCGGCGGCGGTCAGACCTGCAATACCATCCTCAAATACAATGCGGGTCACGGCGCCACGCGCATGAACCCGATCTCGAAACGTTATTGCGGCAAGGTGCTGGCGCTTCTGGACTGACGTTATCCGAGCCAGGAATTGCGGAGTAGGGCGGAATCGTCTTCCATGCTATCGAACCACTGTTGTTCACGAGGATCATAGCATGGCAGCGGATTTCAGGTTCATCGTCGTCGGCAGGGGTATGATGGGGGCAGCTGCTGCCCGCCACCTGGCCAGGCAGACCGACGGCATTGCCGTCATCGGGCCGGATGAACCCGAACATCGCGCCAGTCATCAGGGCGTCTTCGGCAGCCATTACGACGAGGGCCGCATCACCCGGACGATCGATCCCGATGCCGATTGGGCCCGCCTGGCGAACCGTTCGATCAGCCGCTATGCGGAAATCGAACGGGATAGCGGCATCCAGTTCTATGCGTCGGTCGGCTGCCTTGTTGTAGGGCCGGAGCGGGGTGGTGAAATAGCTTATGTCGGTGATGTCGTAGAAGCGGCCAGGCGGCTCGGCGTTCAAACGGAAGTCCTCGGCGACGCGGAACTCGAGAAGAAGTTCCCTTTCTTCTCGTTCGCATCGGGAAGCGAAGGTGTCTTTGAACCGCGTGGGGCAGGCCATATCAGTCCGCGCCGGCTGGTGAAGGCACAGTCCCTGCTGGCGGAAAAAGCCGGCGCCCGCATCATCAAGCAGACGGCATTATCGATCCGCGACGAGGGTGGTCTGGCGGTCGTCACGACAGCGGAGGGCGAGACTTTCAGCGCGGAAAAAGTCCTCCTGGCCGCCGGAGGTTTCTCCATTGCGGAGAATCTCTTGCCGCGGCCCGTTGAGATGAAGGTTTATGGCCGCACGGTTACTTTCTTCGAGGTGAGCGAGACGGAATCCGAAGCCTTTTCCGGCATGCCGTCGCTGATATCGAAGGCAGCTGATGATGTGGAGAGCATCTATATGCTGCCGCCGATCCGCTATCCGGACGGCAAATATTACATCAAGATCGGCGGCGATCCCGATGATCTTCAATTCGAGACCGAGGCGGAATTGCGTGCCTGGTTCCGTACAGCCGGCCGCGATAAGGCACGCGAGCATCTGGTGCGGATATTCCATGGGCTCGTTCCCGGCGTGAGGCGGCCACCGGCCTTCACCAATTCCTGTGCCGTCTCCTATTCGCCAACGAGCTATCCCATGATCGGTTATACCTCTTCGCCGCGTGTTGCGATTCTGACTGGCGGATGTGGCATGGCTGCAAAGAGTTCCGACGAAATTGGTAGGCTGGGGGCGGAACTGCTGCTCGCAGGCCGAATCAAGGACGAAGGCTACGGCACGGATTTCTCAGCGCATTTCCGCAATTGACATCCAGCGCCCACGAGGCCGCATATTTCGATGGCAATTGCGGTCGGTCTCGGTTAATGAGCCAGTGCCAGTTGGCCGGGCAGCCGCGCTTCATCAATGCTGAAAGGCGATGGGGTGAGGAAAGTCCGGGCTCCACGGAAACACGGTGCCGGATAACGTCCGGCGGGGGCAACCTCAGGGAAAGTGCCACAGAAAGCAAACCGCCCGGCCTTGCGCCGGGTAAGGGTGAAAGGGTGGGGTAAGAGCCCACCGCGTCTCTGGCAACAGCGACGGCACGGAAAACCCCACCGGGAGCAAAACCGAATAGGGATGACACGGGGCGCGCAAGCGCTCCAGCCTGTTTCCGGGCCGGTCATCCGGGTGGGTTGCAAGAGGCGTCGCGCAAGCGCCGTCCCAGATGAATGGCTGCCACGTTCCGGCCTCGGCCGGAGCCATACAGAACCCGGCTTACAGGCCAACTGGCAAATCATCACGCCTGCGGGAGGAAAGGCGCGCTCCCGCTTTCCGCAAATAATTTCGAGAGTGGCGACGTGCCCGGATTTCCGGGGTTTGCGGCCCTGGCAGGCGGGGCGTTTCGCCTGTGAAAACAATCCGTTTCGGGACGTTGGTTGAGGCCGATCCTAACCTTTCGTTAAACTTAACGGCTTATGAATATTCAGGCTGCGGCCACGTGTGACGTGGCTTCATCCCATTGACGCCCATATGGTCCCATGGTATCCCAAAAGAACACTGCACAAGGGCAAATCAGAGCCCAATCATCGCAAAGCCATGATTGCTCCCGTTCTGGGGGTGTCGAAGGGGTGTCGGCCCTTTCGGTTTGCGAAGCTGTGTCCGATTTTGGCTGTGCCTGTAAGCGAGTAGCGGCTTACGGGTCATGGGGGACGGGTGTTTCGCGTCATGAACCGCTTCCTGTCAAATGCGACCAACCGGATCGATTCCAAGGGGCGGGTTTCCGTGCCGGCGGCGTTTCGTTCCGTGCTGGCCGACCGCAATATCCAGGAGCTGTACTGCTTTCAGGATTTTGTGTTTCCGGCGATCAGTGTCGGCGGTCTCGATCTGCTCGATCGCTTCGAGCGGCAGATTGTAGCAGACGATCCGTTTTCGCCGGCGGCGAACCAGATGTCGCTCCTCATTCATGGGGGCGGGGTCTTTATGAAGCTCGACGCCGAAGGGCGGCTGATGGTCACGGATTTCATTCGCGACTTTACCGGAATAGCAGGCGAAGTGACCTTTGTCGGTCGGGCGGATCATTTTCAATTGTGGCAACCGGAGGCCTTTCTGGCCTTGCAGGCGCAGGCACGAGAGGAGCGCAGGCTGGCGGGCAGGCGCTCGGAATAGAGCGGGGAAGCGGAATGGCGGCGAATTCAGGCGGAGGTTCTTCTGATGCCGGTGGCGGACCGGTTCGTCACATTCCGGTTCTCCTTTCCGAGGTGCTTGACGCGCTCGCTCCGGCGCCCGGCAAGGTCATTCTTGATGGAACGTTCGGGGCTGGCGGCTATACCTCAGCCATTCTTGCCGCCGGCGCCGATGTGATCGCGCTTGATCGCGATCCGACGGCGATCGCGGCGGGGCAGGCGCTCGTTTCGGCCCATGCCGGTCACCTCAATCTCATCCAATCGCAGTTTTCCCGGCTGGCCGACCATGCGCCGGCAGCTGGCCTCGATGGCGTCGTGCTCGATATCGGCGTTTCCTCCATGCAGATCGACGAGGCTGAGCGCGGCTTTTCCTTCAACAAGAACGGTCCGCTCGACATGCGCATGTCGGCCAGCGGCGTGTCGGCTGCCGATGTCGTCAATCGCGCCAAGCTCGCCGATCTCATTCGCATCTTTGTGTTCCTTGGCGAGGAAAAGCAGGCCCCGCGTATCGCGCATGCGATCGAGAAGCGGCGTGCGGAAGCTCCTTTCGTGACCACCCGCGATCTCGCTGGGTTGATCGAGGTTGTGACGCCGCGAAAGGCGAAGGACAAGATTCATCCCGCAACGCGGGTCTTTCAGGCCTTGCGCATTTTCGTCAATGACGAGCTCGGTGAGCTGGCCCAGGCATTGTTTGCGGCCGAGCGCGTTCTCAAGCCGGGCGGGCGCCTCGTCGTCGTGACCTTTCACTCGCTGGAAGACCGGATCGTCAAGAAGTTTTTTGCCGATCGTTCGGGCCGTGCTGCCGGGTCGCGCCACATGCCGATCGTGAATGAGCGGCCTGCCACCTTCGAGCCGGTCGGCAAGTCGATGATCTCCGCGAGCGATGCCGAGGCAGAGGTCAATCCACGAGCTCGCTCGGCCAAGCTGCGCGCGGGGCTTCGCACCGCCGCCCCAGCCGAAGCTGCCGATTTCTCGATCTTCGATCTGCCCAATCTCGCCAGTCTCGGAAAGCTCGGAGGTTGAGATGCTGAAGACTTTTGACATCGTGCTGATCGGCGTCATGACGGCCATGGCCAGCGTGACCTATACGATCAAGCATCGGGCCGAGCTGAAGCTGGAAGAGGTTCGCCGTCTCGAATCCGAGATCAAGCTCGAGAAAGACACGATCGAGCTTCTGAAGGCGGACTGGGCGCTGGTCTCGCAGCCGAACCGTCTTGAAAAGCTCGTCAACGCCTATAGCGGCGAGCTACAGCTGCAGCCGACGCTCTCGACCGCGATCGTCCAGCCGAGTGAGATGCCGATGCTGCGCTCGCAGCTTCCGCCGCCGACGGTGACGGCATCCAACGATCCAAAGAGCGGCAAGCCCGTCAAGGGCAATGCATCTATAGCCTCTAAGAACGGCGATACGACCGACGCGCAGATCAGGAAGGCGATTGCGGATGTGGCCGCCGCTCCGGCGCCGCGGCCGAAGGCGCCCGCCTTGGTGAAGCGCAAGAAGCCAGACATCGACAATATCGCAACGGGATCGGTGGACGAATAATGTCTTTTCTTTCTCGCATCATGGTTCTGAAGAGCAAGGCGCACTTCTCCACCGACGGCAACAATCGACCGAGCGATGGTTTTTCGCGCTCGACCTTCGAAGGTGCGCGCAAGCGCAAGGCGACCCAGGCCAGGAGCCGCGTCGTTCTGCTGGTGGCCAGTTTCATCGCGGTCTATTGCGTGATCGGTGCTCGTCTTGCCCAGTTCGCCATGACGCCGCCGGATACGACGTCAAGCATTTTGCCGCCGGATCGCCTCATGGCGTCGCGGCCCGACATCGTCGATCGCAATGGTGCCCTTCTGGCAACTGACATCCGGACCGTATCGCTGTTTGCCGAGCCGAACAAAATCATCGACCCGGATGAGGCCGTCGAGGAGCTGCGCAAGGTCCTGCCGGATCTCGATGCCAAGTCCACCTATAAGAAGCTTTCGGTGAAGAGTTCGCATTTTGCCTGGCTGCGCCGCCAGCTGACGCCGAAACAGCAGAGCCAGATCCTGGCGCTCGGCATTCCCGGCATCGGATTCCGCCCGGAAAAGCGCCGCTTCTATCCCGGCGGTTCGACCGCTGCCCATATTCTCGGCTACGTCAATATCGACAACCGCGGCGTTGCCGGCATGGAGAAGTATATCGACGACCAGGGGCTCGCCGATCTCGCCGCCGCAGGCATGACCAACGACCAGCCGCTGCAGCCGGTGAAGCTCTCCATCGATCTGCGCGTGCAGGATATCGTCCATGATGCGGTCGTCAACGCCGTCAAGAATTTCCAGGCGAAGGGCGCCGGCGCGGCAGTGATCAATGTCCACACGGGCGAAGTGCTCGCCATGGCGTCCGCGCCCGATTTCGATCCGAACTACCCGAACGAAGGTGCCGCCGAAGGCTGGCTCAATCGCATGACGAACGGCACGTTCGAAATGGGATCGACCTTCAAGACCTTTACCATGGCCATGGCATTCGATTCCGGCAAGGTCACGCTGCGTGACGCTTTCGACGCTACCAATCCGATCCGTATCGGCGGCTTCACCATTAAAGATTTCCACGGCCAGCATCGCGTGCTGACCGTTCCGGAAATCTTCCAGTATTCGTCGAACATCGGCACCGCGAAGATCGCCGATCTCGTCGGCATCGACGCGCACAAGGAGTTCCTCACCCGCATCGGCTTGCTTACCAAGATGCAGACCGAATTGCCCGAGGTGAAGATGCCGACACAGCCGCGTGTCTGGAAGAAGATCAATTCGATCACGATCTCCTTCGGTCATGGCGTCTCCACGACGCCGCTGCAGACAGCCGTTGCCGGTGCAGCGCTCGTCAACGGCGGCAAGCTGATCGAGCCGACTTTCCTGCCTCGCAGCCGCGAGCAGGCCGATGAGATTGCCAAGCTCGTCGTTAAGAAGAGCACGAGCGACAACGTGCGCTTCCTGCTGGATTTCAATGGTTCGAAGGGATCGGGCCGTGCTGCCCGCGTACCGGGTTACGATGTCGGCAGCAAGACCGGCACGGCCGACAAGGTCGTCAACGGCCGGTACTCCAATACGCTGAATTTCAATACCTTCATGGCCGCGTTCCCGATCGACGATCCGCAATACATCATCATGACCTTCTGCGATGAGCCGAAGACCGGTGAGCATGGCGGCACCATCTCGGCCTACACCGCAGCGCCGATCGCGCGTGACATTATCGCCCGGGCGGCACCGATCCTCGGCATCCAGCCAAGTTTTGGAAACGGCAACTCGGCCTTGCTGGTGTCTTATTAAGCGTGAAAGAATACACACGTCGATTCGCGAGGGGCGGACTGATCGAGAAGGCGAAAAGTACATTCGATGAATTTGCGGGACATTGCCGGAAATGGATTTCCGGAACTCAACACACAGATTGGCGGGACGCTTGGCGATCTTGAGATAATCGGAATTTCCGCCGACAGCCGGAAGGTGTCGCCTGGCATGGCTTTCGTCGCTGTGGCCGGTACCAAAGCTGATGGGGCGAGCTTTATCGCCGATGCCGTTGCGCGCGGGGCATCGGTCGTGGTTGCGGGTCATGGGGCCGATGCCGGCAGCGTACCCGTGCTCTCGGTTTCCGAGCCGCGCCGTTTTCTTGCCGTCTCGGCGTCGCGCTTCTACGGACGGCAGCCGGAAACGATGGTGGCGGTGACGGGGACCGCGGGCAAGACCTCCGTTGCCTCCTTCACACGTCAGATCTGGGCCTATGCCGGTCATCCGGCTGCCATGATCGGCACGACCGGCGTTGTTTCGCCGACCCGCAACGAATATGGCGCCCTGACGACGCCCGATCCGGTGTCGCTGCACAAGCTGCTGGCCGAACTCGCCAACGAAGGTGTCACGCATGCGGCCATGGAGGCTTCCAGTCACGGCCTCGATCAGTTCCGGCTCGATGGCGTGAAGCTCGCTGCTGCTGCCTTCACCAATCTCGGCCGTGATCACATGGATTACCATCCGACAGTCGAGGATTATATGGCCGCCAAGATGCGGCTGTTTAGGGATTTGCTGCCGAAGGGTTCGCCGGCCGTGATCTTTGCCGATGATGCCTGGTCGGCACAGGCCATCGCCGCCGCCGGCGAGGCAGGGCAGGATGTGCGTACCGTCGGACGCAAGGGTGATTTCCTGACGTTGAAGCGCGTCGAGCATTTCCGCCACAAGCAGATCGCCGAGGTACATGTCGGCGACGATATCTTCGAAGTTCATATCCCGTTGGCCGGGGATTTCCAGATCGCCAATGCGCTTGTTGCCGCTGGCCTTGCCATTTCGACCGGGGTCGCGGCGCCGATCGCCATGGCGGCACTGGAAAAGCTCGTTGGCGCATCCGGTCGCCTGGAGCTTGTCGGTCACACGCATGACGGTGCGCTGGCCTATGTCGACTACGCTCACAAGCCCGATGCGCTCGAGAACGTTCTGAATTCGGTGCGGCCGTTCACGACGGGCCGTGTCATCGTCGTCTTCGGTTGCGGCGGCGATCGGGATCGCGGCAAGCGCCCGATCATGGGCGAGATTGCCTGCCGTCTCGCCGATGTCGTCGTCGTTACCGACGACAATCCGCGATCCGAGGATCCGACAACGATCCGCGCGGAGATCATGGCGGCGGCCAGCTGTGCGATGGAGATCGGCGATCGCGCCGAAGCAATCCGCACGGCGGTTGGCATGCTGACATCCGGCGACACGCTGATCGTCGCCGGCAAGGGGCATGAGGAAGGTCAGACGATCGGCAGCGTGACGCTGCCGTTCTCCGATCATGCCGAATTGCGCAAAGCATTGGAGGAGTTGAAGTCTTGAGCTGGTTATGGACAACTGAGGATCTGATCGCTGCAATCTCGGGCCGCTTCGTCGGATCGCTGCCTGAGGGCATTACGGGCATTTCCATAGACAGTCGTTCCATCCAGCCGGGCGAAGCCTTTTTTGCCATCAAGGGCGATCGTGTCGATGGCCATGATTATGCCAATATCGCCATGGCGAACGGCGCCGCTTTCATCGTGATTAGTGAGGCACGGCTGCCGGCCATGGGCAGCCTGGCTGTGCCGAAGGTAGTCGTGGATGACGTCTTGGCGGCGCTTGCACGGCTCGGTGCCGCCGCCCGCAAGCGTACACAGGCCAAGATCATCGCCGTCACGGGTTCGGTCGGCAAGACGACGACCAAGGAGATGCTGCGCCGGGCGCTGACGCCTTCTGGCAAAGTGCATGCCTCCGTTGCTTCCTTCAACAATCACTGGGGCGTGCCGCTGACATTGGCCCGCATGCCCGAAGACACCGATTTCGGCGTTTTCGAAATCGGCATGAACCACCCCGGTGAAATTCGCCCGCTGGTCAAGATGGTGCAGCCGCATGTGGCGATCATCACCACGATTGCCCCGGCACATCTCGGCAATTTCAACAGCATCAGTGAAATCGCAGCCGCGAAGGCGGAAATTTTCGAGGGTGTCGTGCCGGGCGGCCATGCCATTCTCAATCACGACAGCGATCAGTTCGAGATGCTGGAACATGCCGCATTGGAGGCAGGCATCGAGCATGTGCACAGTTTCGGCCAGCATGCGAAGGCCGATGTGCGCCTTGCGGAATTCAATGCCTCGGAAGAAAATTCGACGCTTTGGCTGACGATCGGCGGCGAGACCATGGAGGTGGCGCTCGGCGCGCCCGGCCGCCATATCGCCGAAAACGCGCTTGCCGTGCTCGGTGCTGTCATGCTGGTGGAGGCCGATCTCGACGAGGCGGTCGATGCCCTGGCGGATCTGCAGCCGGAAAAGGGCCGGGGACAGCGCCACAAGCGCGCGATCGGCAACGGCTATTTCACGCTGATCGACGAAAGCTACAACGCCAACCCAGCATCCATGCGCGCGGCTATCGCGCTGCTGGCGACGACCTCGCCGCATGCGGGTCCGGGCGGGCGGCTGGGCAGGCGGATCGCCGTTCTCGGCGATATGCTGGAGATGGGGGATTACGCCCAGCGCGTGCATGCCAACCTTGCCGGACCGCTGCTGGCGGCCGGCATCGAGCATGTCTGGCTGGCGGGTCCGGAGATGGCGGCTTTGAGAGATGAGCTGCCGGAAAGTGTTCATGTCGAATATCGCGAGACGACGGAGGAGCTCTCGGAATTCGCGCTCAATTCAGTCGCCCCTGGCGACGTCTTGATGGTGAAATCGTCGCTGGGGCTGGGATTTGGAAAGATCGTGGCGGGCTTGCTTGACAAGTTTCCCGCATTTTCCGACACGGGGCCCCACACCCATCAGGGGCTTTAGAAAGGGCTCTTATGCTGATCTGGCTTGCCGAACTGTCGGACCATATTCATTTTTTCAGTACTCATTTCAGATTCCTCAATCTGTTCAGATACATCACGTTCCGTACCGGCGGTGCCCTGTTCACGTCAGCGTTGATCGTCTTCCTCTTCGGGCCGCGAATCATCTCCTCCCTGCGCGTGCGCCAGGGCAAGGGGCAGCCGATCCGCGCCGACGGTCCGCAGACGCATTTCAAGAAGGCCGGCACTCCGACGATGGGTGGGCTGATGATTCTGGCCGGCATCGTCGTCTCCTCGCTGCTTTGGGCCGATCTTGCCAATGTCTATGTCGTTGCCACCCTGCTGGTGACGCTCGGCTTCGGCGCGATCGGCTTCTATGACGACTATCTCAAGGTGACCAAGCAGAGCGACAAGGGCTTTTCCGGCCGCGCGCGCCTCGGCATCGAATTCATCATCGCGGCTATCGCCGTCTACTTCATGATGACGACCGCGCTATCTTCCGGCCCGGCCGGTTCGACCTTCGGGTCGTCTGTCGCCTTCCCCTTCTTCAAGAGCCTGCTGCTCAATCTCGGCATGTTCTTCGTGTTCTTCGGTGCATTCGTCATCGTAGCCGCTGGGAATGCCGTCAACCTGACCGATGGTCTCGACGGGCTTGCTATCGTGCCGGTCATGATCGCGGCCGCCTCCTTCGGCATCATCTCGTATCTGGCCGGAAACTTCGTTTTCGCCGACTATCTCGCGATCAATTTCGTGCCCGGTACGGGCGAACTGGCCGTGGTCCTTGGCGCGGTTATCGGAGCGGGTCTCGGTTTTCTCTGGTTCAACGCGCCGCCGGCCGCCATCTTCATGGGCGATACCGGTTCGCTGGCGCTCGGCGGCATGATCGGCTCTGTCGCTGTCGCCACCAAGCACGAGATCGTCATGGCGATCATCGGTGGTCTTTTCGTGCTGGAAGCGCTTTCCGTCATCATTCAGGTCGGCTTCTTCAAGATGACCAAACGCCGTGTCTTCCTCATGGCACCCATCCACCATCACTTCGAAAAGAAGGGCTGGACGGAAAGCCAGGTCGTCGTGCGTTTCTGGATCGTTGCGGTCATCCTGGCGATGATCGGCCTGTCCACCCTGAAGCTGCGGTGAGGCGCCGATGATCCCCGTCACCACGCTGAACGGAAAGAAGGTCGCTCTCTTCGGCCTCGGCGGCTCGGGCTTCGCCACGGCGCGAGCGCTCGTCGCCGGTGGCGCCGAGGTCACGGCCTGGGATGACAATCCGGATAGCGTGGCCAAGGCGGCAGCGGAGGGAATAGCGGTTGCCGATCTCAGGACGATCGACTGGAACAGCCAGTCCGTCTTCGTTTTGTCGCCAGGCGTGCCGCTGACGCATCCGAAGCCCCATTGGACCGTCGATCTCGCTCATGCCGCCGGTGTCGAGATCATCGGTGATGTCGAGCTTTTCGTCAGGGAGCGGCGGGCGCATGTCCCCGATTGCCCGTTCATCGCCATTACCGGCACGAACGGCAAATCGACGACGACTGCGCTGATCGCCCATATCCTGCAATCGAGCGGCCGCGACACGCAGCTCGGTGGCAATATCGGGACGGCCGTCCTGACGCTTGATCCGCCGAAGGCCGGGCGCTTTTATGTGGTCGAATGCTCCTCCTACCAGATCGATCTGGCGCCGACACTCAACCCTTCGGCCGGCATTCTGCTGAACCTCACGCCCGATCATCTCGATCGGCATGGCACGATGCAGCACTATGCCGACATCAAGGAGCGGCTGGTCGCGGGCAGCGGCGTGGCCGTCGTCGGCGTCGATGACAGTCATTCCTCCTTGATCGCCGATCGCGTAGAGCGTGCCGGTGGAAAAGTGACCCGGATTTCGCGCCGGCATGCCTTGGCGGATGGCCTCTATGCGGAGGGCAGCCGCATCATGCAGGCAGCGAGCGGTGCTGCACGCGAGATTGCCGATCTCGACGGGATCCAGACCTTGCGCGGCGGCCATAATGCACAGAATGCCGCGGCGGCAATCGCCGCCTGCCTTGCCGTCGGCGTTTCGGCCGAGGAAATCCGGACTGGGCTGAAATCCTTCCCCGGCCTCAAGCATCGCATGCAGCCTGTGGGAAAGCGCGGCCGAGTGGTCTTCGTCAACGATTCCAAGGCGACTAACGCCGATGCGGCGGCACCTGCGCTTTCGAGCTACGAGAATATCTATTGGATTGCCGGCGGCCTGCCGAAAGAGGGCGGGATCACGACGCTTGCGCCGCTCTTTCCGCGCATCGCCAAGGCCTATCTGATCGGCGAGGCCGCACCTGCCTTTGCCGCAACGCTCGGGGAGCAGGTGCCCTACGAAATTTCCGGTACGCTGGAACGGGCCGTCGCGCATGCGGCAGCCGATGCAGACAGGGATGAACATGCATCCGCGGCGGTGATGTTGTCACCGGCTTGCGCAAGTTTCGATCAGTATAAGAATTTCGAGGTCAGGGGCGACGCCTTCGTCAGCCATGTGGCTGCGATCGAGGGTGTCACCATGCTGATCGGTTCAGCAGCTGGAGGCAAATGATATGGTAAGCCGCGTTGAACGTGGGGCCTTGGCCGAATGGTTCTGGACCATCGACCGCGTGTTTCTCGCCCTTTTCATTTTGTTGATCGGCATCGGTTTCATGCTTTCCTTCGCGGCTTCACCCGCGGTGGCGGAGCGTATCGGGCTTGAGCCATTCCACTTCGTCAAACGCCACGCCCTGTTCCTCATCCCGGCGATTGCGGCGATGATCGGCATTTCCTTCATGTCGCCGAGGCAGGTGCGAAGGACGGCTGTCATCCTGCTCGTCGTCTCGCTGGCGATGATGCTTTTTGCGCTTTTCTTTGGCATCGAGGTCAAGGGATCGCGGCGCTGGGTCAATATCGCCGCCCTGTCGATCCAACCTTCGGAATTCATGAAGCCGGCTTTCGTCGTCGTCTGCGCCTGGCTGTTTTCCGAACATGCACGCCAGCCGGAAATCCCCGGCAATCTCTTCGCCATCATCCTGTTCGGCATCGTCGTCGCGTTGCTCGTCGCCCAGCCTGACCTTGGCCAGACCATCCTGACGACCGCCGTCTGGGGCGGCATGTTCTTCATGGCAGGCATGCCCTGGCTGTGGATCATCGTGCTCGGCGGTCTTGGCGCCGGCGGTTTCGTCGCAGCCTATTACGTCTTCGATCACGTGGCGCAACGCGTGAACAAGTTCATGACGGGCGAGGGCGATACTTTCCAGGTCGATACCGCCAAGGAAGCGATCGTTCACGGCAACTGGTTCGGCGTTGGCCCCGGTGAAGGCATCGTCAAGCGTATCATTCCGGATGCCCATACCGACTTCATCTTCTCGGTGGCCGCCGAAGAGTTCGGTGTCATTTTCTGCATGGTGCTTGTGCTCATCTTTGCCTTCCTGGTGCTGCGCGGCCTGTCGCATGCCTATAAGGAAAAGAACGATTTCAACCGTTTCGCCGTTGCGGGCCTCGTGCTGCAGATCGGCATTCAATCGATCATCAATATCGGCGTGAACCTGCAGCTGCTGCCGGCCAAGGGCATGACGCTGCCGCTGATCTCCTATGGTGGGTCATCGATGACCGCGATCTGCGTGACGGCGGGCTTCATCCTGGCGTTGACGCGTCACAGGCCGGAAAAGCGCGCGCAGGATCGCACCCTGTTCCGCGTGACGCACGGGCTGCCGGCGGAGTGATCGTCTTGGGACTATCTGCCATTTGCTCTCGATATCTCCTGGCTATCCCTCATTCTCCGGTCGCTTTTCAGGAAGCGGCGGTCTATGAGGGGGGCTTGGCCTGGGTCGATGACGCGGCCGTGGCGGCTTCCTATATTAGGGAGATGCCCCGAGTAGTGGGGTGTTCGCGGGAGCGAAAATTATGAGTAAAGGCATTGTCCTTCTAGCCGCCGGCGGAACCGGCGGTCACGTATTTCCGGCCGAGGCGCTGGCCTATAAATTGAAGGAGCGCGGCTATTCCGTGCACCTCGTCACCGACAGCCGCGCCGAACGCTATGCCGGCAAATTTCCGGCTGAAGAAATCCATGTCGTACCCTCGGCGACGATCGGGTCGAAGAATCCGCTGAAGGTTGCAAGCGCGCTTTGGACACTGTGGAGCGGCATGCGCGCGGCGCGGAAGCTGATCCAGAGACTGAAGCCCGTCTGCGTCGTCGGCTTCGGCGGTTATCCGACGGTGCCGCCGCTTCTTGCCGCCACGCGCATGGGTGTGCCCTCCATGCTGCATGAACAGAATGCCGTCATGGGCCGCGCCAACAAGATGCTGGCGACGCGCGTCCGTGCGATTGCGGGCGGGTTCCTCACGGATAACGGCGCATTTGCGGAAAAGACGGTCACGACGGGAAACCCCGTGCGCCCGGCCGTCATCGATGCTGCCAAGCGTCCCTATGTGCCGTCGGGACTGGACGATCCGTTCAATCTGGTCGTTTTCGGCGGCAGTCAGGGTGCGCAGTATTTCTCGAAGGCCGTGCCTACGGCAATCAGTCTGCTTGAGGAGCCGCTGCGCAAGCGCCTGCGCATTACCCAGCAGGTGCGCCCGGAAGATATGGAGACAGTCAACAGCTGCACGAGAAAGCTTGACATGGGGGCTGATGTCGCACCGTTCTTCACCGATATGGCCGAGCGCATCGGCGCCGCGCATCTGGTTCTCTGCCGCTCAGGTGCCTCCACGGTCTCCGAGCTTGCGGTTATCGGGCGCCCGGCGATTCTCGTGCCTTATCCGCATGCGCTCGATCACGATCAGGCAGCCAATGCGGCTGCGCTGGCGGCAACCGGCGGCGTCAAGGTGATCGCGCAATCGGAACTGACGCCGGAAAAGCTTTCCACCATCCTGCGCGGCGCCATGACCATGCCGGAAAAGCTCGCAAAGATGGCGGCATCAGCCAAGCAGGCAGGCAAGCCGGATGCGGCAAACTTGCTTGCCGACATGGTTGAGGTTATTGCCGCGGGACGTTCAATTCAGCAATTCAAGGGGGCAGGCGCATGAAGCTGCCGAAGGCTATCGGCCTTGTGCATTTTATCGGTATAGGCGGTATCGGAATGAGCGGCATTGCCGAGGTGTTGCATAACCTCGGCCATCGCGTGCAGGGTTCCGATCAATCGGAAAGCGCCAACGTGCAGCGGCTGCGCGATAAGGGTATTCCGGTTCATATCGGCCACAAGGCGGAAAACCTCGGCGATGCCGAAGTCGTTGTTGTCTCCACCGCAATCAAGAAGAGCAATCCCGAGCTCGTCGCCGCACGCGAAAAGCTGCTGCCGGTCGTGCGCCGAGCCGAAATGCTGGCTGAACTGATGCGCTTCCGCAGCGCCATCGCCATCGGCGGCACGCATGGAAAGACCACGACGACGTCACTCGTGGCGACGCTGCTCGAAGCCGGCGGACTTGATCCCACCGTCATCAACGGCGGCATCATCAATGCCTACGGCACCAATGCGCGCATGGGCGCCGGCGAGTGGATGGTGGTCGAGGCCGACGAATCGGATGGTACTTTCCTGAAACTGCCGGCCGATGTGGCCGTTGTCACGAATATCGATCCGGAGCATCTCGATCATTACGGCAATTTCGATGCAGTCCGTGCCGCCTTCCGGCAGTTCGTCGAGAATGTGCCGTTCTACGGTTTCGGCGTCATGTGCATCGATCATCCGGAAGTGCAGTCGCTGGTCGGGCGCATCGAGGACCGCAAGGTCATCACCTATGGCGAAAACCCGCAGGCAGATGTGCGTTTCTCGAATGTGCGCATCGACGGCACGCGCTCGCTGTTCGACATCGAAATCCGCAGGCGCCGCACGGGCAAGGTGATCCAGATCAAGGATCTCGTCATGCCGATGCCGGGCCGCCACAATATTTCCAATGCGACGGCGGCCGTTGCCGTTGCCAACCGGCTGGGGATCTCCAGCGAGGCGATCGCCAAAGGGCTCGCATCCTTCGGCGGCGTCAAGCGCCGCTTCACGCTGACCGGCGAATGGAACGGGGTCAAGGTCTTCGACGATTACGGTCATCACCCGGTTGAAATCAAGGCGGTGCTGAAGGCCGCGCGGGAAGCCTGCAAGGGGCGCATCATCGCCGTTCATCAGCCGCACCGTTATACGCGCCTGTCGAGCCTCTTCGAGGAATTCGCGGCCTGCTTCAACGATGCCGACAGCATTTTCCTGGCGCCTGTCTATGCGGCTGGCGAGGATCCCATCGAGGGTGCCGATTCGCAGACGTTGGTTTCGCGCATCAAGGCTAGCGGTCATCGCGACGCGCGCTATCTTCCATCGCAGGAAGATCTTGCCGCCATGGTTGCAGAGATTGCGCGACCGGGTGATTTTGTGGTTTTGTTGGGGGCTGGCAGCATCACATATTGGGCAGCGTCATTGCCAAAGGAATTGGAAGGCCTCTCGGGTAAGTCCGCATGAAACAGGTAAATGGGGAAAAGCTTCTCGCGTCGCTCGGCGACAGTGTAAAGAACATCAGGGGCCGGCTGACGCCGGACGCGCCGATGGATCGTGTTACGTGGTTCCGCGCCGGCGGACTGGCGGAACTGATGTTCCAGCCGCATGACATGGACGATCTTGTCGCCTTCCTGAAAATATTGCCGGAAGATGTACCGCTAACGGTCGTCGGAGTGGGCTCGAACATACTGGTGCGCGACGGCGGCATTCCGGGCGTCGTCCTCAGGCTTTCGGCCAAGGGTTTCGGCTCCGTCGAGCTTGCCGGCGAAAATCGCATCCTGGCAGGCGCTATTTGCCCCGACAAGCATGTCGCGGCCATGGCGATGGACAACAGCATCGGCGGCTTTCATTTCTACTACGGCATTCCGGGCAGCGTTGGCGGTGCCGCGCGGATGAATGCAGGCGCCAATGGCGCCGAAACGCGCGAGCGCGTCGTCGAGGTGCATGCGATCGACCGCAAGGGCGACAAGCATGTGCTTAGCAATGCCGAGATGGGCTACAGTTACCGGCATTCGGATGCCCCGGAAGACCTGATCTTCACGCATGTCCTTTTCGAGGGCTATCCCGAAGATCGCGCCAAGATTCGCGCCGAGATGGATGCCGTGCGCGCCCATCGCGAAACCGTGCAGCCGATTCGGGAAAAGACCGGCGGCTCGACCTTCAAGAATCCGGAAGGCCATTCCGCCTGGAAGCTGATCGATGAAGCGGGCTGCCGCGGTCTCGTCATCGGCGGCGCGCAAATGTCGTCGTTGCATTGCAACTTCATGATCAACATGGAGCAGGCGACAGGCTACGATCTGGAATATCTGGGTGAGCAGGTGCGCCGCGAGGTTTTCGAGAAATCCGGCATCAAGCTGGAGTGGGAGATCAAGCGTCTCGGTTACTTCATGCCCGGCCGGGAGGTTCGCCCGTTCCAGGGTGTCACGTCGGAGTAAGGAGTGGCCTGTTACAGGCTCCGGACTTCGGAAAATGATTCAATAAAAAGGCCGGGTTTTCACCCGGCCTTTTTAATTGGTTATCGCGAAATCCTCAGACTTCGTCACTGCCCGAGAGCAGGATGCCGATCAGCGAGAGCAGCGCGGCGGCCGCCAGGTAATAGCCGACATAGACCAGGCCATAGGTCGTCGCAAGCCATGTGGCGATGTAGGGCGCCAGGGATGCACCGACGATGCCACCGAGATTGAACGTCATGGACGCGCCGGTATAGCGCACGGTGGTCGGGAAGGGCGCCGCCAGAGCTGCGCCGATCGGGCCATAGGTAAAGCCCATCAGGGCAAGACCGATGATCGAGCAGGCAAAGGCACCGGCAAGGCCAGCCGTCAGCAGTGACGAATAGAACAGGCCGAAGATGAAGATGCCGATCGTTGTCAGGATCAGAACCAGCCGGCGCGAATAGCGGTCCGACAACAGGCCGGAGACCGGGATCATCAGGCCGAAAAAGACGACGCCGGCGAGCTGGACGACGAGGAACTGGCCCTGAGAGTAGCCGAGACCGGCGGGAAGCGGACCGTTGCCCGGGGGACGAGTACCCCAGCTCAGCGTAAATGCCGTCATCAGATAGAACAGCACGAAGGTCGCAACGGCAATGATGGTGCCGAGAATCAGGCTGCGGAAATGCGAGCGGAGGATGACCGCGATCGGAACGGAAACGCGCTCTTCCTTTTCGATGGCGCGCTGGAATTCCGGGGTTTCCGTGATCTTCAGACGGACATAGAGGCCGACGGCAACAAGCACGATGCTGATCAGGAAGGGGACGCGCCAACCATAGTTGAGGAAGTCCGCATCGGCCATGGTTTCGCGCAGGATGAGGAAAAGGCCGGCCGACAGGATGAAACCGATAGGCGCGCCGAGTTGCGGGAACATGGCGTACCAGCTGCGCTTGCCTTCAGGCGCGTTTTCCGTCGCCAGCAGCACCGCGCCGCCCCATTCGCCGCCGAGACCGAGACCCTGACCGAGGCGGCAAAGCGCCAGCAGCACGGGTGCGAGAACGCCGATCGATTCGTATGTCGGCAGCATGCCGATCACGACTGTCGAGAGACCCATGGTCATCAGAGCCGCGACAAGCGTCGCCTTGCGGCCGATCCGGTCGCCGAAATGGCCGAAGATCATCGCGCCGATCGGACGCGCGAAGAAGGCGATGGAGAAGGTCGCGAAGGACTGCAGCGTTGCCGAGGTCGGATCGCTTGCCGGAAAGAACAGCTTCGGGAAGACGATAACCGCCGCCGTTGCATAAACATAGAAATCGAAAAATTCGATCGTTGTGCCGATAAGGCTCGCGATCAGAACACGTGCCGGGGAGTTCGCAACAGCATTGTTCGATGACGAGGGGCTCGGCGATAAAGGAGATATCGCGTCAGTCATAATCCCACCAATTTAGAGGATGCTAAGGTTTCCTTATTAGGTAAGGCGTGTCCTTAGCGCAATTTTTGTTCAGCGCAAACGCCAAATGCGCAAGAAATCAGCGGTTGTGTGCTACTATTTAGCCGCAATTGTTGATTCGCAAACAATTGGGCGAACGTTTGCCGTTCAAGTGGGTGTGCTTCGGGCGAATCCCTCCCCGGAGTTTTTTTCATGGATGGCCGATTTTCGTTTTGGTTGAGGGCAAAGGAGAAGGCTTTCATGCAGAAAAAACTCATCGCTGAGTTTCTTGGGACATTCTGGCTCGTATTTGGTGGCTGCGGCAGCGCAATCTTCGCTGCGGCATTTCCGAGCCTCGGTATCGGCTTTCTGGGTGTTGCTTTTGCGTTCGGTCTGACCGTGCTGACGATGGCCTATGCCGTCGGCGGCATTTCAGGCGGTCATTTCAACCCAGCCGTCTCGGTGGGTCTGACAGTGGCTGGCCGCTTTCCGGGCGGGCAACTCATTCCTTATATCGTCGCGCAGGTTGTCGGTGCCATCGTGGCAGCAGCCGTGCTTTATCTGATCGCCAGCGGCAAGGCCGATTTCCAACTCGGCGGTTTTGCGGCGAATGGTTATGGCGAACATTCGCCGGGTGGCTATTCCCTGGTCTCGGCATTGGTGGCCGAGATCGTGCTGACCTTGTTTTTCCTCGTCGTGATTCTCGGCTCGACGAGCAGCAAGGTGCCGGCCGGTTTCGCGCCGATCGCCATCGGCCTGACGCTGACGCTGATCCATCTGATTTCCATCCCGATCACCAATACATCGGTCAATCCGGCCCGTTCGACAGGGCAGGCACTGTTCGTCGGCGGCTGGGCATTGCAGCAACTTTGGCTGTTCTGGATGGCTCCCATCGTCGGCGGAGCATTGGGCGGACTCGTCTGGAAACTGGTCGACGACAGCGAGTGAAAGCGGAGCAATTTTAATACCTTCAGGCCCGCATCGGGACACCCGATGCGGGCCTCTTTGTTTAAAAAAATCTAAATGTAGCGATTTCAAAAGTAGCAACTCTCTGATTCTAATGGCAGAATTCTTTGGGTCGGTTTGATTCGAACCATTCGATCATCGGCGGAGCGGCCGAAAGTTAACGAAAGTAAACGCTTCATTAACCTTAATGTCGTTCTAATCAGCCTATTGAAAGCGGGGCGAGAATCGCTGTTAGGCGAGGCCCGGCAAACGCAGAGCAGAGACCGTGAAGTCGGGGGTATTGATGGGTGGCAAGCATGTGGCTGTCCTTTTGGGCGGATTTTCCTCGGAGAGGCCTGTCAGCCTTTCTTCGGGAAAGGCATGCGCCGATGTCCTCGAAGCCGAAGGCTTTCAGGTTTCCCGTATCGATGTAGGGCATGATGTTGCCAGCCGTCTGGCCGAAGTGAAGCCCGACGTCGTCTTCAATGCGCTGCATGGTCCCTTTGGTGAGGATGGCACGATCCAGGGCATCCTCGAATATCTGCAGATTCCCTATACGCATTCCGGCGTGCTTGCCTCGGCGCTTGCGATGGACAAGTCGCGCGCCAAGACGGTTGCCGCCGCGGCCGGTATTCCGGTGGCGGGCTCGATCGTCATGAATCGCTTCGACATCGTCAACGAGCACCCGATGGAGCCGCCTTACGTCGTCAAGCCGGTGCGCGAGGGTTCGAGCTTCGGCGTCGTGATCGTCAAGGAAGATCAAGCGCATCCGCCGCAGATCGTCACGTCATCCGAATGGCGCTACGGCGACGAGGTGCTGGTCGAGCGCTACGTCTATGGACGGGAGCTGACCTGCGGTGTCATGGATGGCAAGGTTCTCGGCGTTACCGAGATCGTGCCGCTTGGTCACAGCTTCTATGACTATGACGCCAAGTACGCCAAGGGTGGGTCAAAACACGTCTTGCCGGCGGAAATTTCACCGAATCTTTACCAAAACATACAAACATTATCGTTAAGGGCGCATGAAGCTATCGGCTGCCGCGGTGTTAGTCGATCTGACTTCCGTTTTGACGATCGCTTTTCCGAAGAGGGCGAACTTGTCTGGTTGGAGATCAATACCCAGCCCGGCATGACTCCTACCTCCCTGGTGCCTGAAATGGCGGCGCATGCCGGCTACTCTTTTGGTGAATTTCTCCGGTGGATGGTGGAGGACGCGTCTTGTTTGCGCTGACGGTCAAAAATATGAGGCGGTCCCGTCATCGCGTCCCGCTCGCCATCGACGATGTCGAGGACGCATTCGTCCTGCCGCGTCCGCTGCGCCGCGCGGTGCGCTTCCTGGTCAGCCTCGGCTCGGGTCGCATCAATATTCCCGCGCACACGGGTACGGTTTCAGTTCTCGCTCTCTTTGCGGCGACTGGCCTCTACGGCATGTCTATCGGCGGTCACAGCCAGGCTGTTGCGGAGGCGACGACCTCCGCTGCCGGGTTCGCGATCGAGGATGTCAAGGTTTCCGGTAATGACGAGACCTCGGAAATCGAGATCCTGCAGTTGCTTGGCCTCGACGGCACGACCTCGCTCGTCGCCCTTGATGCCGATGCGGCTCGCCTGAAGATCGCGAACCTGCCCTGGGTCGAAAATGTGGAAGTTCGCAAGGTCTATCCGAGGGCGGTCGAGGTGAAGCTGACGGAGCGCAAGGCTTACGCCATCTGGCAGCACGGCTCCGAGCTTTCGCTGATCCAGAAGGACGGCAGCGTGATCGCGCCGCTGCGCGACAATAAGTTCGCCAAGCTGCCGCTCTTCGTTGGTCGTGATGCTGAAACTGCAGCGGCATCCGTCGAGGACGAGTTTGCCAAGTGGCCGGATATCCGTGGTCATGTGAAGGCTTTCGTCCGCGTCGCTGGCCGTCGCTGGGATCTCTATCTCGACAATGGCGTGATCATCAAATTGCCGGAAGACAATATCGATGGCGCGCTCGCGCGTCTCACCAAGCTCGACAAGGACGAAAATCTTCTCGAGCGCGATATCGCTGCGGTCGATCTCCGTCTCGATGATCGCACGGCAATAGAATTAACCCCGGATGCCGCAGTTCGTCGTCAGGCTGCCGTCGATGCAAGAAACAAGGCTTTGAAGAAAGCAGGGCAGGATACATGAGCTTATTCGGTTCGTCCCATTTCGGCCTGCCTCGCTTGAAGCCGTTGTCTTCGAAGCGGTCGCACATCGTGTCGGTCCTCGACATCGGCTCGACGAAGGTCGTCTGCATGATCGGTCGGCTGACGCCGCGCGAGGAGAGCCAGGTTCTTCCGAACCGCACGCACAATATCGAGATCATCGGCATCGGCCACCAGCGCTCGCGCGGCATCAAGACCGGCGTCATCGCTGACCTCGACGCGCTGGAAAGCGTCGTCCGGCTCTCCGTCGATGCGGCCGAGCGCATGGCTGGGCTGACCGTGGACAGCCTGATCGTCAATGTCTCGGCGGGCCGTCTCGGCAGCGACATCTACACCGCGACCATCGATCTTGGCGGTCAGGAAGTGGAGGCCAATGACCTCAAGAAGGTTCTGGCCGCCGCCTGCCAGCAATCGATCCGCCAGGAACGCGCCGTGCTGCATTCGCTGGCGACCGGTTACTCGCTTGATGGCGAGCGCGGCATCCGCGACCCGCTGGCAATGTTCGGTGATGCGCTTGGTGTCGACATGCATGTGGTGACCGCGGAGCGCTCAGCGCTGCGCAATCTCGAGCTCTGCATCAACCGTGCCCATCTTTCGGTCGAGGGCATGGTGGCGACGCCTTATGCCAGCGGCCTTGCCGCTCTCGTCGATGACGAAGTCGAACTGGGCTGCGCCGCGATCGACATGGGTGGCGGCACGACGACGATCTCGGTCTTTGCCGAGGGCAAGCTGGTGCACACCGATGCCGTCAGCCTTGGCGGCCATCACGTCACAACGGACCTTGCCCGTGGCCTTTCCACCCGCATCGAGGATGCGGAGCGGCTGAAGGTGGTCCATGCCTCGGCGCTCGCGAATTCTTCGGAAGAGCGTGAACTGATTTCCATCCCGCCGATCGGCGAAGACGAGCGCGATCAGCCGACGCAGGTGCCGAAGGCGCTTGTGTCGCGCATCGTCAAGGCTCGCATCGAGGAAACCCTCGAGCTCATTCGCGATCGTATCCAGCGTTCGGGCTTCAGCCCGATCGTCGGCAAGCGCGTCGTCCTGACGGGTGGTGCCAGCCAGCTGACCGGCCTGCCCGAAGTGGCGCGTCGCGTTCTTGCCCGCAATGTCCGCATCGGCCGCCCGATGGGCGTGTCCGGCCTGCCGACGGCGGCCAAGGGGCCGGCTTTTTCGACGGCTGTGGGACTGATGATCTATCCGCAGGTCGCAGACATGGAGACACATGCGCCGAGCAGCGGTCTGCTCTCGTCGTTTGGGGGTAACAACAGCCGGATCGGCCGTGTCGGCCAATGGCTGAAGGAGAGTTTTTGAGTGCCTGATCCGGAGAGGTTCTCCGGGTAAGCGTCAGGCAAGTGAAATCGAGTGAATTGGCCGGCGTGGCGATGCGGCCATCAAGAGAAGGAACGGGTACAATGACTATCAAGCTGCATAAGCCAGATATCACCGAGCTTAAGCCGCGAATCACCGTGTTCGGTGTTGGTGGCGGTGGCGGCAATGCCGTCAACAACATGATCACGGCAGGCTTGCAGGGCGTCGATTTCGTCGTCGCCAACACTGACGCTCAGGCGTTGACCATGACGAAGGCAGAGCGGATCATCCAGCTCGGCGTCAACGTCACGGAAGGTCTCGGCGCCGGTTCGCAGCCGGAAGTCGGCCGAGCAGCCGCCGAGGAATGCATCGATGAAATCATCGATCATCTCAACGGCACGCATATGTGCTTCGTTACCGCCGGCATGGGCGGCGGCACGGGTACGGGTGCAGCACCGGTCGTCGCGCAGGCGGCTCGCAACAAGGGCATCCTGACCGTCGGCGTCGTCACCAAGCCGTTCCACTTCGAAGGCGGCCGCCGCATGCGTCTCGCCGAGCAGGGTATCCAGGAACTGCAGAAGTCGGTCGACACGCTGATCGTCATCCCGAACCAGAATCTGTTCCGTATCGCCAACGACAAGACGACTTTCGCCGACGCGTTCTCGATGGCCGACCAGGTTCTCTATTCGGGCGTTGCCTGCATCACCGACCTGATGGTGAAGGAAGGTCTCATCAACCTCGACTTCGCCGACGTCCGTTCGGTCATGCGCGAAATGGGCCGCGCCATGATGGGTACCGGCGAGGCTTCCGGCCAGGGCCGCGCAATGCAGGCCGCTGAGGCCGCCATTGCCAACCCGCTGCTCGACGAAACCTCGATGAAGGGCGCCCAGGGCCTGCTGATCTCGATCACCGGCGGCCGTGACCTGACCCTGTTCGAAGTCGATGAAGCTGCGACCCGCATCCGCGAAGAAGTCGATCCCGATGCCAACATCATTCTCGGCGCCACCTTCGACGAATCGCTCGAAGGCATCATCCGCGTTTCCGTCGTCGCGACCGGTATCGACCGCGCGATGAACGAAGCAGGCGACAGAGGCATGGAATTCCGCCCTGCCGCGAAGCCGGCTATGCGTCCTTCCGCGGCCGCCGCTCCGGCAGCGGCCGCAGCTCAGCCTGCCCACGTCGCGCAGGCCCAGACCGCACAGGCTGCCGCTCCGGCTCCTCGCACTGTCGATCCGGTTGCCCAGACCATTCGTGCAGCAGAGGCCGATCTCGAGCGCGAACTGGAATTCCAGATGGGTCGTCAGGCTCATGTCCAGCAGCAGCCGGTGATGCCGCAGGCCGCAGCGCCGGAAGATAACTTCCGTCCGCAGAGCCGCATCTTCGCAGCAGCCCCGGAAGCTCAGCCGGTCCGTCAGGCTCCGGTTCAGCCGCAGCCTCAGCAGCAGGCGCCGGTCATGCATCAGCAGCCGGTCATCCGTCAGGCTCCCGAGCAGGTCCGCATGCCGAAGGTCGAGGATTTCCCGCCGGTCGTTAAGGCCGAGATGGAACACCGCGCCCAGCCGGCAGCCGCCCAGGCTACGGAGGAGCGTGGCCCGATGGGTCTGCTGAAGCGAATCACCAATTCGCTCGGCCGCCGCGAAGAAGACCCGGCTTTCGACGATATGATGGCTTCGACGAACAACGCGGCTCCGCAGCGCCGCGCGCCGTCGCCGGAGGCCAGCCTCTACGCTCCGCGTCGCGGCACGCTCGACGATCAGGGTCGTCAGGTTCCGCAAGCGCGCATGGCAAACCATGAGGACGATCAGCTCGAGATTCCGGCCTTCCTGCGCCGCCAGTCGAACTGAGCCGCAGCAGGCAGACCTTTAATAGGTTGCTAACCATATTGAGGAAATCCGGGGCCGAAAGGTTCCGGATTTTCTTATTTTATAACCATTGTCTTATTTAAAATTATCCAACAAAATCAATTGGCTGCTTTCGTAACAAAACGAAAGAAACAGTGATTTGGAATGCGGTGTCTCGACGCGTATGTAAATACCAAGCAAGCCCGCTGAATCACATTCGGAGACGAATGTATGTGAGGTGCGTGGCATAGTTAACAGACTGAACCGGCGATAAGGGTAAGCGTCCGAAGATGACCGCCCGGCCTGGATCAGACAGACGAAGGCAGAACTATATGGCAATCGGATTGCTTGGTTTTCAGACCACCATTGCAAACCCTGTGACACTTTCGGGTATCGGCGTTCATTCCGGCGCTAATGTGTCGATCACCTTCTATCCGGCCGAAGCCGGCACCGGTGTCGTTTTCCAGCGCCTGCACGACAATGGCGATGTGACCGAACTGCGCGCCGTTTCATCGCAAGTCGGAAACACGGATCTCTGCACCGTTCTTGGTTTCTCTCCGGCGCGTTCCGTTGCCACGGTCGAGCATGTGATGGCCGCGATCTATGCGATCGGCCTTGATAACGTCGTTGTCGAAGTGACCGGCGCTGAAATGCCGATCATGGATGGCAGCTCCTATCCCTTCATCGAGGCGATCGAGCAGACCGGCATCGTGTCGCTCGGCGTCAAGCGCCGCTATATCCGTGTCACCAAGCCGGTTCGCATCGAAGCCGGCGGTTCCTGGTGCGAATTCCGCCCGTATGACGGCACGCGCTTCGAAGTCGAGATCGATTTCGAATGCCCGCTGATCGGCCGGCAGAAGTGGGAAGGCGATCTGACCGCCGAGACCTTCAAGACCGAATTGTCGCGCGCCCGTACCTTCGGCTTCATGCGCGATGTCGAACGTCTCTGGGCGTCGGGTCATGCGCTGGGTTCGTCGCTCGAAAACTCCGTCGTCATCTCCGACGACAACACCGTTATCAACGTCGAGGGCCTGCGTTACGCCAAGGACGAATTCGTCCGTCACAAGACGCTGGATGCCGTTGGCGATCTGGCGCTGGCCGGCGCGCAGTTCATCGGCTGCTACCGCTCTTACCGTGGTGGCCACCGCATGAACGCGAATGCCCTGAAGGCATTGCTCAGCGATGCCAGCGCCTATGACGTCGTCGAAACGTCGGCTCCGCGACAGCGCGCTCACAGCCGCGAATTCGTGCCGGTCAATGCGCCTGAGTTCGCTCCCTGGTCGGCGTAACGCTGCGGAATTTGAATGAGAAAGGTGCCGCTCCGATGAGGGGCGGCTCTTTTTTTGGCAGGCGACTCACGCGGTTTGCCGTCAGCCTTCGCAAGACGGAGAGCACGCGCGGGCCGATATGAGAATTCCCTGTTAAAACAGGCATTAAAGACTGCGGATATGCGCCTTTTGCCACAAAAATGCGTTAATGCATCATCAATGCGTTGCCCTGATGGTGTTTTTGCGGCTAGAAACGCCAGCGAGAGAACGCCGTCTCCGCAACGACGGCTAGTGGGACAGTCATCCGATGGGTTTTGCAAGGTCTGAACGCATGAATATCACAGCACGGGCTTTGCTCGTATCGTTCCTTCTGGCCGGTACCGGTGCGGTGGTGACGGGTTGTAATACCAAAAAGGATATCGACATCACCAAGCTCGGTGTCGAGACCGATCCCCCGGAAATGCTCTATAATCAGGGCCTTGCCAACATCAAGGCCGGCAACATGACGGAAGCCGGCAAGAAGTTCGACGCCATCAACCAGCAGCAGCCATTCTCCGAATGGGCGCGCAAAGCTCTTGTCATGAGCACATTCGTCAAATATCGCACGGGTCGTTACGACGATGCGGTACAGACGGGTAACAGCTATCTCAAGCAATATCCCGGCTCGGAAGATGCCGACTATGTCCAGTATCTGGTCGGTGCGTCCTTTGCCAAGCAGATCGTCGACGTGACGCAGGATCAGCGCGCGGCACAACAGACGATCGAGGCGATGACCAAGCTCGTCAACAATTATCCGAAGTCGCAATATGTCAGCGACGCGCAGGAGAAGATTCGCTTCGCCCGCGACCAGCTCGCCGGCAAGGAAATGCAGATCGGCCGCTACTATCTGGAGCGTAAGGATTACCTCGCGGCAATCTCGCGCTTCCGCATCGTCGTGGAGCAATATCCGACCACCAACCAGATCGAAGAAGCGCTGGCGCGCCTGGTCGAGGCCTACTATGCGATGGGTATCGTCCAGGAAGCACAGACGGCAGCCGCCGTTCTCGGCCACAACTATCCGGACAGCCGCTGGTATAAGGATTCCTATCAGCTGCTGCAGAAGGGTGGCGTGGAGCCGAGCGAAAACTCGGGCTCGTGGATTTCCAGGGCGGGCAAGAAACTTCTTCTTGGGACGTGAGATTGAGCGCAGATGCTGATCCAGCTTTCGATCCGCGATATCGTTTTGATCGAGCGGCTGGATCTTGTCTTCGAATCCGGGCTCTCGGTGCTGACCGGCGAGACGGGCGCGGGCAAATCCATCCTGCTTGACAGCCTGTCGCTGGCCCTCGGGGGGCGCGGCGATGGCGGCCTCGTGCGCCATGGAGAGGACCGCGGCCAGGTGACCGCGGTTTTCGATGTCGGCACGCAGCATCCCGCCCGCAAGCTCCTGCGCGAGAACGGCATCGACGACGACGGTGATCTGATCTTCCGCCGCGTCCAGTCCGCCGATGGCCGTACCAAGGCCTTTGTCAACGATCAGGCGCTCAGCGTTCAGCTCATGCGTCAGATCGGACAGCTTCTTGTCGAAATTCATGGCCAGCATGATGACCGAGCGCTCGTCGATACCGACGCGCACCGCACATTGCTCGATGCCTTCGCCGGTCTTGCCGACGAGGCGCAGGAGGTCGGCAAGCTCTATAGGGTCTGGCGCGATACCGATCGCACCTTGAAGAAGCATACGGAGCAGGTGGAGAAGGCGGCCCGCGAGGCGGATTTCCTTCGTGCCTCGGTCGAAGAACTGGAAAAGCTCTCCCCACAGGATGGCGAGGAGGATGAGCTTGCTGAAAAGCGCTCGCGAATGATGAAAGCCGAGCGTATTGCCGGCGATATTGCCGAGGCTTCGGAATTCCTCAACGGCAATGCATCACCCGTTCCGCATATTGCCTCGCTGGTGCGCCGGCTGGAGCGCAAGAGCCATGAGGCGCCGGGCCTGCTGGAAGATACGGTCGCGCTGCTCGATGCCGCTCTCGACCAGCTTTCCAACGCCCAGATGGAAGTCGAGGCGGCGCTGCGCAAGACGGAATACGATCCGCGCGAATTGGAGCGGGTCGAGGAACGCCTGTTTGCGCTGCGGGCCGCCTCGCGGAAATATTCAGTGCCGGTCACGGAACTGCCGGCATTGGCCGAGCGCATGGTTTCGGATCTTGCCGATCTCGATGCCGGTGAGGAGCGGCTGGCGCGATTAGCCACCGAGCTTGCCGCCGCCAAGGCAGATTATGATGCGGCGGCACGCGGCCTTTCGGAAAAGCGGCGCCATGCCGGCGAAGCCTTGGCCGAGGCCGTCATGGCCGAATTGCCGGCGCTGAAACTCGAGCGGGCGCGTTTCATGGTGGAGATAACAAGCGATCCAGAGGCCGGTACGGCCGACGGCATCGACGTCGTCGAATTCCATGTGCAGACCAATCCTGGCACGCGCCCCGGGCCGATCACCAAGGTGGCTTCCGGTGGCGAACTGTCGCGTTTCCTGCTGGCGCTGAAGGTGGCACTTGCCGATCGCGGCTCGGCGCCGACGCTCGTCTTCGACGAAATCGACACTGGCGTCGGCGGCGCGGTTGCGGACGCGATCGGCCAGCGGCTGAAGCGGCTCTCCGACCGCGTCCAGGTGCTTTCCGTCACCCACGCGCCGCAGGTTGCCGCCCGTGCGGCGACGCATCTCCTGATCTCCAAAGGCCCGGTTGCTGACGGTTCCGAAAAGATTTCCACGCGTGTTGCGACCATGGAGCCGAAGGACCGCACCGAGGAAATCGCCCGCATGCTCGCAGGCGCCTCGGTGACGGAAGAGGCGAGGGCGGCTGCCAAGCGCTTGCTCGCCGGCAACGGCTGATCTCTAACATTTCGGTTGCCGGAATTTTACGGCCGTGTGCTGCAGATGCCGGCCATGACTAAGGTCGGCCGACACGGATTTTGGATTGCGGCACCGAACTGCTATTCTGAACTTCGTGAATTTAGTCGTCGTCGAATGCCGGATTTTTCCCCTTATATTGCGCGTCACGAACGGAAAAACCGCTTCGCAGTTTTCATGGAAGTGCTCTAAAACATCTCCGAAATCGGGGAGTGTAGATTCATGAGCACCGAACAGAAGCCCGTCGAGGATTTGACCGAAGAGGAGGCGGCCGCGGCACTTGCCTATCTGGCCGCGGAGATCGCGCGCAATGACGCGCTTTATCATGGCAAGGATGCGCCGGAGATTTCGGATGCGGATTACGATGCGCTGAAGCGGCGCAACGATGCCATCGAGGCCCGGTTTCCAGCGCTCATTCGTGCCGACAGCCCTTCGCGCCGGGTCGGCGCTGCACCGTCTGAAACTTTCGCGCCCGTCGTGCATGCAAGGCCGATGCTGTCGCTCGACAACACGTTCTCGCAGGAGGATGTGGAGGATTTCGTCGCCAGCGTCTATCGCTTCCTCGGCCGCCTTCCGGACAATTCCATTGCCTTTACCGCCGAGCCGAAGATCGACGGCCTCTCGATGTCGATCCGCTACGAGAATGGTCGGATGGTGAGCGCGGCTACGCGCGGCGACGGCACCACCGGTGAAAATGTCACGGCCAATATCAGGACCATCAAGGAAATACCGCAGACCTTGCCTGCGGGCGCTCCCTCGGTCGTCGAGGTGCGTGGCGAGGTCTATATGGCCAAGAGCGACTTCCTGGCGCTCAACGCGCAGATGGAAGCCGAGGGCAAGCAGACCTACGTCAATCCGCGCAATACGGCCGCCGGTTCGCTGCGTCAGCTCGATGCGAAGGTGACGGCCAGCCGCAAGCTGAAATTCTTTGCCTATGCGTGGGGCGAGATGTCGGACATGCCGGCGGATACCCAATACGGCATGGTGCAGATCTTCAAATCCTGGGGTTTCCCGGTGAATCCGCTGATGGAGCGGCTGA
Source organism: Rhizobium aureum (assembly GCF_030182495.1). Taxonomy (NCBI): domain Bacteria; kingdom Pseudomonadati; phylum Pseudomonadota; class Alphaproteobacteria; order Hyphomicrobiales; family Rhizobiaceae; genus Rhizobium; species Rhizobium aureum. Next base: position 34,387 of record NZ_JAQJCI010000019.1, on the reverse strand, counting down.
GTTCGGTTGCCGACATTCTCGGTCACTACGAGGAGATCGGCCTGCAGCGGCCGGATCTGGATTACGATATCGATGGCGTCGTCTACAAGGTCGACAGTCTGGAACTGCAGGCCCGCCTCGGCTTCCGTTCGCGCTCGCCGCGTTGGGCGACGGCGCACAAGTTTCCGGCGGAACAGGCCTTCACGCGCCTGGTCGGCATCGACATCCAGGTCGGCCGTACAGGGGCGCTGACGCCGGTCGCGCGGCTCGAGCCGATCACGGTCGGAGGGGTGGTGGTGACCAATGCGACGCTGCACAATGCCGATTACATCAAGGGCATCGGCAACAAGGGCGAGCCGATCCGCGACGGCCGCGATATCCGTGTCGGCGATATGGTAATCGTACAGCGGGCGGGCGACGTCATCCCGCAGATCGTCGATGTCGTGCTGGAAAAGCGTGAGATGTCGAGCGTGCCATACGAATTTCCCAAAGTCTGCCCGGTCTGCGGCAGCCATGCGGTGCGCGATATCAACGAAAAGACCGGCAAGGTCGACGCCGTCACGCGTTGCACCGGCGGCTTCATCTGTCGCGCGCAGGCGACCGAACATCTCAAGCATTTCGTTTCGCGCAACGCCTACGATATCGAGGGCCTGGGCTCGAAGCAGATCGATTTCTTCTTCGAGAGCGAGGACCCGGCGCTGCAGATAAAGACCGCGCCCGACATCTTCACCCTGGAGAGGCGTCAGCAGGCATCGCTTGCCAAGCTGGAGAACATTGACGGTTTCGGCAAGGTGAGCGTCAGTAAGCTCTACGCCGCGATCAACGAGCGGCGAAAGATCGCCTTGCATCGCTTCATCCTCGCGCTGGGTATCCGCCATGTCGGCGAGACGACCGCCAAGCTGCTGGCACGCTCCTATGGAACCTACCAAGCCTTTGAAACAGCGATGAAGGAAGCCGCACCGCTTGTCGGCGATGCCTGGAACGACCTTAACAATATCGAGGGCATCGGCGAGGTGGTCGCGCGAGCCATCGTCGAATTCTACAAGGAACCGCGCAATACGCAGGTGATCGCAAAGCTCTTGGAGGAGGTTCAGCCTCAAGAAGCGGAGCAGCCGGTGACTTCGGGCAGCCCCGTGGCCGGCAAGACGGTCGTATTTACCGGTTCGCTGGAAAAGTTCACACGCGACGAGGCCAAGGCGAAGGCGGAGAGTCTCGGCGCGAAAGTATCCGGCTCGGTTTCCAAAAAGACCGACATCGTCGTGGCGGGACCGGGCGCCGGCTCGAAGCTTGACAAGGCGCGTGAGTTCGACGTCCAGGTCATGACCGAGGACGAGTGGCTGGCTTTGATCGGCGGATGACGGAAGGCGGCGGAATTGCAATCCGCCGCCCTTGATCACTCAGAATCTCAGGCGCTCAGAATTTCAGGCGTGCCATCGTAAACGCATCGACATATTCGCCGTTGCGGAATGCGAAGGCGCGCAGCCGGCCCTCGGTTTGGAACCCGAATTTCTCGTAGAGCCGGATCGCCGGCGCATTGTCGACGTAGACGGTCAGTTCCAGACGCTTGATCGCAAGCCAGTTATCGGCCGCGTCGATCAGAGCGCCCAGCAGTGCGGACCCGATGCCGCAGCCCGTGAAATCGTCATGCACGCCCATACCGATATTGCCGGTGTGAATCCGCCGGCCGGCAAGACGTTTCAGGCCGGCATTGCCGACGATCTGACCGTTTACCTCCGCCACAAGGCGCGTTGAGTCAGGGGCGGGCTTTTCCAGCCATTCCCGCGTTTCCTCAAGGCTTTGAAAGGGCAGACGCAAGGTACCGGCGCGGAAACCGGGAAGATTGGCGATTGCCGCGATCGCTTCGGCATCCGACGGCCGCGTTGCACGAATCTCGATCGGACCGATTTTACCTGGCCGTCGCTTGATTGGGTCGTCCTGGTCGGAATTCATGGGCTCTCCTTTGATATCAGGGGAGGAGAGCAAGGAGGCTTCAACCCTGCTCGCCTCGGCAGGGTTGAGATGGATCGCGGTCGGCTCAGCGCAACACAGCTTCCACTCGCCCTGCAAGGGGAGAGATGGTGTGAAGGTGCATTACTGTGGTCCGATTTGCGATCATGGGCGGATGATCCGATGCGATGCTGCCGTTGTCAATCATTCCCGGTGGAATTCGCTCTGCTTGCTTTCTATCGATACCTTGACAGGCAACCATTTAGTTGCCTATATATAGAAAATGGGCAACTAAATGGTTCCGTATCCGTGGATGATGATGCAGTTTTCAAGGCGCTGGCGGATGCTAGTCGACGGCAGTTGCTCGACAGGCTCTATGAGCGCAACGGACAAACGCTGAGCGCGCTCTGCGAAGATCTGGAGATGTCCCGCCAGGCTGTGGCCAAGCATCTTGCCATTCTGGAAGAGGCCAATTTGGTCTCGTCAGAGAAGCATGGTCGCGAAAAGCTGCATTTCATCAACGCGGTCCCGATCAACGGCATTGCTGAGCGTTGGATCAACAAGTTCGAACGCCAGCATTTGAGCGCGCTTTCGGCCTTGAAGAAGGCGCTGGAAGACGAGGACAGTCACTAACCGCGACAAGAAGACATTCAAGCAAGGAGAAATGACATGACCGGAAGCAAATTCGTCTACGTCACCTTCATCCGCACCACGCCGGAGAAGCTCTGGTCGGCGCTGACCACGCCGGAATTCATCAGGCAATATTGGTTCGACATGGTCCATGACACCGAATGGAAAGTCGGTGCGCCGTGGAGAATGCTCTTTCCGGATGGTCGCGTCGCCGACACCGGCGAGATTGCAGAGTTCGATCCGCCTCGGCGCCTGGCTTTCAAATGGCGCAATGAATTTCGCCCCGAGCTGAAAGCCGAAGGCTGGTCGCGCTGCGTCATGGAATTGGAGCCCGCGGATAATGCCGTGAAATTGACCGTCACCCACGCGATCGACGCGGAGAATTCCAAATTCATCGAGGCTGTGTCGGGTGGCTGGCCTAAAATTCTGTCGAACCTCAAATCGCTGCTGGAGACCGGAGCAGTCGCGATCAGCCAGAAGTAAGCTGCGTCGCCTCCGGTTTTCATGGGGACGCCAGCACTCTGGCGGCGGCGTCCCGGCTGCATCCGATACGGATTGCCAGCCCTGTCTTGCATCGTTCATCGGCCATCTTACCTTAGCCATGCCGCTTTTGCTCCCAGCGGCCGTTATTGGAGGATGATTGATGCGTTCACCGAAGTTCCTTGCCGCCATTGCTGCGTCTCTTCTGGCCATGGCGCCCGTTTCCGCTTCCGCTGAGGTCGTCGGCAAGGTCGGCGTGGATTGGACGGGCAATGACATTCTGGTCGATGCCGTGCCGGATCCGGAAGTCACCGGCGTGACCTGCCATGTGACCTATTTCGATCGCAGCGTTATCGACCGGCTGCGCAAGGGCAACTGGTTCGAGGATCCCTCCAACAATTCCATCGCCTGCCGCCAGACAGGACCAATCGAAATCGGCGATATCAACCTGTCGCAAAGCGGCGAAGAGGTATTTCGTGCCGGATTGTCTCTCATCTGGAAGAAGCTGGTCGTCACCCGGATCTACGACAAGAAGAACGACACGTTGATCTACCTCATCCATTCACGCCAGCTGACGGACGGCTCGGCCAAGATGGCGATTTCGACGATACCCTTGTTTGGTCAGCAGGTTACATGGAAGAAGGGCAAGCCCAATTAAGACGCAACCCGACTTCTGCGCGGGATCAATCACCATTACCAGGATACCGCAATCACAACTGGTGGAGAGATAATACCAAAAAAAGTCGTACTCTTGGGTTGTCGAATTGCTTCTGGTTGCTTTCGGTCTGCACCTTTTTGATGCAATTTTGAAAGCGAACACGGAGGCGACTCTTGCCCCTGTTCACGGCCTGCAAGTCCGGCATCCTTGGCTACACCCCTGCCAAAGCCGGTTATATGAAAAACGATCGCCCTGGAGCCGAGCTTCAGGGCGATCTTTTAGGGGTAATTCTAACCTGTCGAAATCAGGCGGCTTGGGCCAGCTGGTCTGCAATAACCGTATCGAGGTTGAGGAAGCAGACCATGGTCTTTTCCAGCGCCACGATGCCGCGGCAGAAGGCGCGCTGTGCTTCCGGAACGATTTCCGGCGCCGGCTGCAGGTCTTCGCTCTTGATCGACATCATATCCGAGACCTGCTCGACAAGAAGGCCGACGAGCTTGCCGGCAATATCCGTGACGATGATCGCCGAACGCTCGGATGGTTCCGTCATCTTCATGCCGAGGCGGCAGGCCATGTCGATGACCGGGATCACTGCGCCGCGCAGGTTGATGAGGCCGAGCACGTAAGGCGGCGTATGCGGCATCGGCGTCACCGGCGCCCAGCCGCGGATTTCGCGGATGGCCATGATGTCGATGCAGAACTCCTGATCGCCGAGGTGGAAGGAGACGATTTCCAGATAGGCGCCCGATTGCTTGATGGCGTTGGTCATGTTCGAGAACTTCCCGATTGGCATCGCCGGCAAGCGACGCTCGCGATTGAAAAAGAGATCGGCTGGAGCGGCTTAGGCAGCGGCAGCATCCGGTGCTTCGGCGCAAAACGCCTGGCGTTCCGGCGGGCGTCATGCCCTTCTGAAATAAAGAATTTGCCGCGTTTTCGGGCGGCGGGCGAAGTCGAATTCGACCTTGAAAGAGATGTTGGCGCGGACAGGTTAGGATTGATTTAACATGATCGTAGATTTTGTCTGACCAGGCCCGCGTCAGACAGGGAAACGAGGCACGTCAGGCTTCGGGGGCTGAAACGCATGCTGCGACGATTTCGGCCTCGTGCGAACATCTTCTTGAATTGCGTCCTCAACGTCGAGCCATTACACCGGCTGATGGGCGGATCGCGCTGCCTTTCGGGTGCGGTCGCCGGAATTGGTGAGGAAAGGCAGTCATGAGAAGCGTGCGGATTGCGATTTGGGTGGCCGTGTTGATTGTGGCCGGACTATTGGGCTGGCTGAACTTTGGTGGAAGCAAGTCGCCCGAGGTGGCGGCGTCCGGTCCCTATGGCGTGCCCTTCACGCTTGTTTCTCAAAGCGGTCAGCCGATCAGCGAACAGGCGTTTCGCGGCAAACCGTCGGCCATCTTCTTTGGCTATACGCATTGCCCGGATGTCTGCCCGACGACGCTGTTCGAGCTGAACGGCTGGCTGCAGAAGGTCGATCCCGATGGCAGCAAGCTGAACGCCTATTTCGTAACCGTCGATCCCGAACGCGATACGCCCGCCACCATGGACCAGTATGTCTCCAATGTGTCGAAGCGCATCACCGGCATCTCCGGCGATCCCGCCAAAGTGATGGACATGGTCAAGGGCTTCCGCGTCTATGCCAAGAAAGTGCCGGTAGACGAAAAGCAGCCGAATGGCGACTATACGATGGATCACACCGCTTCCGTATTCCTGCTGGATTCGGCCGGCCGCTTTGCCGGAACCATCGCTTATGAAGAGGATCCGGACGTGGCGGTGAAGAAGCTGGAGAACCTGATCAAGAAGGGATAGGGCCTGCATGGGCAAGGGGCTCGGCGAACAGGGAAAGTCCAGATCCATCCTGATCGCAGGGGCAGGGCCGGCCGGCCTTGCGACCGCGCTTGAACTCGCCCGACGCGGCTATAGGCCCCGTATCGTCGACGATGGCGCCGGCCCGACGCCCACGGAAGAGAGCCGGGCGCTCGGTGTCAATGCCCGCACGCTGACGCTGCTGTCTCCGTCTGGCGTTGCAGAGCGCATCCTCGCTGCCGCCCAGCCGATCGAACATTTTCGTGTCCGCTCGAACAAGAAAATCTTTGTCCAGCTGGATACTCGAGAGGTGAAAGGCCGCTTCAGCGCCGTTTGCGCCTTGTCGCAGGGCGTCACCGAGCGCCTGTTGATGGAGGCGCTTTCGGGCTATGGCATCTCGCCCGAATGGCAGACGGCCGTGGTCGCGGAGGCCATATCGGACTTCCGGAAACCGGAGATCGCGTTGCGCCGGGCAAACGGCGTGCCGGAGACGGTAAGGCCGGATATCCTGATCGGTGCCGATGGCGCGCATTCGGCGGTTCGCAAGGCGATGGGCGCCGGCTTCCCAGGCGAGGCGCTGGAGGCCCATTTCTATCTTGCCGATTTTCGTTATGCCGGCCCGGTCGATACCCATTACGCCGAGATATCGCTCTTCGATCCCGGCATGGTCGGGCGCCTGCCTGTTACGGCCGACATCCTTCGTTATATCTCGACGCTGGAGGATTTCGAAAGCCGCATCGTTCATCCGGCTGCCGTTGCCGGGAAGGTCTGGGCCTCGCAGTTTCGCATCAACTTCCGTCATGTCGAGCCGATGGCGAAAGGGAATGTCTTCCTGGTTGGCGATGCCGCTCATATCCATTCGCCAGCCGGCGCGCGCGGCATGAATCTCGGGATCGAAGATGCATGCTGGCTTGCGTGGCTCATTGCGGAAGGCCGCGAAGAGGAGTATTCGGCCTTGAGAATTCCCGCCGTGAAGCTGGTATTGAAGCAGACCTACGGCCTGACGCGACTGGTGACCATGAGAAATCCGCTGGCGATTGCGGCGCGCAATCTGTTTGCGCCGCTGTTTCTGCGCTTTGGCTCGGCCCGTCGGACGTTGCTTCAGAGCGTCGCCGGCTATGATACGCCGAGACCGCCCTGGATCGATTGGGCCGAATAAGAACGAGAAAGAGCGACGAGTGAGTGAAATCCGCCTTTATGTGACGACGACCGAGAAGAAGGCCGAGCAGATTCTGGACCTGATGACGCCGGTATTCGAAGACGAGGAGTTGCCGATCGCAACGACGGAAATCGACGAAAAGAACGATATCTGGGAAGCGTCGATCTATCTCTATGCCGTGGACGAAGAGGAGGTGCGCGATCGCTTCGAAGCGCTCCTGAAGCCCATTTTTGCCGACCTCCCCATTCAAAGGGAAGTGCTTCCGGACATCGACTGGATCGCCAAGTCGCTGGAAGGGCTAAAACCCGTGCGCGCCGGCCGCTTCCTCGTGCATGGCTCGCATGATCGCGACAAGGTCGGCCCCAGCGACATCGCCATCGAGATCGAAGCGGGACAGGCCTTCGGGACTGGCCATCATGGGACGACGGCGGGCTGCCTGGAGACGATCGAGAAGGTTCTCGCGAGCCGCCGCGTGCGAAATGCGCTCGATCTCGGTACGGGCAGCGGCGTGCTCGCGATCGCCGTGCGCAAGCTGCGCAATATTCCGGTTCTGGCGACGGATATCGATCCTGTCGCTGTTCGCGTCGCCCGGGAGAATGTCCGCAGCAACGGGATCGCCTCCGGTATCGCGCTGGAGACGGCGCCTGGCTTTCATTCCACGGCCTTTTCCCGTCATGGACCGTTCGACCTCATCATCGCCAATATTCTCGCGCGGCCGCTCATCAAAATGGCGCCGCAGCTTGTGGCACATCTGGCGCCGGGCGGCTCGGTCATTCTTTCGGGTATCCTCGCCGAACAGCGCTGGAAGGTTCTGGCCGCCTATAACGGCGCCAATCTCCGGCACGTGCGCACGATCTGGCGCAACGGCTGGGTCACCATCCATCTCGACCGGCCCTGAGCCGGTCAGCTCCCACAACTGAAATTACTGAAACGAAAAAAGGCGGTGCCGAAGCACCGCCTTGAGATCAGCTTTCACCGATCTTGCCCGCGAGCGTGTGGAGGAGGAGTGCTCAAGCGGGCTCTAAGCGTTCCGACTGCGATCCGGGAGGGAGGAGGAGAACCGGATTGCGATCGATATAGAACGCGTAGCTCTTAAACTTCTTAGCGGCGACCGCCGCGGCTTGCGCCGATTGCCTTTGCGGTTTCGACTTCGAGCTGACGAAGCGAGCCGACGGAATGGCGTACGGTGCGACGCTCGCCAGCCAGCGCCGGGCTAACATATGCTGAGCGGGTGATAGGCATTGTCTTCAAGTCCTTGGTTCGTTCGGGTTCCTCGTGAACCCCGTTTGATGCGGCGGATATAGCGACTCGCTCGCCGGAGTGGCAGGGGGGCAGCTTCATGGGAGCTATGCACGATATGCATATTTCCTGCCGTGAAGTTGTCATATTCGAGCGGAGATGCTCATGAAATGGGCGGATTCGTTAACGGGCAGACGTGGGATAAACTGCTCTCATGTGGTGCGATGTTGCCGCAATCGCGCCTATCGTCTCAGGGATCGAAAATCACATCGCACTTCCGATCGTGATGCTCTAACATACTGGCAATATTCAGTTTCACGGAATCTCCACCAGTCTCGGATCTGCTCATGTTTCAGTCTTTCGACGTCACTTCCACCCCGCAATTCGGTCGCGAGCGTGTGGCCGGTTTGCGCGCTGCCTTCAGCGATCTCGGCATTGACGGCTTCCTCGTGCCACGTGCCGACGAGTATCAAGGCGAGTACGTGCCCAAATGCTCGGAGCGTCTCGCATGGCTCACCGGCTTCACAGGATCGGCAGGTGTTGCGCTTATCACACACTCCCACGCCGTGATCTTTGTGGATGGCCGGTATGTGACGCAGCTTGCCGAACAGGTGGACCGCAGCGTCTTTACCGGAGGCGATCTGGTGAACGAGCCGCCGCATGTCTGGCTGCCGCGTCATGCAAAGAAAGGTTTCCGGCTCGGCATCGATCCATGGCTGCATACGGGTGCGGAAGTGCGCCGTCTGGAAAAGGCGCTGGCCGAGATCGACGGCAAGCTCGTCTTCCTGCCCCACAATCCGCTCGACAGGCTCTGGACGGACCGGCCACCCGAGCCGTTGGGCAATGTTATCATTCAGAACATCGCCCAGGCCGGTATCCTCGCCAAGGACAAGCTTGCGACGATTGCAAACGGCCTCAAGGAAAATAACCTCAAGGCGGCGCTGATTACCGATCCGTCTTCTGTCGCCTGGATCTTCAATATCCGCGGCAGCGACGTGCCGCACACGCCACATCCCCTGGCGCGCGCCATCATCTATGCGGCGGGTGAGGCCGAACTCTTCCTCGACAAGCGCAAGACCAAGGTGGAAGCGGAAGCTTATCTCACACAGATCTGCAAGCAGCTGCCGCCGTCCGAACTTACAAAGCGTCTCGCCGCTGCGGCAGCGAATGGTGGGCGAATCCTGGTCGATCCGGATCTTGCCTCCTACGCTCTGACCGACATCATCCGTCGTGAAGGTGGAGAGGTCGTGGAGGGCAATGATCCCGCCAAGCTGCCGCGCGCCTGCAAGAATGCTGCCGAAATCAACGGCTCTGCGGCTGCCCACCTGCAGGATGGCGCCGCCATGGTCGAGTTCCTTTACTGGCTGGAGACAAGCAAGCCTGGAACGGTGACGGAAATCGCCGCGGCGGAACGGCTGGAAGCCTGCCGCGCCCGCATCGGCGAAAGCATGCAGAACCCGCTGAAGGACATCTCCTTCGACACGATCTCGGGTGCCGGCGAGCACGCGGCCATCATGCATTACCGCGTGACCACGGCGAGCGACCGGCTGATCCAGGCAGGCGAGCTGTTCCTGATCGATTCGGGCGCGCAATATATCAACGGCACGACCGACATTACGCGCACTGTCGGTATTGGCGCGGTTTCCGAAGAGCAGAAGCGCCTCTTCACGCTTGTCCTGAAGGGGATGATCGCCATCAGCACGGCGCGCTTCCCGAAGGGCACGCGCGGCTGCGATCTCGATCCGCTGGCGCGCATCGCGCTCTGGAAGGCGGGCGTTGATTTCGCGCATGGCACGGGCCACGGCGTCGGCTCCTATCTCTCCGTCCATGAAGGCCCGCAGCGCATTGCGCGCCTTGCCGTGCAGGAACTGCTTCCCGGGATGATTCTTTCCAACGAACCCGGCTACTATCGTCCGGGCCACTTCGGCATCCGTATCGAAAATCTGATCTACATCCGCGATCCGGAGGAGATTGAGGGCGGTGACATGCCGATGTTGGGCTTTGAGACGCTCACTTTCTGCCCTATCGATCGCAGCCTGGTGCTTGTCGAGCTGCTGACGCATGAAGAGCTAAACTGGTTGAACGATTATCACGCTAGGACGCGCGAGGCGCTGATGCCGCTGATTCATGATCACGACATACGGGCGTGGCTGGAAAATGCCACGCTCGAGCTCAGCCATTGAGAAATACGGACCTCATCCCAACTGGAAAAAGGGATGGGGTCCCTCTCAAGCGCCTATGGAATGGCGCCACGCCATGACGACCACCCATCCTGCGACCAGCATATAGGTCGAAGGATAGCGCAGTCCGACGAGAAGGGCGGCAAGCATCGCCACCTTTGTGTCCCAGCCGCCGATGAAGAAGGCGGGTGCGACGAGGGTTGTCAGCACGGCGGCGGGTACGGCATTCAGCGCCGCCTCGACGCGTGGCGGAATGCGGGTCATCTTGACGATCAGGATATAGCCGCCGATGCGCGTCAGGAAGGTCACCACGGCTGCGGCCAGAATGAGCAAAACCATATGCGAATTGAAATCGAACATGGTCAGACCTCGTGGCTTTCGTGCGCGATATCAGGCTTGCGATTCGCCTTTACCGGCGGCAGCATTGCCGCAAGCGCGACGCCCGCCAATGCGCCGATGCTGACATGCCAGGGCGAGCCGACATAGCGATAGGCGATGGTTGATGCGACTGCGCTGACGGCGACAACAGGCAGGAAATTGTCTCGCGTGCGAAAGCCCATGACGATGCCGAGGAAATAGACCGGCAGCAGGATATCGAGACCGATGGCTTTGGGATCGCCGATCAGGCTGCCGAGCAGGCCGCCGATCAGGCTCACCACCACCCAGGGAACATAGATCACTGCGGCAAAGCCGATGTACCAGGCGAAGGTCACCGGCTTGCCGCTTTCATGGCGCTTGATCGTCTCGGCAAATTGCGGATCGACCAGCAGGAAGAAGGTGAAGAACTTCTCCACCGCAGAAAAGTGCCTGATATAGCGGGCGATCGCCGCCGAGTAGAGCACATGGCGGAAGTTCACGGCGAGGATCGACAGCGCGATGAGCCAGGCCTGAACATTGTGGCCGAAGAGATCAATTCCCACCATCTGGCTGGCACCGGCATAGACGGTGCCGCTCATCAGGGTCAGTTCGCCAAGGGACATGCCCTGATCGCGCGCCAACGCACCGAAGAGGGCGCCGAAAGGCGCTGCGGCAAGACCGACGGGAATGCCGCCCTTCAACCCGTCAAGAAATTCCGCGCGACTCATGGTCCGCTCTGTCCTTTATGGAAAACCGGTTTTGCTCTGGATGCGGTGTCGAGGGCACGGATCCTGCAAGAGGTACGACGACGTTGCACCCTTGCGCATTTGCTTCCGCGCTATTCAATAGCGGGACGTGTAAGCTGTGTGCCCCGAACCAGCAATTGAATTTCCTTGATGGATCAATTGATTTCCTTGATCCAGCGTTTTGAGACCGCTCGCAAAATGAGAGATGGAAAGATGAAGAAGATCACCTTTTCGAAGGAGGAGAAGGCAGCGATGGTTGCACGCCTTCAGCGCTATTTCGCCGACGAGCTGGATCAGACGCTCGGCACCTTGCCCGCTGAATTCCTGCTCGATTTCTTCACCGCCGAGATCGGGCCGTATTATTACAATCAGGGTCTGCGGGATGCTCATGCTGCGCTGATGAGCAAGATGGAGGATTTCGGCGAGGCGATCTATCTGCTGGAGAAGGAACCCGCCAAGAGCTGAAGCGCCTCATTTCTTCGGCTGGAACGTATGTTCCAGCGCGGGGAATGCGCGGGCCTTCACTTCCTCGGCATAGGCTTCGGCCGCCTTCGAGACCATGGGCGCCAGCTCCGCGAAATGCTTGACGAAGCGCGGCTTGAAATCGTTGAACAGCCCGAGCATGTCGTCGGAAACGAGGATCTGCCCATCGCAGGCGGCGGATGCGCCGATGCCGATGGTGGGAATGGCAACTGCGGCGGTGATCTCGCGGGCGAGCGGCTCGATCGTGCCTTCGATCACCATGGCGAAAGCACCGGCCGCCGAGATCGCCTTGGCATCGCGCCGGATCTTGTCGGCTTCCTTGTCCGAGCGGCCGAGAGAGCGGTAGCCGCCGGTCGTGTTCACCTGCTGCGGCATCAGTCCGACATGGCCGAAGACCGGAATACCGCGAGAGGTCAGGAAGGCCACTGTTTCAGCCATTTCCTCGCCGCCCTCCAGCTTCACGCCATCGCAGCCGGTTTCCTTCAGGATGCGTGCAGCACTTCGGAAGGCCTGTTCCTTCGATTCCTGGTAGGAGCCGAAGGGCAGATCGACGATGACGCAGGCATGCTTGGTGCCGCGTATGACGGCTTGGCCATGGGCGATCATCATATCAAGCGTGACGCCGACGGTCGTGTCCATGCCGTAGAGCACCATGCCAAGGGAATCACCGACCAGCAGCAGGTCGCAATGCGGATCGAGCAGGCGGGCAATCGGCGTCGTATAGGCCGTCAGGCTGACGATCGGACGCTGGCCCTTCATCGCTTCGATCGCAGCGGGCGTGATGCGCTTGGTGTGTCCGACAGTGCTCATCTCAGGCAGCCTTTTCGTTGTTTGACGGCTTGCGGCCGATGACCCGGTTGTCGAGCAGGCGGGTGGTGCCGATGCGCACGAAAAGCGCGATGAGGATAGGTTGTCCCTGCAAGGTCGTTAGCGGCTCCAATGTATCGGGATGACGAACGGCGGCGACTTCCACTGTCGCCAGCGGCTCTTTTTCCATGAAGGTGCGCAGGGCTTCCTCGAGCGCTGCGGGGTTATCCGCCCCGAGATCGTAGAGCCTTTCGGCCTCCGCCAATGCTTGAGGGACGATGGTGGCTGCGGCGCGTTCCTCTTTCGAGAGATAGACGTTGCGCGAGGAGAGGGCCAGGCCATCCACGTCGCGGATAGTCGGCACCGGCACGATACGAACGGGCTGCGCCAGGTCCTCGACCATGCGGCGGATGATCGCTACCTGTTGGTAGTCCTTCTCGCCGAAATAGGCGCTGTCGGGCTGGACGATGTTGAAGAGCTTGGTGACGACTGTGGCAACGCCGGCGAAGTGGCCCGGGCGAACCGCGCCCTCCAGCTCCGCACCGAGCTTCGGCACGTCGACGACGGTTTCCATCGGACGCGGATACATATCCGTCACGCCAGGTGCGAAGAGATAATCGACGCCGGCGTCGCGCAGCATGGCGCTGTCGCGTTCGAGATCGCGCGGATATTTCGCCAGATCCTCATTGGCGCCGAACTGTAGCGGGTTGACGAAAATGGAGGTGACGACGACGTCGTTCTCGGCCTTTGCACGGGAGACAAGTTCCATATGGCCGGCATGCAGATAGCCCATGGTCGGCACAAGGCCGATGCGCCTGCCAGCCCTAAGGTGTTCGGCAAGCCTTTCGCGCAGGGCCGCTATCGTGTTGATGACGTCCATCGTGGCACTCCTCCCGAGGCAGCGCCGCCTTACACTGCCCGTTTCATCCCTTTTTGCGGGCCCTTCTAACGTGTGCGATGCAAAAAGGCAATTCAAGGGCAGCAGGCACCGCCGGGAGGATACCGTTGCTTGAGGCTGGCTCGATCTGATTTCATTGCCGTTCTCGGGAACATCATCCGAGGGAACGAACGCGGCATGAGCTCGATTTAGCCAGAATTCAGACCGAACGGGTCAGGCCGCCGTCAACCTTGAGGTTCTGGCCGGTGATGTAGCCAGCGCCATCGGAGGCCAGGAAGGCGACGGTGGCGGCGATCTCGGCGCTGGTGCCATAACGCCGCATCGGCACGCTGTCGCGGCGTTCTTCGGTCGCCGGCAGGCTGTCGATCCAGCCGGGCAGGACGTTATTCATCCGCACATTGTCGGCGGCGTAGGTGTCGGCGAAAATCTTCGTATAGGAGGCAAGGCCAGCCCGGAATACCCCCGAAGTGGGGAACATTGGCGACGGCTCGAATGCCCATGCCGTGGAAATGTTGATGATCGCGCCGGATTTCTGCTTCTGCATGATGGGGGCGATGAGGCGTGTCGGACGGATGACGTTCATGAGATAGACGTCGAGGCCGGTGTGCCATTGCTCGTCGGTGACCTCGAGGATCGGGGCGCGCGGACCGTGGCCGGCGCTGTTGACCAGCACATCGATGCGCCCCCATTTTTCCATCGTCGCATCGACCAGGCGCTTGAGATCGTCGTTGGACTGGTTGGAGCCGGTGACGCCGATGCCTCCAAGTTCCTGAGCCAGCGCCTCACCTTTTCCGGAGGAGGAAAGGATGGCGACACGGAAGCCATCGGCCGCAAGCCGTCTGGCGCTTTCGGCGCCCATACCGCTGCCGCCCGCCGTGATTACGGCCACTTTTTCTATCGACATAGGTGCTTCCTCCTTCATCTCGTTCCACTGGAACCGATTGCTTCGAAATTACCGATGAAATATCATCATCGCCGCGCGAGAGCGAAGCAGATAAATTCCTGTTTGCCAGTAGAAAAACTATCGCATGAACGGTTCGCCCGGTAAACTTCCCTCTCTGAATGGCCTAAAGGCATTCGAAGTGGCTGCACGCCATCGCAGCTTCAGGCTGGCGGCCGAGGAGCTCGGGGTTACGCAGGGTGCCGTTGCGCAGCAGGTTCGCGGGCTGGAAGCCGAGCTGGGCGTAAAGCTGTTCGAGCGGATGCCGCGGTCTTTGTTGCTGACGGGCGAAGGGCGGGGCTACATCGCCGATATCAGGCGCGCCTTTGAAATTATCGCTCAGGCAACCGGCAATCTCGAGCCGCAACCCGTCAGGCTCACCATCAGCACCACGCCGACATTCGCTTCGAAATGGCTGATTCCGCGCCTGCCGGATTTTACGGCTCGTCATCCCGATCTCGATCTTCATATCCTGGCGACGGAACGCATGTCGGGCTTTCAGGCGGACGGAGTGGATCTTGCAGTGCGCTACGGGCGACCACCTTTCGGGCCGGGATTGGCGACCGAACTGCTCTTCGAACAAGAGATCATCGCCGTTTGCAGCCCGGCGTTGCTGCAGGACCGAAAGCTGCCGAGGACTGCAGAGGAGCTCGCCGACTACGCGCTTCTCCATGACGCCCATAATTCCTGGCCCGAATTCATCGACAAGCATTTCGGGCGGGCGGCTCACGCCTCCTATAAAGGGATCAGCTTCAACCAGACATCGCATGCCATCGAAGCGGCGATCGCAGGGCAGGGAATCGTCCTCGCCAACCGTGATTTCGTGGCGCGAGATATGGTGGAAGGTCGTTTGACGCAGGTTATCCAGGGGTCGCTAAGCGGTCCATCCGATTTCTACCTCGTCTGGCCTCGTTATCGCAAATCCGCAGCCCTCGAGAAGGTCATTGCCTGGATGAGGGAAGAGGCGAGCAGGAGATAGCCCGTACCGTTCGCCTGATGTTGCGAGCAGGTTTTTCAAGAATGAAATGCCCGCCTGTTTTCAGAAGCGGCCCATCACGCGCGGTCGCGCTATCGAATGCTGCAATTGCCCCTTCGGGATTAGCGCTTTCCTCAATCTTTTTCTGTTAGCTGCAGTCATGGCGAAGATCGTGGCATTGGCTGCATATTTCTATCAGGCGGCGATTGCCTTCGGGCTGCTGATCGTGGTGGCGCATCTGCTGGCTCCGGCGGACTACGCGGCCTATTCGCTGTTCATCTCGATCAGCCAGTTCGCGGCGATTTTCTGTTTCGAATGGGTTCGCTTTGCCTGCAGCCGCTTCTATCCGGGGCAGGGTCCGGGAAGCGAGGCATTGGAGCGCAAGGCACTGACCGTGGAATTTGCGGCCTGCTCGGCGATCTGTCTGATTGCTGCTTGTGCTTCGATCTTCTTTTCCGTCTCGGCGGAGATTGCCGTGCTTGGCGGTCTGGTCGCGATCTTCCAGGGCGGCAGCGACCTGCACCTCACCATGCTGCGCTTTCGCCAGGAATTTCGCGCCTTTTCGCGGCTGCAGGGCTCGCGCGCCACCATTCTCGCAGCCGGCACGCTCGCAGGTGCCGCCGTTGCCCCAACCTTCACATGTACTGTCATCGGCCTGATGGCGGGCTACGGCGCTTACGGTCTTCTGGCGCTCTTTCTGACCCGCAACAGCCTGCGCGAGGCAGCACCATTCCAGCCATCGCTGCTTCGCAAGCACTTCGTCTATGGCAGCGTTGCGGCCAGCGCCTCCGTTATCGGCATGCTGACGCCGTTGGGATTGAAATCTATTCTCACGGCCACGTTGGGAGCGGGGGCTGCGGCCGGTGCGCTGCTGGCGCTCGATCTGTTGCAGCGGCCCTTCGTACTCATCGTCTCCGCCCTGCAGGCCATTCAATATCCCGATGTCGTCAATACCTTTGATCGCGACGGGGCAACGCCTGCCTTTGCCAGGCAACTCGGGGAATATTATTCGCTGCTGACCGGCCTTACGCTCATGACTGCCGCGGGTATCTTCGCGGTGCTGCAGCCCGTCGGCCAATTGGTCATTGCCTCCGGTTTGCGCAGTGAATTTCTTGCCGTTGCTCCCTTCGTCATCGGTCTTGCGACATGCCGCGCCTTGACCGCCAACATGATGCCGACGCCAGCGCATCTGCAGCACCGGCTGCTGATGATCTTCCTTCTCGCGGTGCTGGACTGCGTGCTGCTGAATGCCGGCACGCTGGCCGGCGGTTACCTCGGTTCCCACAGCGATGCCGCGCTCATGGCCGGCGGCATGATCGGCGCCATGTGCGCCATGGCGATTGGCGTGAAGGTGATGGCGTCTCTTTCCTTTGATTTTGTCTGGCCGCCGGTCGTCTTCTCCGCCATCGGGCTGGCGGTGCCGGTGCTGGCGACGGCTGGCTTTGGTTATTCGCTCTGGATATCGGTGTCGCTTGGCGTGGTCGGCGGCACGCTCTTTTGCCTGCTCGGCCTCTATAGCTACTTCGTTACCATGTTCCGGCCGCAGAATCGATCCTGAAGTCTCTCAGAGATCTTCGAGAATAGAGAGCACGCGGTCGGCGCTGGCGTCCCAGGAGAAGCGGGTGACATTCTCATGGCCGCGCCGGCGCAGATCCTGGCGCAATGCATTGTCCGTCGCGATCCGCCTCATGCCGGCAACGAGTTCATCCTGTCGGAATGGGTCGAAGTAGAGCGCGGCGTCGCCCGATGCCTCGCGCACGGCGGGGA
Organism: Rhizobium aureum; assembly: GCF_030182495.1. Taxonomy (NCBI): domain Bacteria; kingdom Pseudomonadati; phylum Pseudomonadota; class Alphaproteobacteria; order Hyphomicrobiales; family Rhizobiaceae; genus Rhizobium; species Rhizobium aureum. The sequence goes on along the minus strand of NZ_JAQJCI010000019.1, from coordinate 17,326 downwards.
TATCAGCAGCGAGCACCGGACAACCCTGCGTCATCGCTTCCAGTGGCGGTATGCCGAAACCTTCATAGAGGCTCGGGAAGACGAAGGCAGTGGCATGTCGCTCCAGAGCGGCGATCTCAGCGTCCGTAAGCCTGCCTGGAAAGAGCATGCTGCCGTTTGACTGCTGGTCATCCGATTTGAAGACGGTCGGCGCGGAGCCGCCGACGACCACGAGCTTCTGGTTGTCATCTTTCAGCGCCTCGAAAGCGCGGATGGCGAAATTGAGGTTCTTGTTGGGTTTCATTGTTCCCACAAGAAGGAAGAAGCCGTTCGTCTTCAGGCCAAGGCGCTGCATCACGGCCTCGTCCGGCTCGATCGTGGCATAATGATCGACGGCATTATAGACGACGTCGATGCCGCCTGAGGGAACACGGAATACGGAGGCGAGCTCCTGCCGCGAGAATTCGGAAACGGTACCGATCTTGGCGGTGCGCGTCAGCACTGTGCCGAGCGCACCATGCAGCAGGCGGTAGCTGCGCTTGAAGGATTGTGGATGGCGGAAGATCGTCACGTCATGGATGACGACCGCCTGGCGGCGATGAAGGAGCGGGCCGCTGCCGCCGAAGCCGATGAGCCGGCTGCCGCGCGAGTGTGAAAGCAGCGATGTCTGCTCCCAGATATGCCCGGGGCCGGAGCCGAAGCGATCGATTTCTATTGCCGAGAGCCTGATATCGATGGGCGTGTTGCGCGGTACGGCCAGACGCCAGCGCGTGCCTTTCAGCGAGGCGGGCAGAGCACCCGAGGAGATCTTGCGATCGAGTGACAGCGTCAGTTCGCGCGCGAAGCGCTGCACGCCGGACAAAGGCTGGCCGAGGAAGCGCCCGTTGATGACAATAGACTGCACGCTAAGAGTCCCGATATCCTATTGATCGGAATTAGCTTGCACCATTTTGTTTAGAGAAGGTTTAGCTGGGCTCGCGCGATTTTACGCAAGCGCGTCCTTGCTGCTGATCACGGCAACGCCGCGGGCTCGCATGTCGTCGATTGCCGCAGCGACGCCGGCAGGATCGATGCCGCGGCTCGCATCCTCAATGAAGCGGACGGTGACATCGGGTAGCATCTCGACGGCGTCGATCGCGGAGAACTTCACGCAATAATCCGTTGCCAGCCCGCAAAGATCGAGCTCGGTGACGCCTTTGTCGCGCAGGTAAGCCGCCAGTCCGATAAGGGCTGCCTGATCATTGTCACGGAAGGCGGAATAGCTGTCGACCGCGGGATTCTGGCCCTTCTGCTGGATGAAATCGACGGCATCCAGATGGAGGGCAGGGTGGAACTCGGCATCCTTGGTGTTCTGGACGCAATGGTCTGGCCACATCATCTGCGGCTTGCCCGAAAGCGTGCCGATTTCGAAGGGTTTCTTGCCGGGATGGGAGGAGGCGAAGCTGCCGTGGCCGGCCGGATGCCAGTCCTGCGAAGCGACGATCAGATCGTATTTGCCGCTGTCGATGAGTTTGTTGGCGATGGGCACGACTTGATCCCCATCCGGCACGGGGAGATTTCCGCCGGGGCAGAAGCCATTCTGGATGTCGATGAGCAGCAGCGCTTTCATGAGGCCTGTCCTTCCCGTTTTGTTGCGCCGCACGATGCCAAGCGGTGTGCCGCGGATCAAGCCCCTTACGCTCCGCTTGGAAAACCGGCGGAGCGCAAGGCTCATGTCAGTTTCAGGCCGGCTTGTGGCCCTTGAGCCCGTAAAAGGCGATGTAGACGTAGCAGATGATCGGCATCAGGAAGGCGAGGTGAATACCGATCGTATCGGCAAGGCCGCCCTGGATAACAGGCAGGATCGCGCCGCCGACGATGGCAAGGCACAGAATGCCCGAGCCCTGGCTCGTATATTTGCCGAGGCCGTGCAGTGCCAGGCTGAAGATCGTCGGGAACATGATCGAGTTGAACAGGCCGATCGCCAATACCGACCACATGGCGACATGGCCCGTTGTCAGCACGGTGACCACGAGCAGGATGATGACCGCGGCAGCGTTGAACGCCAGCGCCTTGCCGTCATCGATATGACGCATGATCAGCGAACCGATGAAGCGTCCTATCATTGCGCCGCCCCAGAAGTAGGAGACGTAGTGCGCGGCATCCGCCTCGGAGAGATGGGCGATATCCGGCTGACTCAGGAAGTTGACCAGGAAACTGCCGACGCTGACTTCGGCGCCGACATAGAGAAAGATGCCGACAGCGCCGAGCACGAGATGGCGGTACTGCCAGGCGGAGCCGCCGCCGCGCATGGGCTCGATGGTCTCCTCATCTTCGACTTCGGGCAGCTTCAATGCGGCAAAGACGGCGGCGAGCACCAGGAAGGCTGCGGCAAGAAGCAGGTAGGGGAATTTGACCGCGCCGGCTTCGGCAAGCCGCATGGCGTCGAGCTGTTCCGGCGTAGCGTTGGTGGCTGCAACAGTCGCGGCAGACAGGATCAACATCGCGCCGAAATAGGGGGCAATCGTCGTGCCAAGGGAGTTGAAGGCCTGCGTCAGGTTCAGGCGGCTTGCAGCCGTATCCGGAGGTCCCAACACGGTGACATAGGGGTTGGCGGCAACCTGCAGGATCGTGATGCCGGTGGCGAGCACGAAGAGCGCGCCCAGGAACAGGGCGTAGACGCGGTAAGTGGCGGCCGGAATGAACAGGGCACAGCCGACAGCTGCGATCGCGAGGCCGACGACGATGCCCCATTTGTAGGTGATGCGCTTTACGAGCGTGCCGGCCGGCAGCGATATGATGGAATATGCGCCGAAAAAGCAAAGCTGGATGAGCATCGCTTGGGTGTAATTGAGCTGAAAGACGCTTTTCAGGTGCGGGACCAGAATATCGTTCAAGCAAGTGATGAAACCCCACATGAAAAAGAGTGAGGTGAGTGCGATAAGCGCGAATTGGTAATTGCCCTGGCCTTGGCGTGCGGATGCACGGGCGCTGGTGGGCGCAGAGCTTGTTGCTGAGCCAGCCACTTTTTATCCTCGGTTCTTGTTGTTGCCAGGCTTTGAGATTCGACCCGGGCGAAAAGCCCGAACGGGCCGGAAGGACTGGCAGCGGCTTGCCGAGATGCCCGCAAGAAGCGCGGAATCCCGAAGCCGCTTCAATCGATATAATCGATTGGATCATTATTGGTAGCTTGCTAGGAATGCGGATTCTGCAATGCAGCAATGCGATTTGCTGCAATCGCGAAGACGTTGAGGAAAGCAATCAGGTTTTCCTAGCTGCCTATCGCCCGGGCGGGTCAGCCACCGTTCAGATAGCCGAGGACGGCACGCTGTACACGGCGAGCCAATTGGCTTTTGTCTTCGTCGCCATGTTCTCCGGCGGCGTCGACCATTCCCTTGATGATCGCCACCACATCCCGGCTTGCGATATCGATATCAGCCTGCATCGGCAGGTCCGGCCGCAGCAAAGCTGCGCGCGTGAGTTCGAAGAAACGCATCTTCACCCTTTCGGTGGCGGTATCCAACGGCAGGCGTGCTTCTTCGAAGTCGAGCAGGCGGGCGAGGGCTGGCCGGCGAAGTTGCTGCTCGACACACGGGAGGATGAGTGCTGACAAAGCCTCCCTGCCGGTGGGCTTGCCTGCTGCGCTTTCCGCCTCCTCGACGAGGCGGCGCGTTTCCCTGAGGATCAGCGCTCCGATCAGCGCGTCCTTGCGCGGAAAATACTGATAGAGCGAACCGACGCTGACACCGGCCCTTTCCGCCACGGCATTGGTGGAGAAGGCTTCATGGCCGCGCTCTTCCAAAATGCGAGCCGCAGCCTCGACGATCGCCTCGACGGTCGCGAGCGAACGGGCTTGTTTCGGCGCTTTTCTGGGCGCGGGGCGGCTTTTCAGAGGGCTCTCGGACATGTGCGTGGAATGCGAGTAGTAAAAAGTGAATTATCGCTCATATTACTGGTCAAGGCCCAGCGAAACAAGCGTTTCCGCGACATCCGAGGATCGAATTCCCTCGGCGTGTTCGCAAGCGCGTGCCTGCGTGACGCTTGCCGTTCGGGCCGGAGAGAGAAATGGAGACAAATGCATGTCCAGCGAAATCAAAACCGCAATCGTGACCGGAGCATCGAAGGGCATCGGCGCCGCCATTGCGAGGCAGCTTGCCGCCGATGGTTTCCAGACCGTCGTCAACTATGCATCGAGTTCCCGTGAGGCTGGGGATATCGTCTCCGGCATCGAAGCGACGGGCGGCCGTGCGATTGCGGTCCGTGCGGATGTGGCCGATGCTTCGGCTGTTACGGCATTGTTCGATCGTGCCGAAGCCGAGTTCGGCAAGGTCGACGTGCTCGTCAACAATGCCGGGATCGGCAAATTCTCGCCCCTGTCTGAAGTGAGCGATGAGGATTTTCAGCAGCAGATTGCCGTCAACCTCACAGGCACGTTCAACGGAATGCGTGAGGGGGCAAGCCGGGTGCGGGATGGTGGCCGCATCATCAACCTGTCAACGAGCATCATCGGCCATTACTCTCCAGGTAACGGCGTCTACGCAGCGACGAAGGCAGGTGTGGAAGCCATGACGCATACGCTCGCCAAGGAACTCGGCACGCGCGGCGTAACGGTCAATGCGGTCGCGCCCGGGCCGATCGCCACGGAGTTGTTGTTCAGGGGACGGTCGGAGGCGCTGATCCAGCGGCTGATCAACGACATTCCGCTCGGCCGTCTCGGCCTGCCGGAGGAGATCGCCCAGATCGTGTCGTTTCTCGCCAGCGTTCAAAGCGGTTGGATCAACGGCCAGGTCATCCGCGCGAATGGCGGGCGCAATTGAATCGGTCATCACTCGAGGTGGCAAATGAGCTTAGCCCATTCGTTTGCCGCTTTCGCGCGCTTCATCGCCGGCGGGAAAGCGTCTGACATGCTCGATCAGTGCGCGAAGCTTCGGAGCGGTGTTTCGCCGGCTCGGATAATAGAGATAGAAGCCCGCGAAATAGGGGCAGTAATCCTCCAGAATCGGCAGCAGTTCCCCGCGACCGATGAAGGGGCGGAAGCTTTCCTCCATCCCGAAGGAGATGCCGGCGCCGGCGACGGCAAGCTTGATCATCAGGCCCATGTCGTTGGTCGTGATCGTCGACGGCACCGCGACGCTGAATTCCTTGCCCGCTTCGGCAAATTCCCAGCGATAGGGCGCCGATTTCGGAGAAGGACGCCAGCCGATGCAGGCATGCCCGGCAAGGTCTGCCGGGTGTGACGGCACGCCGGAACGCTCGCGATAGGATGGGGCGCAGACAGCCAGTTGTCGCTCGGCGCCCGCGACCGGCACGGCGATCATATCCTGCGCGATGACTTCTCCGAGCCGCACGCCTGCGTCGTAGCCTTCCGCGACGATGTCGAATTCCTCGTCCGTGACGGTGATATCCAGCTCCACCTCAGGACATTGACGCACGAAACCGGCAAGGAGCGGCCCGGCCAGAAAGCGCTCGGCGATCGAGGAGACCGCAAGCCGCAGGCGGCCGCGCGGAAGCTCTGTCAGCGCCTCGGTCTTCTCCAGCGCCGCGCGCATCTCCGCCACGGCGGGAGCGACCCTCTCATAGAGCCGCTCGCCGGCTTCCGTCAGGCTGACGCTGCGTGTCGTGCGCAGCACGAGCGCGATGCCGAGATTTTCCTCAAGGCGGCGAATTGTCTGGCTGACGGCGGAGCGGGTCACGCCGAGCCGTGTCGCTGTCGCCCTAAAGCTCCGTTCTTCCGCAACGAGCGCGAAGACGGCGAGCGCATTCAGATCCGCCTCCATTGGTTATTTTTTCTTTCCAATTTGGCAAGGAGATGACGGCTTATCGAAACAATAACCGGTCCTTACAGTCAAGGCCTCATGACATGCACGGAGAAAGGATGAGGTCATGCCGATGGATAAGGTCATTCTGATCACGGGCGCTTCGAGCGGAATCGGGGAGGGCATTGCTCGCGAACTTGCCGCTGCTGGCGCGAAAGTGGCGCTGGGTGCGAGGCGCGTGGAACGTCTGGAAGCGCTGGCCACCGAATTGCATGCGGCGGGCGGCACCGTGCTTGCCCATTCCCTCGATGTGACGGATCGCGGAAGCTTCGGGGCTTTCGTCAGCGCCGCTCGACAGAAATGGGCGCGCGTCGATGTCATCGTCAACAATGCCGGCGTGATGCCGCTCTCCCTCATGGCATCGCTGAAGGTGGAAGAATGGGACAGGATGATCGATGTCAACATCAAGGGCGTGCTGTACGGCATCGCTGCGGTTTTGCCTGAGATGATTGGACGTAACTCCGGCCAGATCATCAATATTGCGTCGATCGGAGCGCTTGCGGTCTCCCCGACCGCGGCGGTCTATTGCGCCACGAAATATGCGGTGCGGGCGATCTCGGACGGACTACGGCAGGAGCACAAGACGCTGCGCGTCACCTGTATCCATCCCGGCGTCGTCGAAAGCGAGCTTGCCGATACGATCACCGATCCAATCGCGGCGGAAGCGATGAAGACTTATCGCGCCATCGCTCTCAAACCCGATGCCATTGCCCGCGCCGTGCGTTTTGCCATCGAACAGCCCGAGGATGTCGACGTCAACGAGATCGTCATACGCCCGACGGCCAACACGTAGGCGGTGGAGAAGGCTTTGGTCCGAAGTCTCGCCCTGGCTCTTGCCGCCGGCGATATGTTTATCGTTACATCAAAGGTCTACGCTACCATGAACAACAAACCCAACGCATCCGCGACCAGCCAGCAAAGTCATCCCTATGTCGGCATGTGGGTTACCGCCGATGGTTATGTGCGCCACAATCTGCTGCCGAACGGCCGCTATGACGAAGCGCGCGGCCGGCGCGAGAGCGCCTATCAGGGGCGCTATGAGGTTCGCGGCAATCACATCGATTACTGGGACGATACCGGCTTTACCGCCGATGGAGATTTCATCGACGACGTGCTTCATCACGGCGGTATGATCCTTTATCGTCAGAAGTAGCGCGATATCGAATGGCACCATCGCCAGACCATCTGTGTCTTGCGATGGCTTTCCTCTTACGGCGTGCCGGTCCCAGTCGAATGCCAATCCTTTTTCCGCGATGGATTTATGGGCTATGGCTAAAGGACCGGGATGCGCAGGCGACCGGGGGAGCGTGAGGCTTTACCAGAGCTCGTAGTATAAGTCCCGCCAATCCGGATTTGTCTTTTCGATCAGCTCGATCTTCCATTGCCGATACCAGCGTTTCAGGGACTTTTCCCGTTGTATGGCTGAAACGATGTCGGCGTGGTCCTCATACCAGACCAACCGCGTGCACCCGTATTTCCAAGCAAAGCCAGGCGTCAGGCCTTCGCGATGTTCGTAGATGCGGCGCTCTATATCGGCGGTGACGCCGATATAGAGCGTACCTCGCTTGTGGTTAGTGATGATGTAGGTATATCCACCCATGCGTGTATGATGCTGGTGGAGATGATGAGCGTCAAGAGACTATTGGCGGGAGGTGAGCTGCTTCGCAAAGAATAGCGCTTGCGTTTGCCACCCTATCATACCCCACGCTCCGTCATCCTCGGGCTTGACCCGAGGATCCAGACACAAGCCTATGACAATGATGACAGCCTCTACGACCGTCCGCCCTGCATTGACGGTTCCAAACAGGGCATAACGCATTTGATTGAAACCCTTGTGCATGGATCCTCGGGTCAAGCCCGAGGATGACGGAGCGCGGGGGAGGACGGAGGCCACACAATCAGCTCCTTCATCTTTGCGGTTGCACTGATGGGCACCCGCCGCTCCAAATCAGACAGCCGGCCTTGTGCCCTCAAACCCGCTCCACAAACCCATCAAGCACCCTTTTCTGCCCGGCGCGGTCGAATTCGATGGTCAGCTTGTTGCCCTCGATCTCCGAGACATTGCCGTTGCCGAACTTGATGTGGAAGACGCGGTCGCCGATTGAGAATTTGGAGGGTTCGGTGGAGGTGGATTTAGCCACCAGCTCGCCGTCGATGGTGCGCACTTTCGGGCCGCTTTCGCCGTAGCCGATGCGTTCGACGGCGTGGCCGGAGCGGCTGCCCCAGTTGTCGCGGGTCGCATCGTTGCGGTTGGCTTGTGCGCGCTTCCATCCAGGCGTGGAATAAGAGTTGGCGAAGGGATCGGCCTTGTCGAAGCGTGATTGGCCGTAACCGCCGCGGCCATACCCGCCATAGGATTGCTCGACTTCGGCGACCTGGACATGCGTTTCCGGCAGTTCGTCGAGGAAACGGGAGGGGATTGTGGATTGCCACAGGCCGTGGATGCGGCGGTTGGAGACGAACCAGATGTGGCAGCGGCGCTTGGCGCGGGTGATGCCGACATAGGCGAGGCGACGCTCTTCTTCGAGACCGGCGCGGCCGCTTTCATCGAGCGAGCGCTGATGCGGAAAAAGGCCTTCCTCCCAGCCGGGCAGGAACACCGTATCGAATTCCAGACCCTTGGCGGAATGCAGCGTCATGATGGAGACGGCGTCGAGATTTTCGTTCTGCTCGGCATCCATGACGAGGGCGACGTGTTCGAGGAAGCCGCGCATGGATTCGAAACTATCCATCGAGCGGATGAGCTCTTTCAGGTTTTCCAGGCGTCCAGGCGCCTCGGCCGATTTGTCGTTCTTCCACATGTCCGTATAGCCGGACTCTTCGAGGATCTGCTCGGCAAGCTCGGTATGCGGGGTATTTTCGAGCAGGCCCTGCCAGCGGCGGAAGGATTGCACGACATCGAACAGCGCCTTGCGCGCCTTCGGCTTCATCTCATCCGTCTCGATGATATCGGCCGCTGCCGCCAACATCGGGATATCGCGCGCACGGGCGTAATCATGCAGCGCTCGAACGGTGGTGTCGCCGAGGCCGCGCTTCGGCGTATTGATGATGCGCTCGAAGGCGAGATCGTCGGCCGGCTGGCAGACGAGACGGAAATAGGCCATGGCATCGCGGATTTCGAGGCGCTCATAGAAACGAGGACCACCGACGACGCGGTAGTTCAGGCCGAGGGTGACGAAACGGTCTTCGAACTCGCGCATCTGGAACGAGGCACGCACGAGGATCGCCATGTCGTTCAGATTGTGCTTGTTGCGCTGCAGCTGCTCGATCTCTTCGCCGATCGCGCGTGCTTCCTCCTCGGAATCCCAGGAGGCATGCACCTGCACCTTGATGTCGTCGGGGTCGGAGCGGTCGGTGAACAGCGTCTTGCCGAGCCGGCCTTCGTTATGGGCGATCAGATGCGCGGCGGCACCGAGAATATGCTCGGTGGAGCGGTAGTTGCGCTCGAGCTTGATGACCTTGGCGCCTGGAAAATCCTTCTCGAAGCGCAGGATATTGTCCACTTCGGCGCCGCGCCAGCCATAGATCGACTGATCGTCGTCGCCGACGCAGCAGACATTCTGCGGCTCGCCCTTCTGCCTCTGCGCCAGCAGGCGAAGCCACATATACTGCGCCGTGTTGGTATCCTGATACTCGTCGACCAGGATGTAGCGGAAGCGCTGGTGATAGTCCTTGAGGATATCAGGATTCTGCCGGAACATATTGATCGGATGGAGCAAAAGATCGCCGAAGTCACAGGCGTTCAGTGTCTTCAGGCGGTTCTGGTAGGCGGCATAGAGTTCGCGGCCCTTGCCGTTGGCGAAGGCCCGGGCATCGCCTTCCGGAATATCGGCGGGGCTGAGGCCCTTGTTCTTCCAAGTGTCGATCATGCCGGCGAACTGCTTGGCCGGCCAGCGCTTGTCGTCGAGCCCTTCCGCCTGGATCAGCTGCTTGATCAGGCGGACGACATCGTCGGTATCGAGAATGGTGAAGCTGGAGGTGAGGCCGACCAGCTCGGCATGACGGCGCAACAGCTTGACGCCGATCGAGTGGAAGGTGCCGAGCCAGGGCATGCCTTCGACGGCGCCGCCGACGAGCAGTGCGATACGCTCCTTCATCTCGCGGGCCGCCTTGTTGGTGAAGGTGACGGCGAGAATCTGGCTGGGGAAGGCGCGGTTGGTAGAGAGGATATGAGCGATGCGGGTTGTGAGCACGCGCGTCTTGCCAGTGCCGGCGCCCGCAAGCACCAGAACGGGGCCGTCAAGCGTTTCGACTGCTTCCGTCTGTTCCGGATTGAGGCCGGCGAGATAATCCGGCCGGCGGCCGCTGTCGCGTGCCGCCATGGCGCGGGCAGCGATGCCGCCGCTGGTGCTGCCGGCAGCCGGCGCCGAACGGCGCGGCGCGATGTGCTCCGGCTCCTCGTCAAAGAAGGGGATATCGTCATGTCCAATGGTCATGCGGCCCAATGTAATGATTCTACCCCGAAAGGCAAAAGAAACGGGCCGAAACTAGAACAAAAAGTGCACATTCGCGGCATAAAGACGTTGATAACGCGGCACGTTCCGCGTCCAAACAGAGATGTGCGAATGCCAGTGAAACGTCTCGTTGTCACGGTCAAGATTACAACTTTGTCATAATATGCGTCGAAGCTTGCTGCTTATGCCCAAAAACACGATATTGCAGCAAATCGGGCACAATCTTGCATTATAGAGCCGCCCGGACCGAATGAGGCCTCAATAAGTGCGCTGGGTGTGTGGGGGGCCTGTGCAAACCAACGACGCGATTTCATCGCCTCTGACATAACGAGCCGGAGACGTGCATGACCGCCTGGAAGCAGCTTTCCTTGTCTTTTCTCTTGCTGGTGGCAGGCATTGCCGCTGTCGTGGCCCTTGCGCCCGGCGCAGCCGGCATCTTGCGGAAGGCCGGTGTTCCCCAGACGATCGTCGCAGCAATCACACATGATGACGATGCCAAGGCGGAGAAGAGCGGCAATGCGGTCGAAGCCGGCGCTCGGCGCGCCCGGAATGTGCCGCTTGTCGTGACGAAAGCCGTCGTCAACGGCGTCGTCAACGATCGCCTGAGCGCGATCGGCACCGGTGACGCCATTCGCTCGGTCGTCGTCATGCCGCAGGCGACGGGCACGATCCGGGAAATCCTCATCAAGTCCGGCGACAGGGTCAGCCAAGGCCAGGTACTGGCTCGTCTCGACGACGACGAGCAGATCATTGCCCGCGGCCAGGCGGAGGTAGCGCTGAAGAGCGCAGCGGAGAAATCCCAGCTCTATCGCAACATCAAATCCAGCGTGTCGCGCATCGATGTTTTCGATGCCGAGATCGCAGAGCAGGGGGCGAAGCTGGCGCTGCAATCGGCGGAGCTGGCGCTGAAGCGCCGCGATATCGTCGCGCCGATCGACGGGATCGTCGGCATCGTGCCCGTTGTGGTCGGCGACAACGTAACCACGACCACCAATATCGTGATGCTGGACGATCGCTCGGAAATCCTGGTGGATTACTGGGTGCCAGAGCGCTTCGCCAACACTGTCAAGGTCGATCAGCCGGTGGAAGCGACCTCGGTCGCGCTGCCGGGGCGTATATTCTCTGGCGCCGTCGAGGCGGTCGACAATCGCGTCGATGGCGCCAGCCGGACGCTGCGCGTGCGCGCCCGCATCGACAATGCCTCCGACGAATTGCGGGCCGGCATGTCCTTCAATGTCGGCATGCGCTTTGCCGGCGAGACCTATCCTTCCGTCGATCCGCTCGCCGTGCAATGGGATGGCGCCGGTGCTCATGTCTGGCGCGTTGTCGACGGCAAGTCCTCGAAGGTGCGCGTCAGCATCGTGCAGCGCAATCCGGATGCGGTACTGGTCCGCGGCGATCTCCGCAATGGCGATCTCATCGTCATCGAAGGATTGCAGCGTATGACCGAAGGTGGCGAAGTCCGCTTTGCCCGTGATGTCGCCGAGGCCAGGGAGGTCATCACCCAATGACATCTCATGGTGATGACGCGACGGATGCCAGCTCGGCAGCGACCAGGCAATCCTTCACGGCACTTTTCGTGCGCCGGCCGATCCTGGCCCTGGTCTTCAATACGCTGCTGGTCGTTGCCGGTCTTGCAGCCTATTTCGGCGTCGAAGTGCGCGAACTGCCTGATGTCGATCGTCCCGTCGTGACGGTCAGAACCGTGTTTGACGGCGCTTCTCCCCAGACGGTGGATCAGGAGCTGACGAAGATCATCGAAGGGGCGGTCGCCCGCGTCAGCGGCCTGAAATCGGTCTCCTCCAGCTCGTCCTTCGGGCAGAGCCGCGTAACGCTCGAATTTTCCGACGCGACCGATCTTTCGGTTGCCGCCAACGATGTTCGCGATGCCATCGGTCGCATCGCCGAACAATTGCCCGATCAGGCGGATGCGCCACAGATCGTCAAGGCGGATTCGGATTCGCAGCCGATCATGCGCCTTGCCGTCACCTCGAGCACCATGACGATGGACGACCTGACGCAGCTGGTCGATAAGGAGATCACTGACCGGCTGGCTTCGGTCGAAGGCGTTGCCGATGTCGAGCTTTACGGCGATCAGGAGAAAATCTTCCGCATCGACGTCGATCAGGCCGCCCTTGCGAGCCGAGGCCTCACTATCGGCGACCTGACGACGGCGCTTGCGACCGCAGCGCTCGATGTACCGGCCGGATCGCTGAAGAGTGCGCGCCAGGATATCGTCGTGCGTGCCACGGCGGCGCTGCAGACGCCGGAGGATTTCTCCCGGCTGATCATCAAGAACCGCGTGCGGCTCTCCGATGTCGCGACCGTGACGCTCGGACCGAGGGACGGCACGACCGCGCTGCGCTCGAACGGCGTACAGGGCGTCGGCCTCGGCATCATCCGCCAGGCGCAGTCGAATACCTTGAATATTTCCGAAGGCGTGAAGGCCGTCGTCGCGCAGCTGTCGAAATCGCTGCCCGAGGGTACGCGTATCGTCATCACCAGCGACGATGCCTTATTCATTCAGGGCGCGATCCACGAAGTCGTGCTGGCGCTCGTCCTGTCGGCGCTGATCGTCACGGTGGTCATCTATCTCTTCCTGCGCGACTGGCGGGCGACGCTGATACCGGTCGTCACTATGCCGGTGGCGCTCATCGGCACGCTCGCCGCGCTTTATATGGTAGGCTTCTCGGTCAATATCCTGACGCTGCTGGCGATCGTACTTGCGACCGGCCTCGTGGTCGACGACGCCATCGTCGTGCTCGAAAATATCGTGCGTCGTAGAGCCGAGAAGATCGGGCCGCGCGCGGCTGCCGTACTCGGTACGCGCGAAGTCTTCTTCGCCGTCATTGCGACGACGGCAACGCTTGCCGCCGTGTTCATTCCGCTGTCCTTCCTGCCGGGGCAGGTGGGCGGCCTGTTCCGCGAATTCGGCTTCGTGCTTGCCTTCTCCGTCGGGCTGTCGTCGATCGTGGCGCTGACGCTCTGCCCGATGCTTGCGTCTCGCATGCTGACCAAGGAAATGCGCGAAGAGCATGGCGCACTCGGCCGTTTCGGTGAGCTTTTTGCCGGCGTCTATCGCCGCACGCTCCGGACATGTCTCAACGCACCGCTTGTCGTCATCGTCTTCTGCGCGCTGTTTTCGGCTGCTGCTGTTCTCGCCTTCGTGAATGTCAAAAGCGAGCTGACGCCGAGCGAGGACCGGGCGATGGTCATGCTGCGTCTCACCACGCCGCAGGGCGCTGGCCTGGATTACACGAAGGACCAGCTGCAGCGGGTCGAGGAGCGGCTGCAGCCGCTGATGGACAGCGGCGACATCAGAAATACCTACGCTATCTCAGGCATGAGCAGCCAGAAAAACAGCGGCTTCATGGTCTTGACCCTGGCACCCTGGAGCGAGCGCCATCGCACGCAACAGGACATCGTCACCGATATCAACCGCGCCATGGCCGGCGTTCCTGCGCTCCGAGGCAACGTCATCCAGGCCAACAGCCTGCGTATCCGGGGCGCCGGCAGCGGCGTGCAGATGGCGCTTGTCGGCAACAATCATGAGGTGCTGACCGAGGCGGCACTGAAGCTGGTGCAGGAGCTCGACAGGACAGGGCAGTTCGACACGCCACGGCTCAACAACGAGCCGACGCAGGCCCAGGTCTCGGTCACCATCGACCGGGAGCGCGCTTCCGATCTCGGGATCGACATATCGGGGCTTTCGATGGCGCTGCAGTCGCTGCTCGAAGGCCGCTCCGTCGTCGACGTCTTTGTCGCGGGCGAATCCTATCCCGTGCTGCTGACCTCAACGATCCGGCCGATCGACGATCCGACGGATCTTGAAAACGTCTATCTGAAAACCGGCGACGGCAAGATCGTGCCGATGTCGGTCATCGCATCGCTGAAGGAGAACGCCGTCGCACCGCAATTGACCCGCGAGCAGCAATTGGCATCGGTCGCTATCACCGCCGGTCTCAAGAGCGGCATGTCGCTTGGGCAAGCCGTCGAGGAAGTCACGCGGATCGCCACGCCGCTGTTGCCGCCAGGTGCGCGGTTGATGCCGCTCGCCGAAGCCGCGACGCTGGAGGAGAATTCCAGCGGCATGGTGCTGACCTTCGGCTTTGCCATCGTCATCATCTTTCTGGTGCTCGCGGCGCAGTTCGAAAGCGTGCTGTCGTCGCTGATCATCATGTCCACGGTGCCGCTTGGTCTTGCCTGCGCCATCTTCGCGCTCGTCATCACCGGTTCGAGCCTCAACATCTACAGCCAGATCGGCCTGGTGCTGCTGGTCGGCGTCATGGCCAAGAACGGCATCCTGATCGTCGAATTCGCCAATCAGCTGCGCGACAAGGGCGAAAACGTGCGCGAGGCGATCGAAAAGGCCTGCGCGCTGCGCCTGCGTCCGGTCATGATGACGATGATCGCAACCATCCTCGGCGGCGTCCCGCTCGTCTTTGCGGAGGGTGCGGGCGCGGAAGCACGCATCGCGCTCGGCTGGGTGATCGTCGGCGGCCTTGGTTTCGCGACTCTCGTCACGCTTTACATCACGCCGGTCGCCTATCTGCTGATCGCCCGTTTTGCAAAACCGCAGACGCATGAGGAGCAGCGTCTGCACGACGAAATGTCCGACGCGGCGTTGCGCTCGAAGCTGACCAACCTTCGCGCGGCGGAATAGGCCGGGACAGGTAGGTTGTGCCCATTATGGTAAATCAGGCGTTTCGCTTAGCGTTTTTTTAAGCATGTTTGCTAATCATGGCGATTGTAACCGCTGGAGCGAAGGTGTTGTTTTTGCCTTGCTCCCCGTTCGCCGACACGCTCGGCCCGCGCGCATGAGCGCTCGCGGCAAGGTTCCGATGTCTCCTTGTATCTGTTGCGTATTGTTGCGTCCGGAGTTCATGTGCCGTGAGTATTTTTTCGACCTTCATCAGGGTCAGTCCCTCTGTGAACACAGCGCTGGAAGTGCTGAGGGACACCCAGACCAAGCTGGGCAATGCCCAACGCCAGATGTCGTCAGGCCTGCGGGTGCAGTCGGCGGAAGATAACGCCACATACTGGAAGATCTCGACTTTGACGCATACCGACATCGGCGCGATTTCGTCGGTTCAAGATGCGCTCGGTCTCGCCGTCTCGACCGTCAGCACCGCCTCCACGGGCGTCAGCAGTGCAATCGACGTCGTAACGGAAATCAGGACCAAGCTTGTCAGCGCCTATGAAACCAGTGTCGACAAGACGAAGCTCAACGACGAACTTACCCAGCTGAAAGAGCAACTGCGCAGCATCGGGGAATCGGCGACCTTCAACGGCGTGAACTGGACCGTGCTGCAGGACGGCGCGGATCCCACTGCGCCACATGAGATCCCTGGATCCCTTATTCGTGGTGCGAACGGAACCGTCACGATCGGCATGCTGAGTTATGAAGGCGTAAGCTCGACGACCGGCCCCATCACCTCGAGCGATGCGCGTTATCTGATAGACGATCAGTCAAGCGGCGCCGGCGGTTATGGTGTTCTGACTTCGACTGCTTTCGCAACCGCGGCCGGTGCCGCGCAAAATTATGTGCTGCTCAACAGCAAGAACGGCAATACCACCGGCCAGGCGGAGATCTCGCTCGATGCGAATACGACGCAAGGCGCCGTCGTCGACATGGTCAATACCGTGACGGGAATGCTGAACCAGCTCAAGACGATCGGATCCGCCTTCGGCTCTTTGGAATCGCGCGTCAATCTCCAGACCGAGTTCGCCAAGAATCTGAGTGATTCCCTGACCAGCGGTGTCGGCAAGCTCGTGGATGCCGATATGGAGCAGCAGTCGAGCAAGGTTCTGGCGCTGCAGGCGCAGCAGCAGCTTGGATTGCAATCGCTCTCGATTGCCAATGCGAGCTACAATACGGTTCTGCAGCTCCTCAAGAGCTTTTGATCTCCTATGGGGTCTGAGGAGCCGTGTTGATGGACGGCTCCTCACATCCGGATTTCAATCAGCTTCATCGAAAGCGTCATTGCCGCTCTATGCACAGGGGACAAAGTCCCGATTAAGATTCCTCTTCATGATATTGCCGTAATGCTTCATATCTGCTGCGGCCATCGAACCGGAGAGCGACGATTCCATGATCAAGAAAATTGCCATTCTTGCCCTAGCGGCAGCCTTTTTGAACGCATGCACGACCACCGACCCTTATACGGGTGAGCAGAAGGTATCGAATACCGCAGGCGGTGCAGCGATCGGTGCCGGTGTCGGCGCCGTTGCCGGTCTTCTGATCGGTCATTCGCCGGCCTCGCGCCGCAATGCTGCGCTGATCGGCGCCGGCGTCGGTGCGCTCGCAGGCGCCGGTATCGGCAATTACATGGACCAGCAGGAATCCGAGCTGCGTGCGCAGCTGCAGGGCACCGGCGTTTCGGTGACCCGCGTCGGCGACCGCATCATCCTCAACATGCCGTCGGCAATCACCTTCGATATCGACCAGGATGCGATCAAGCCGGAATTCTTCCCGACGCTCAATTCCGTCGCGATCGTTCTGCGCAAGTTCAACCGCACGCTGATCGACGTCAACGGTCATACGGATTCGACCGGCAGCCTGCAGCATAACCAGGATCTGTCCGAGCGCCGCGCCGGATCGGTTGCCTCCTACCTCGGCAGCCAGGGTATCGATCAGCGCCGCATGTCGGCCATCGGCTTCGGTCCGTCGCAGCCGGTCGCATCCAATGCCACCGAGGCCGGTCGCGCGCAGAACCGCCGCGTGGAGATCCAGATCGCACCGATCACTCAGAACGGCTAAACCTTTCTGGACAGAAACGGCCGGATCTCACGATCCGGCCGTCAGACTGCTGACAAACCCCGTCAAATTTTGGCGGGGTTTTGTATTTCTGGTGTGTTTGTTTCCTGGGTTGCGGCATTGAAGGGAGATCGGTCCTGCTCCTGTGATTCATGCGAGGCTCGGTTTGGGTGTCTTTGTGAGCGCCATCGCGATCTTCTTGATGTTCTGGGCTGCGGCGGCCATCAGGCACTGGCATCGGACTTTGATGAGACTTCGGAAGCGGGCGTAGCGATGGCCGTGCAGCTGCTTGGCATCGGCAAAGGAACGCTCGACCGTCTCCTTGCGTCTTTTGTAGATCG
>NZ_JAQJCI010000018.1:0-124229 GCF_030182495.1 Rhizobium aureum | reverse complement strand
GCGCACCAGCTGCCGCTCGGAGCGAATGCCGTAGAGGTAGCCGATGAACAGCGCCTTGAACATCAGCGTCGGATCAAGCGGCGGGCGGCCATTGTCGGCGCAGTACAAGCCGGCAACGCGATCGTGGATGAACGAGAAGTCGATCACCGCGTCTATTCGGCGCAGAAGGTGATCCTTCGGCACAAGACTGTCGAGCGTCACCATCTCGAGAGCCGTCTGTTCGGGAGCAGGTTTCTTCAGCATGTCCCATTGAATCAAAAACCTCCGGCTGACGCCAGAGGTTTGTCAGCAGTCTGACGGCCGGATCTCACGATCCGGCCGTTTTCTTTGCGTCCGATCACGCGTGCATGCTCGCGCCCTTCGTGATCTTGTCGACGATTTTCTTGTCGGCGCGCAAGGCGATGCCGACGACCTTGGCATCTTCCGGCGCGAATTCGGAAAAGACGGCGCGGTTGGCCGCGTCATGCCCGGTTGAAAACATTTCTTCTATAAAGATGGAAGACGTGACGCCACGCTCCAGCGAGCGGCGGTGGATCGCGGCGATACTCTCCCTGTCGGCCGAGAGCACGATGATGGGCTGGATCGACAAAGCGTTGTAGACGTTGCCGGTACGATCGCGATAGGCTTCTCCGATGATATCTGGATTTTGTCCGGCTATGCCTGTCGACAGGAAGGCCGTTACATTCAGCTTTTGCCAGGATTGAAGGTCGCTTCGCAAAACGATCGCGATTTTGGTATCGAACATCGATGGTCACTTTCATGCAGTCTGGAAATGGGACATTGCACGAAGATGTAGCCGGACAGATCTTCGAGGGTCTTGAACGTTTGTGCGTGACGCCGGAGAGCAACCGCATCCTGTCTGCGCCTGCCTATCCGGGCATCGAACGCATCCAGGCGCAGTTTCGCGGCGATGCCTTCGAACTGCACCGGCACGATACCTATGCGCTTGGCGTTACCATGCGCGGCGTGCAGACGTTCCGCTATCGCGGCGAACAGCGCTACAGCCTGCCCGGGCGGGTGATCATTCTTCATCCGGACGAACTGCATGATGGCGGGGCAGCGACCGAAGACGGGCTCGTGTACCGGATGCTGTATCTGGAACCATCGGTGCTGTTTCAATGCCTTGAGGCGGCGCGTGTCGGCCTGCCTTTCGTCGATGACCCCGTGGTGGAAGACAATCGTCTCGCCGGCTTGTTGCTGGCGGCGCTCGGCGAGCTCGATCGCGAGCTGGATGAGCTCTTCGTCGACGATTTCGTCTCGCGGCTCACCGACGGACTTGTCCAGCATGCCCGTTTGCCGCAACGGCCCTTGGGCAGCATTGCGTGGGGGCAGGTGAAGACTGCGCGGGACTATCTCGAGGCGCATGTCACGCGGGGTGTGCGCTCGCAGGAACTGGAGCGCATCACCGGTCTCGATCGCTTTGCACTGGCGCGGCATTTCCGCGCCGCCTTCGCAACAAGCCCGCATCGGTTCCTGCTGATGCGGCGGCTGCAGCAGGCAAAGGCGATGATCGGCGCGGGAGAGTCGATCGCGGAGGTGGCCGCGGCAACCGGATTTGCCGATCAGAGCCATCTGACCCGGCATTTCAAGAAGGCATTCGGCATTGCTCCGGGTGCCTGGAACACCATGGTTCATAGAGCCGGTTAGCGGGGCCTGCCGCCTCTCAATGGATGCCGAGGAACTGCTTGAGCTCCGGCGTTTGCGGATTGGCAAAGACCTCGCCGGGCGGTCCGATCTCGTGCACGCGGCCCTGGTGCATGAAGACGACGCGCGAGCAGACGTCGCGGGCGAATTTCATCTCATGCGTCACCATCAGCAGCGTCATGCCTTCGCTTGCCAGTTCGCGCACCACAGCAAGAACTTCCGCGACCAGCTCCGGGTCCAGCGCGGAGGTGATTTCATCGCAGAGAAGTGCGATCGGCTGCATGGCGAGTGCCCTGGCGATGGCGACGCGCTGCTGCTGGCCGCCGGAGAGTTCATCCGGATAGGCGTCGAACTTTTGCCCGAGGCCGACGCGATCGAGCATGCGCCGCGCCATGGCCTCGGCTTCGGCCTTGGCGGTCTTCTTGACGACCATCTGTGAGAGCATGACGTTGCGCCCCGCGCTCAGATGCGGGAAGAGATTGAATTGCTGGAAGATCATGCCGACCTTCAGCCGGAGCGCCTTCAGATGCAAGTCGTCAGGCAGAAGCTGCGCGCCGGCGACGGAGATCGAGCCGTCATTGATCGTTTCCAGGCCGTTGATGCAGCGCAGCAGCGTCGATTTTCCCGAACCGCTCTTGCCGATGATGGCGATGACTTCGCCGGGTTCGACATCGAGGTTGATGCCTTTGAGGACCTCGTTGGCGCCGAAGCTCTTGCGGACTTCAGTGATTTCGATGAGCGACATTGAGCTTTCTCTCCAGGATCTGGCTGCTTTTCGACAGCGGCCAGCACAGGGCAAAATAGATGAGCGCGACGAAGCCGTAGACGGTGAACGGCTGGAAGGTCGCATTGGTGATGACGGTGCCGGCTTTGGACAGCTCGACGAAGCCGATGATGGAGGTCAGGGCCGTGCCCTTGACGACCTGCACCGAGAAGCCGACGGTCGGTGGCACGGCGATGCGCAGCGCCTGGGGCAGGATGACGTAGCGCATCTGCTGCAGGTAACCCATGCCAAGACTTGCCGAAGCCTCCCATTGCCCTTTGGCGACCGCCTCGACGCAGCCGCGCCAGATTTCCGTCAGGAAGGCTGATGACCAGAGGGTGAGCGCGACGCCAGCAGCCAACCAGGCCGGCACGTCGATGCCGAAGAGCCCGAGACCGAAGAAAGCCAGGAAGAGCTGCATCAGCAGCGGCGTGCCCTGGAACAGTTCGATGAAATATTTGACCGCGATGCGGCCGGCCCTGGCCTTGCCGATGCGCAGGAACAGCAGGATCGCGCCAACGATGGCGCCACCGGCAAAGGAGACAAGCGACAGCAATATCGTCCAGCGTGCCGCCAGCAGCAGGCCGCGCAGGATATCCCATGTGGTGAACTGGATCATTGGCGGACCCTGCGTGGAAAGATCATCTTGCCCACGGCCGCGAGTACCTGTCGAAGCAGGATCGCCAGCGTGAGGTAGATCGCCGTGGACACGAAATAGGCTTCGAAGGCGCGGAACGAGCGCGACTGGATGAAGTTTGCCGCGAAGGTCAGATCTTCGGCGGCGATCTGCGAGACGACGGCGGAGCCGAGCATGACGATGACGACTTGCGATGACAGCGCCGGCCAGATGCGCTGCAGGGACGGTACAAGAACGATATGCCGGAAGGTTTCGAACGGGGTCATGGCAAGGCTGGCGCCGGCTTCGAACTGGCCGCGGGGCGTGGCCTGTATGCCGGCGCGGATGATCTCGCAGCTATAGGCGCCGAGATTGATGATCATCGCGAGATTGGCGGCGGTCATCTCGTTCATCTGCACGCCGATACCGGGCAGGCCGAAGAAAATAAAGAAAAGCTGGATCAGAAACGGCGTGTTGCGGATCAGCTCGACATAAGCCGCGACGAAGGGTTTCAGCCAGCGTGGGCCGAGCGCGCGCGCCCAGGCGCAGGCAATTCCGAGGAGAATGCCGAGCACAGCGCCGATAAGGGTCAGCTCCACCGTGACGAGAACGCCCTTGATCAGCGTAGGATAGTATTCGGCAAGCCAGCCGAAATCGAAGTGATATCGCATGGGAGAAAGCCCTCCTTGGACCGATCCCGCTGCCGAATGACGGCAGGATCGGCCCTGCGTTGATCAGAAGCCGGCCGGCAGGTCGGCGCCCAGCCACTTCTGCGACATCTTGTTCAGTGTCCCGTCCGCCTTGGCGGCAGCAACGATGTCGTTGACCTTCTTCTGCAATGCCTGCTCGTTCTTGTTCAGGCCGATGAAGCAGGGGGAGTTGGTGATGAGGAATTTCATCTCGGGCTTCTTCGGCGGGTTCTTGGCGAGAATGGCCGCCGCAACGACATTGCCGGTCGCGACCAGCTGGACCTGGCCGGACAGGAAGGCGGAGATGGTGCCGTTATTGTCTTCGTAGCGCTTGATCGTCGCATCTTGCGGCGCGACCTTGGTCAACGCCAGATCCTCGATCGCGCCGCGGGTGACGCCGATCGTCTTGCCGGAAAGGTCTTCCGGTTTTGCCGCCGCGACATCTCCGGGACCGAAGACGCCGTTGAAGAAGGGCGCATAGGCTTCGGAGAAATCGATGACCTTTTCGCGGTCCGGATTCTTGCCGAGACTTGAGATCACGAGATCGACCTTGTTCGTCTGCAGATAGGGAATGCGGTTGGCGCTGGTGACAGGAACGAGTTCCGTTTTCACGCCGAGTTTTTCGCCGATCAGATTGGCCATATCGATGTCATAGCCCATGGGCGCCATGTCCGTGCCGACGCTGCCGAAGGGCGGGAAGTCCTGCGGGACGGCGACGCGGAGCGTGCCGCGCGAGGTTATGTCGCTCAAGGCATCCGCCCGAGCCATGTGCGGGGTCGAAAGCGAACCCACCGCCAGCATCGCGATACCCAGTGCCATGAGCAATTGTCTGCGCTTCATCGAATGTCCTTCCAATCGTGGCATGTTCAAGCTGGAAGGCAGAAGGCAAGACCTATGCCAGTCGGCGGTATGTTGCTCCCTGGCAGCTGATACCGTGACGGAGCGCTTCATCTCTGGCTGCGGACGGATCAGGCGTGATTAAAAAATAAGCAATTGCTATTGCGATGCTTGTTTGCCGCCGAACCCGTGCGTCACGAATCGTTTACTTTCATGACTGGACAGCCTCGCCCCAAATGCCCCATAGAACCAATAAGAGGTTAACGCCTTTTATGACTGCGACGGGAGATTCGGACTATGGTTTTGGCTGATGCAAAGGCGGGAACACGCAACGAGGCTGGCATATCCGCCGTTCTCGGTATTCTGAAGCAGGCCTTCGGCGAGCGTTTCCAGACCGGCGAAAGTTTTCGCGCCCAGCACGCTCACACCACAACCTATATCCCATCGCAGCTCCCGGATGGTGTGGTTTTTCCCGAGACGAGCGAAGACGTGCAGACCGTCGTCAAGGCATGTGCCGAACACAAGGTTCCGGTCGTCCCGTTCGGTACCGGCTCTTCGCTGGAAGGGCAGGTCAATGCGCCGCAGGGCGGGATTTCCATCGATTTCAGCCGCATGAACCGCATCCTTGAAGTCAATGCCGAAGATTTGGATTGCACGGTCGAGCCCGGCGTGACGCGCGAACAGCTCAATACCTATCTGCGCGACACCGGCCTGTTCTTCCCGATCGACCCCGGCGCCAATGCCTCGATCGGCGGCATGGCATCGACGCGCGCATCGGGTACCAATGCCGTGCGCTACGGCACGATGAAGGACAATGTGCTGTCCTTGACCGTGGTGACCGCCAGCGGTGAGGAAATCCGCACCGCCCGCCGCGCCAGGAAATCATCCGCCGGCTACGATCTGACGCGGCTCTTCGTCGGAGCGGAAGGCACGCTCGGCGTGCTGACGTCGATCACCCTGCGCCTGCAGGGCATTCCCCAGAAGATCGCCGGCGGCGCCTGCGCCTTTCCGGATGTCAAGGCGGCATGCGATGCCGTCATCATGACGATCCAGATGGGCGTACCCGTCGCGCGCATAGAGCTGCTCGATGCCATGCAGATGCGGGCCTGCAACCGTTATTCCGGCCTGACCTATGACGAGAAGCCGACACTCTTCCTTGAATTTCACGGCACGGATGAGACCGTCGCGCTGCAATCGGAGCAGTTTGCCGAGATCGCAGCCGAATGCGGTGGCGGCGAATTCCTTTGGACCAGCAATGCGGAGGAGCGCAACAAGCTCTGGAAGGCCCGCCACGATGCCTATTGGGCCTGCCGGGCGTTGGCACCGGAGCTGGCTGCCTTGTCGACGGATGTCTGCGTGCCGATCTCGCGTTTGGCCGAATGTGTCGCGGAAACCCAGGCCGATATCGATGCGCATGGCCTGCTGGCGCCGATCGTGGGCCATGCCGGCGACGGCAATTTCCACGTGCTCGTGCTGTTCGACGACAAGACCCCGGAAGGGATCGCGGTTGTCGAGGAGTTCGTCGCGCGCCTGAACGCGCGGGCGCTGGCCATGGACGGCACCTGCACGGGCGAGCATGGGATAGGGCAGGGCAAGATGGCATTCCTCGAACAGGAACTCGGCAATGCCGTCGATCTGATGCGCCAGGTCAAGGAGTCGCTTGATCCGCATGCCATCTTCAATCCCGGAAAGATATTCCGCGGGCACTGAAAGACGGAATATTTTCATGATCTTGGCTTGCCACGCATGCGAATGACGCTAGGCTGCAGCCGCTCTTTTCCGGTTTTTGTCATGAAAAGCTGCATGCATGCGCTAGATGGGGTGGCATCCCTCTTAAAAAGGGCTGCTTTCACAGGCAGGGATCGGGTAGAACTGTGCTTGTTCCAGCCTATGTCGCGAATGCGCTCTGACGTCGGGTTTGGCATGGGTTGGGAATGAAGATTGGAGACAGTGCGCATTGTTAGGTAAGGTCCTGGTTTTTCTGGGTGGATTGCTCGTGGTGGTGCTATTCGTGGCGCTGCTCGCTCCGCTCTTCATAGACTGGACCGATTTTCGCAAGAATTTCGAGGATCAGGCGAGCCGCATCATCGGCAAGAAGGTGACCGTTCACGGCACCGTCGATGCCCGCCTTCTGCCGTTTCCGTCGGTAACGCTGCACGATGTCCGCGTCGGCCAGGAGGCCGATGGCACGCCGCTGGTGCAGATCGCCGAATTCTCGATGGACGCCGAGCTTGCCCCTTTCCTTTCCGGTGAAGCGTTGATCTTCGATATGCGCGTATCGAAGCCGAATGTACGGCTGCGCCTGTTGAAGGATGGGACGCTCGACTGGATGCGCGGCAGCCGGCCTGAGATTCCGGCTAAATCGGTGGTGCTCGAAAGCGTCCATGTGGAAGAGGGCGATATCCTCTTCATTGACGAGCAGACGGGCCGTACCCGGCATGTCACCGGCCTGAATGCTCAAATGTCGGCGAAGTCGCTGGCGGGGCCTTGGCGTATGGAAGGCGATGCGGCGCTGGATGGCGAGCATGGCAACTTCACCGTTTCCAGCAGCCAGCCCGATGACAATGGCGTCCTGCGTGTGCGCACGCGACTGATGCCCGACCGCCATCCCCTGAATGTCGATCTCGACGGCGAGCTGAAGCTCGTCAACAGCAAGCCGGACTATATGGGTTCCTTCACGGCTGACGTCAGCGACAAGCAGGCCCAGAATTCCGCCGATCAGAAGGCGCAGCCCCGCTTCAAGGGGCGGTTCGAACTGACGAATGATCGCATTCGCGTTTCGGAATATCGCCTCGAAGTCGGCGCCGACAACGATCCCTATGTGGTCACTGGCGAGGCGACCCTGGATACCGGCTCCAAGCCGGAGTTTCTGTTGACCGCCGATGGTCAGCAGATCGACGTCAATCGGCTCGGCAACAACAAAGGCGTCAACGGCAAGACGAACCGGAATCCGACCGTCTCCGCGCGTCAGCGGCTGAACAGCCTGATCGCGATCGCTGCCGAAGTCCCGGTACCGCAGGTGCCGGGCAAAGCGACCTTCCGGCTGCCGGCGATCGTAGCCGGCGATACGACGATCCGCGACGTGCAGCTCGATCTCGAGCCAGCGGGAACGGGATGGAAGATCGACCATGCGATCGGCACGCTGCCGGGGCGCACGCAGGTCGAGGCGCAGGGCAACCTGATGCTGCAGGGCGAGCCGAATTTCATCGGAAACCTGGTGGTCGCCTCCAACCAGCCTTCCGGGCTGGCCTCCTGGCTGGTGGGCTCGGTGGACCCGTCGATCCGTCAGCTGCGTCAGGCCGGTTTTTCTGCCGATGTCAGCCTGCGGCACGAAGAGCAACGTTTCGAGAATTTGGAGATCGCCGTCGGTTCGGCAACCCTCAAGGGTCGGCTCGACCGCCAGGCTCCGAATGACAAGGACCCGCCGAGACTTGCCGTCGATCTTGCCGGCGATGCACTCGATCTCGACGCATTGCGGGCGCTGACCGGGCTTTTCACCGGCCAAGACAGCGACGAGACCCTGTTCGGTCACCAGATCACTGCGCATCTGCAGGCCGCGAAGTTCACGGCCTTCGGTGTGCCGGCCGATAAAGTCGATACGTCGTTTTCCATCGCTGGCGGCGCGCTGACGCTCGATAAGCTTTCAGTGCGCAATGTCGCCGGCGCTGAAATCACCGCCACCGGCCGCGCCGACGGCGAGCCTTCGCACTATAGGGGCTCGGGTGAAATCACCTTCAAGGCCGCCGATCCCGGTCCATTCTTCGAAATGCTGCGCCAGCATCTGCCCCATCATCCCGTCATGGATCGATTGGTGCGCAATGCTGCCTGGTATGGAAATACAGCCCTTCGCGGAGCGGTTACGCTTGGCGGCGACCAGGACAGCGCTTTGACGGTGACGCTGGCCGGCGTTTCCAATGGCAGCCGCGTCAATTTTGATTATCGTATGTCCGATCTCTCGGCCTTCGCGGGCAAGGGCACGACGACGCTCGAGGGGACGCTGGAAAATTCCATCACCTCCATCCTCTTCGGCCAGGCCGGCCTTGATCCGCTGCCGGTCGAAGCCGATGCCAATGGCCGCTTGACGCTGAAAGTCTCCGCCAACGGCACCGATCCGGCTGATGCGGCATTGACCTTTGCCACGGACAAGACCTCGTTCACCGCGAACGGCAAGGTCGACGTGCGTCCCGACACCTTTCTCAACGGGAATATCGCGCTGTCGCTCGAAAGCGCCGATCTCGATCCCTATTTCGTGATGAACGGCATAGGCATCCCCCAGACCGGCGCGGGCTTGCCGGTGAAATTCCAGGCCAATGCCGCGCTGAGCCCGGACAAGATCGTATTCTCGGACATGAAGGGGGTGCTTGCCGACAATACCGTGTCGGGCGCGCTCACCGTCGACCGCAAGGCGCCGAACATCAGGGCATCGGGCGAATTCTCGCTCGACAAGGCGGATTTCGGCTGGCTGGCCGAGGCGATCTACGGACCGATTGAAGACACGAAGACGGGTGGCCTTGTCAAGGACAAGCTTGGCCTGCCGGCCTTCACCGGGCTCGACATCGGCGTCAAGCTTTCAGCCAAGCAGGTTTGGCCCGGCATATTCGGGCCTGTCTCGAATTTTACCGCCAATGCCTCATACAAGGGCGAGGAATTGCGGCTTAGCGATCTGACCGGCGGATGGAACGGGGGAACGCTGAGCGGCAGCATCATGCTTGCCAATTCCGACGGCACGGGCTTGCTGCAGACCAAGCTCAGTCTTGCCGATGGCGATCTGGCGGCCGTCGCCTGGCAGCGCGATGGTGCACCGCTCGCCAGTGGTCGTTTCGGCTTCGCCGTGAATGCCGAGGCGAGCGGAAGGAGCGTTGCCGAGCTTGCGGCCAATGCCAGCGGCTCGGGAGAACTCAAGCTTGGCGAAACACATGTGCGCGGTCTCAATCTCGGTATCCTGTCGCCCCTGCTTTCGGCGACAGATCAGATCCAGGGCGATATTACTGCCACCAAGGTGCTGCCGATCGTGCAGACGCTGCTCAACAATGGCGAAGCCGTGCTTCCGGCCACGGGCATACCCTTCAATATTTCCGCGGGCGTGGTGCGCGCGACGAATATTGCAACCGGCAATGACGTCGCAAAGCTCTCCGGCAACGCGGAAATGAGCCTGCCGGACGAGCGCATGCGCGGATCCCTCGGCATCGATTTCAATGCCGGGACCGAGGCGCAGAGTGGCGCCGAGCCGGCCTTGCGTCTCGATTTTGCCGGGCCGCTTACGGCACCGGGACGAACGATGGATGTGACCGACGTCACCAGCTTCCTGTCGGTGCGCGCCTTCGAGCGCGAGCGCCGGCGTGTCGAACGCCTGCAGGCCAACGTGCTAGAGAAGCAGCGGCTCCGGCGCGAGGTGGCGCTCTATAAATTTACGGCCGTCGCGCGCGAAGCTCAACGTCAGCGTGATGCCGCCATCGAACAGCAGCGCCGTGCCGAGGAAAATCGCCTGCGCGATCTGGCGCGGCAAGCTGCCGCCCAAAAGCAAGCACAGGAAGAGGCAAGGGCCAAGCAGCAGGCGGAAGAGGAAGCCAAGGCCAGAGCAGCCGCCGAAGCGCGGGCAAGGGCCGAAACGCAGCGCGCGCCGGCACTCAACGGCCAAGCGCCGCAAACGAATGCGCCGTTGAATTTCAATGAATTGCCGGGGGTTGCGCAATAGCATATGCCTTTGCGGGCAAGGCGGGATTGCCCAGCCTTCGAAGCGTCTGCGTCCTTCCGGCGCCTGCCAAAATTCGCCAGAGCAGTTCAGCACTTCGCGGGATCGCCAACTGCCCTATTTGCTCCATGCAATCCCGGACGGGAACAACCGCTATGCACTTTTCCTGAAATTGCTCTACTTGCGATCCTTGAGCCATTTGAGGACATAGAGGCGGAGTGCGGAGGAGAGGTTGCTGCCGGCCTCGCGGCCGTCGTCGATCTCGGAGATCAGTGCCGCCAGCGAGGTGCCGCGCGCATTGGCAATGGCCTTCAGTTCTGTCCAGAAGGCATCTTCCAGGGAAAAGCTTGTGCGATGGCCATGCAGCGTCGCGGAATGTTTACGGATCATCGGCGGATCGATCAAAAATCGGAAATGGCGGGATAATGTCTGAAAGTGATTCAAAATGCGGAAGTAAGCAACTGATTTCTGAAGTTTTTTATCTCGAGACCAAAACTAGTCTTCACTCTCCGTCGTCTCGATTCGGCCCGCTTCGTGCGTCTTTACGTTCTTCTCGTTGAGTGCTTTCGTCAGGCTCTTTTCTGCCTTGGTCCGCCCGAAGGTGACGCGGTTCTGCTCCGCCTGCTTTTCCTTGACCGAACGGGCTTGCTTCTTGCGAAACTGACGCAGATTGACGATTTCGGCGCTCATCGATCCCCCCGTGATATGCGAAGGGGAGGCGAATGCCTCCCCGGTTGGGCCTACTGCTTCTTGCGGAACGCGTCGAGAGAGACGACCGATCCCGGTTTCTTTTCCTCACCTTCCTTGGCCGCAGCCACCGGAACTTCCTCTCCCTCGACCGGCACCGGATAGGCCGTAATCTCGCTGGAGGAGGTATCCTCTTCCTCGTCGGCCAGCGGCACGTCGAACTCCAGCTCGAAATTTACCGAGGGGTCGTAGAAGCCGCGGATGGCGTTGAAAGGGATGACCAGCTTTTCCGGAACGTCGGAGAAGGAAAGGCCGATCTCGAACTGGCTTTCCGTGATCTTCAGATCCCAGAACTGATGTTGGATGACGATGGTCATCTGCTCGGGATACTTCGCTTTCAGGTGCTGCGAGATGCGTACGCCCGGAGCGCCCGTCAGAAAGGTGATGAAGAAATGATGGTCACCGGGCAGGCGACCCGTGGCGCCGACCTCGGTCAACACCTTGCGGATGACTCCACGCAAGGCGTCCTGTGCCAAAATGTCGTAGCGGATATGATCCTGCCCCATGCTTTCCTGTCTTTCGTTGGCCATGTTTTTTATAGGCTTATGCCACGCTGAACGCCGCCGGAAAAGCCCTATGCGCGAGTCACCGCCTGTCGACCTATAATATAGCACTGGAGAAGAAGGTGAAGGCTTCTGTTGCCAGGTGCCTTCGAACCCCGCCTAAGAGTGCGACCCCTTAGGACTTTATTTGAAGTGTCACACCGCGATTAAGCAGCGAGACGAGCTTCCGCATAGTTGTCGTTTGCAACTACAATTTTAGCCCGATAACGGCGGTACAATGCCGAGCGAAAAGTCGATCTTTACACCCTTGTCGATCCTGTTTCGCCCCCATCAAAAGCCGGTCTGACGCCAGTCCTGCCGGCCGGTTTTTGGTGGAGGCGCCGGGTACCGCCCCCGGGTCCAATAGGTTTATTACACCGCTCATTTATCGCCATAGCCGGCCCGAAGACCGGCAAGGCTGATATAGTGTTTTCCGCAGCCGAAGGGAAGGGCAATTGTCATAATTACGTCGCGGAAACATCGGTTTGTCCGCGAGGCTCAGAGATTTGCCTGAATTACGCTTGGCCGCGGTTGGTTTCTCAGCGGCTTGTCATTAAAATCGCGAAAAAGGAATCGGCAGGCGGCCGTTCGACCGCTGTTACGGCCGGAAATTCAAGCGATTTCGGAGCGGAAGATGGCTCGTCACCCGGAGTATCAATATCTCGACCTGATGGAGCACCTGCTCGAGCATGGTGATCGCCGGATCGACCGCACGGGCGTCGGCACCTTGAGCGGCCTCGGTGCGATGATGCGCTTCGACCTTTCGAAGGGGCAGATCCCGATCTTCACGACGAAGCGCGTCTATTGGAAACTGGCCGTCAAGGAGATGCTCTGGTTTCTGACCGGCGACACCAATATCCGCAATCTCCTGAAAGAGAACGTGCGGATCTGGACCGACTGGCCGCTGGCGAAATATCGCAAGGCAACGGGCGAGGATATCGATCAGCTCGCTTTCGAGAAGCGGATTCTCGAGGACGAAGCTTTCGCACTCCAATGGGGCGACCTTGGCCCGGTTTACGGCAAGCAGTGGCGGCAATGGCGTGATGCGGAGGGCCGGATGCATGACCAACTCGCATCGGTCATCCGCGATCTGAAAACCAATCCCGGCAGCCGGCGTATGATTTTTCATGCCTGGAATGTCGGCGAGCTGGCCGATATGGCGCTGCCTCCCTGCCATATGGTTTATCAATTTCACGTATCGAATATCTCGGCCGAAGGGGGCAAGCGCCCGCGCCTCAGCCTGATGGTCTTTCAGCGCTCATGCGATCTGTTCCTCGGCAATCCATTCAATATTTGCCAACAGGCGGTTTTGCTCGCCATGGTCGCGCAGCAGGTCGATATGGATATGGGCGAGCTGGTCTGGTCTGGTGGTGACGTCCACCTCTATCTCAACCATCTGGATGCCATCAGGGAGCAGCTCAGCCGGGAGCCCAAACCGTTTCCAACCTTGCGCCTGCTGCGCCATCCGGACAGCATCGATGATTATCGCATCGAGGATTTCGAGGTTCTCGGATATGAGCCGCACGCGGCGATCGCGGCCGAAGTGGCGGTTTAGGCTGTCGGCTTGGCGTCCGGATCGCTGCGCTGATCGAGGAGCAGTTGCAGGAAGGCAAGATCCAGCCACCGCCCGAACTTCGTGCCGACCTGCGGAAGAAGGCCGACTTGCCGGAAGCCGAGCTTTTCATGCAATCGGATCGAAGCTTCGTTGCCGGCCTCGATGCCTGCGATCATTGCATGCTTGCCGATCACCCGGGCGCGCTCGATCAGCTCGATCATCAGCGCCTTGCCGATGCCGCCGCGATATTGATCGTTGCGGACATAGACGGAGTGTTCGACCGTATGCCGATAGCCGTCGAAGGCGCGCCAGTCGCCGAACGAGGCATAGCCGATGACGTCGCCGTGATCGTCGGTCGCAACGATGACCGGATAGCCGAGCTTGTGCCGATCCTGCAGCCATTGCCTGCGGTTGGCGATATCGACAAGCGTCTCGTTCCAGATCGCCGCCGTGTTGGCGACGGCGTCATTGTAGATTGCGGTGATCCCGGCGAGATCTTCATCTTTCGCGTCGCGAATTTGCATCGGCGGCTCCGTAGACACCATCCATCAAATTGAATGGCCGCTTCGTTTGTTTTCATGCTGTCATACACTGATTTCGGCAACTGTCTACTATGTTGGTACACAACTGCATCGGAGAACAGACTAAGATATCCATAAATCCAAGTTTTCCGACGACATGTGTCGATTGTCACTCTCATGAAAGTCCACTATAGTAAAACGCATGCCTCAACTTGATGATATGGACAGGCGCATAGGCGCGCGGATTCGCATTGAACGAGAAAGCCGCGGCTGGTCGTTGACGGAGCTGGCGGAGCGCTCGGCCGTTTCCCGGGCCATGATCCACAAGATCGAGCGTGGCGAGAGCAGCCCGACGGCGGCGCTGCTCGGCAAGCTCTCCGGCGCCTTCAGCTTGAGCATGTCGACCTTGATGGCGCGCGCCGAGATGCAGCAGGGCCGCTTTCTCCGGAAGGAAGAACAGCCCGTCTGGGTCGATCCGCAGACGGGTTACGAGCGGCGGCACGTCTCGCCGAAATCGGACCTGCCGCTGGATCTCGTGCGCATCGAATTGCCTGCGGGAGCGGAAGTTCCGATGCCGGCATCGGCCTACGCCTTCATGCGGCAGCTCATCTGGGTATTGGAGGGGCGGCTGACGTTTATCGAAGGAGATGCGAGGCACTCGATGTCCGCAGGCGATTGCCTCGAGCTCGGCCCGCCGACGGATTGCGTCTTCAAGAACGAAAGCGGAGAGCCTTGCACCTATGCCGTCCTCGTGCTGCGCAACGCATGACACGTGGCGTTAAACTTGGCGTTACCGCGCGGCATTGCGCTCGTCCGGTCGAGCGATAGGCGATATGCTGCCGCCTTCCTATGCGGAGAAGGAGATCGACCTTGCAGATCGCAGTCATCGGAGCCGGGGCGATGGGGAGTGCCATTGGCCGGCGTTTGGTCGAGAATGGGGCGAGGGTGGTCACCTATCTCGAGGGTCGTTCGGCTTCGACCATCGAGCGGGCGAAAGCAGCCGGCATGGAGCCGGTCGATCTGGCCGCAGCCGCTGCTTCCTCTCTCATTCTTTCTATCGTTCCGCCTGCTGAGGCAGTGGCCGTCGCCTGGCAAATTGCCGGCGAGCTTCGGCGGAGCGGAAGCAAGACCACATTCATGGACTGCAACGCGATCTCGCCGAAGACCATGGCCGAGGTCGCATCGATCTTTGGCAGCGACTGCGGCGCGGTTCTCGACGGCTCTATCATTGGCGGTCCGCCGAAGCCGGGCCAGAAGGGGCCGAAGCTTTATGTCAGCGGCGACGCCGCCAACGACAGCGGCGTGCTTGTTGAGCATGGACTTCAGGTGCGTCGCATCGACGGACCCCTCGGTGCGGCCTCGGCATTGAAGATGTGTTATGCCGGCATCAACAAGGGCGTGACGGGCCTCGGCACGGCCATGTTGCTTGCCGCAATACGTTCCGACGCCGATGCGGCCCTGAAACGCGAGCTTCAGGAAAGCCTGCCGGATCTCGATGCGAAGTTCGTCCACGGCATTCCGGACATGTATCCCAAAGCCTATCGCTGGGTTGCCGAGATGGAGGAGATTTCCGATTTTCTCGGCGAGGACGATCCCGCAGCCCTGATATTCAGGGGCATGGCCGGGCTCTATCGAAAGATGGCTAGAGATCGGGAAGAAGGCGGTCTGCTGGCCGGCCAGCTCGACAAGCTCAATAATGAGGGGTGATGCAATTGGGGCGATGCGGAGCTGCGAGGCGTCTTCCATCTCCCATGGCCGCCATCCTGATGTAAAATCGCTGCGCCGACTCGATTGGTGTCGGTGACAAGGACTGAGGAAGACGCATGACCAAGCCGATCAAGACCATCGTCGTTGCCGTATCGCGCAACGGCATCATCGGGCGCGAAGGCGATATGCCCTGGCGTTTGTCATCCGATCTCAAGCGCTTCAAGGCAGTGACGCTCGGCAAGCCTGTCATCATGGGCCGCAAGACGTTCCAGTCGATCGGCAGGCCCTTGCCCGGCCGGCCGAATGTCGTCATCAGCCGTGACGCCGGCTTTTCAGCTGAGGGAATAACGATGGCGCATTCGCTCGATGAAGCGATCTCTGTTGCATCGCGTCTGGCGAACGAGAGCAATGTCGACGAAATCTGCATCCTCGGCGGCGGCGAAATCTACCGGCAGGCAATCGGTCTGGCAGATCGGCTGCTGATCACCCATGTCGAGGCGGATGTAGAGGGCGACACGTCCTTTCCAGCGATCGATCCCGCCATATGGCAAGCCGAAAGTGAGCTTGCGGTGCCGGCCGGCGAGAAGGACACTTATCCGACACGTTTCGTTCGCTATTTCAGGCGAAAAGCATAAAAGCTGCCCCCGGAAAGCAAATATTTCCAATGAATCCGACGAACTTCCTCAAGTCTCGTTGAAAGCAGGTGCTTCGATACCTATAACGGGAAACAATCGCTGCCACCCGCGGATATCGAGCCAAGAATTCCGCGGGATCGGCGTGATATCGGGAGTCAACAAACAAAGAGGTTTTGATGCCTTGGAGCAATCAGAATGGCGGCGGCGGCGGCCCATGGGGCGGCGGTGGCGGCGGAAATAATCAGGGACCTTGGGGGCAAGGACCAAACCGGCCGCGGGGAAGCGGCAACGGAGGGCCTCCGGACCTTGAGGATATCATTCGCCGCGGTCAGGACCGATTGAAAGGTTTCGTGCCAGGTGGCTTCAATGCAGGGGTCGTCCTCATTATCATCGCGGTGATCGCCGTTTTCTGGCTGATCCAGTGCATCTATACCGTGCAGCCGGACGAGCGCGGTGTGGAACTTCGGTTCGGCAAGCCGCGCGAAGAAGTCTCGATGCCCGGCCTGCACTTCCACATCTGGCCGATGGACCGCATCGAATTCGTAAAGGTGACCGAGCAGCAGCGCAACATCGGCGGCCGCTCGACCGCCGGCTCGACAGCCGGCCTGATGCTGACGGGCGATCAGAATATCGTCAACGTGCAGTTCTCGGTTCTGTATACCGTGACCAATCCACAATCCTATCTGTTCCATCTCGAAACCCCCGACGAGACGCTGCAGCAGGTTGCCGAAAGCGCCATGCGCGAGGTCGTCGGTCGCCGTCCCGCCCAGGACATCTATCGTGACAAGCGTCAGGAAATCGCAACCGAGGTGAGGAGCATCATCCAGGATACGATGGATCGCTATGGTTCGGGCATCTCCATCAACGCAATTCCGATCGAGGATGTTTCGCCGCCGCGCGAAGTGGCAGACGCCTTCGACGAAGTGCAGCGTGCCGAACAGAATGAAGACCAGCAGGTGGAAGAGGCCAACCAATACGCCAACCAGAGGCTCGGTCAGGCGCGCGGTCGTGCGGCTCAAATCCGCGAAGAAGCAGCCGCCTATAAGGACCGTGTCGTGAAGGAAGCTCAGGGTGAGGCGCAGCGCTTCATCTCGATCTACGACGAATACGTCAAGGCGCCGGACGTCACCCGCAAGCGTCTGTTCCTCGAAACCATGGAGTCCGTCATCGGCAATTCCAACAGCATCATCATCGACGACAAGCAGGGTGTCGTGCCTTACCTGCCGCTGAATGACATCGGCAAGCAGTCTACGACGCCGGCGGGCAAGCCCGCCGCTGCAACTCAGCCGGAGGCCAAATAATGACGTCCAGCCGTTTGCCAGCCATTCTCATCGCCCTCGCGGTAGTGCTGCTGCTCATCTATTCGTCGGTGTTCGTGGTCAATGCCCGTGAACAGGCGATCGTCCTGCGCTTCGGGCAGATCCGCGAGGTCAAGACGGAACCGGGTCTCTACTTCAAGCTGCCTTTCGCCTTCATGGATGCCGATCGGGTCCAGTATGTGCAGCTGCAGGAGCTTCGCTTCGATCTGGACAATATTCGCGTCCAGGTCTCTGGCGGCAAGTTCTATGAAGTCGATGCCTTCGTCGTCTACAAGATCATGGATGCACGCAAGTTCCGCGAGACCGTTTCAGGCGACCGCGACGCGGCTGAATCGCGCCTCAGAACCCGCCTCGACGCTGCCCTGCGCCGTGTCTACGGTCTGCGCGGCTTTGAAGCGGCGCTTTCCGACGAGCGTGCCTCGATGATGACGGAAGTGCGCAACGATCTGCATCGCGATGCCGAATCGCTCGGTCTCAACATCGAGGACGTCCGCATCCGCCGCACCGACCTGACCCAGGAAGTGTCGCAGCAGACCTACGACCGCATGAAGGCCGAGCGTCTGGCTGAAGCCGAACTGATCCGCGCTCGCGGTAACGAGGAAGGCCAGAAGCGCCGTGCAATCGCGGACCGTCAGGTCGTCGAGATCGTTGCGGACGCGCAGAAGGATTCCGAAGTGCTGCGCGGTGAGGGCGAAGCCGAGCGAAACGGCATCTTCGCCGATGCCTCGAAGCGCGATCCGAACTTCTACGAGTTCTATCGCTCGATGGCCGCCTATACCAAGGCGCTCGCTTCGGGCGGCAAGACGCTTGTCCTGCCGCCGAACCAGTCGGACTTCTTCAAGTACTTCGACAGTCCCGTGGGTTCAACGCCCAATTCCGGGGCGCCGGCGCTTGCCAATCCGACGTCGCCCGCGAATTAAGGTGTCAAATCAAGGAATGGAAGGGCTGCCTCACGGCGGCCCTTTTCCTAATTGCGGATCGCATCGCCTTTACCATGCCGTATCGTCGGCGCGGAGTGCGGGGATTTCGCAAAAAGGTGATTTCACGCTTCATCATTCCGCCTTATGTTGATGCTTATACAAGATTTCCCCTTTCCTGATGAGGATGCCTGATGGCTTCGACCAATCGCCTGCCTTTCAGCCGTTCGTTTGCCTTGCTGGCCAGCATCGCACTGATTGCCGGCCCCGTTGCGGGCGTTACCGAACAGGCTTATGCGCAGACGCAGAATAGCGGTGCGACGGCGGGTGCCCAGGCGCCGGCCACCAACAACCAGACGCCTCCGGCCGCATCGCCGACGGCTACGTTGAACCCTGGCGCGATAAACCCGGCAGTGAATGCCGGACCGGCTTCGGTTGCCGATCTTGCTTCGGGATTGCTGGATGCCGTCGTCAATATTTCCACATCGCAGAAGGTGAAGGACGAGGGCGATGGGCCGGCGACGCCGAAGGTGCCGGATAACTCGCCGTATCAGGATTACTTCAACGATTTCTTCAACAACAAGAAAGACGACAACAGCAATCGCAAGGTGAGCTCGCTTGGCTCCGGCTTCGTCATCGATCCCTCCGGCTACATCGTCACGAACAATCACGTCATCGAAGGCGCCGACGATATCGAGGCGATCTTCCCGAACGGCACCAAGCTGAAGGCAAAATTGATCGGCACGGATACGAAGACCGATCTTTCCGTGCTTAAGGTCGAGCCGAAGCATCCGCTGACGGCGGTGAAGTTCGGCGATTCCTCCAAGATGCGGATTGGCGACTGGGTGATGGCGATCGGCAATCCCTTCGGCCTCGGCGGATCCGTGACCGTCGGTATCGTTTCGGCCCGCGGGCGCAACATCAATGCCGGTCCCTATGACAACTTCATCCAGACGGATGCGGCGATCAACAAGGGCAATTCCGGCGGCCCGCTCTTCAACATGAAGGGCGAGGTGATCGGCATCAACACCGCCATCATCTCCCCGAGCGGCGGCTCGATCGGTATCGGTTTTGCCGTCCCGTCGGAACTGGCGGAGGGCGTCGTCAATCAGCTCCGGGATTTCGGCGAGACGCGCCGCGGCTGGCTCGGCGTACGCATTCAGCCGGTAACGGATGATGTCGCCAACAGTCTTGGGCTGGCCGGAGCCAAGGGCGCGCTCGTGGCCGGTATCATCAAGGGTGGCCCTGTCGATAACGGCTCGATAAAGGCGGGCGATGTCATCCTCAAATTTGACGGCAAGGATGTGGAAGAGATGCGCGACTTGCCGCGCGTCGTCGCCGAAAGCCCCGTCGGCAAGGAAGTCGATGTCGTCATTTTCCGTGACGGCAAGGAACAGACTGTCAAGGTGACCCTCGGCCGGCTGGAAGACAGCGATCAGGCGGCAGCCGCCAGCACCGACAAGACCAAGAAGCCGCAGCTTGCGCCCGACGATAATGGCAATAATGGCGGCGTCATCAACCCCGACGAGGGCGATGAGGGTGGCGATGACGGCATGGATGGGCAGGACCAGGGCGCCGATCCGCAGCAATCGCCGCAGGCTCAGCCACCGGTACAAGCGACCTCGAACATACTGGGCATGAAGCTCGCGACGCTGACATCGGAGAACCGCAAAAGCTTCGGCATCGCCGATAGCGTCGATGGCGTCGTCATCACTGAAGTGGCGCCCGGTTCGGCAGCGGCGGACAAGGGTCTGAAACCCGGCGACGTCGTCGTGGAAGTGGCGCAGGAATTCGTCCAGACGCCGAGTGCCGCCTCGGAGAAGGTGGCGTCTCTGAAGCGTGAGGGACGTCGCAATGCGCAGATGATGGTTGCGTCTCCGAACGGTGACTTGCGCTTCATCGCCGTTGCGTTGGAGTAGAGGGTCAGCGCCCGGCTTGCTTTGCCTGCCGGGCCTGCCATTCGGCTGCCGTCAGGCGGTAGAGCACATGCCGCTTCAGACGGGGATGGGTGTCGGGCACGTTGGGATGATCGAAATCACCGCCTTCGACACGACGCATGCCGATGCGTTCCATGACAGCGGTCGACCTGACATTGTTGTGCACCGCAAAGGAGACGATCTGGTCCAGGCCGAGCCTGTCAAAACCGTGGGCAAGCAGGGCTCGCGCCGCTTCGCTGACGAATCCCTTGCCCCATTGCCGTGCCACTAGGCGCCAGCCGATCTCGATCGTCCCCGCCGGCACGAAGGGTTCCAGATGATCTGTCCGCATCAATCCGCAATAACCGATCGCTTCTCCGCTTTCTTTGAGCTCAAGGGCATAGAGGCCAAACCCGGTTTCTGAAATCATCGCATGAACGCGATCGAAGAAAGCGTCGGCTTCCGCACGATTGCGGCGGAACGGAAAGAATTCCATGACGGCTTCGTCGGAATTGATCTCGTAGGCCAGATCACGATCCGTCTCGCGCCAGTTGCGGATGATGAGGCGGTCGGTTTCGGTGATGATCATCCAAAGCCCCGATCCCGGCGATTGCGCCGTTCTATGGTTTGATGAAGTCCGTCTTGCGATAGCCCTGGATGTAGAGGAGGGCGGTGAGATCGCCATGGTCGATGCGCATTCCGGCCTGTGCCGAGACCGTCGGCTTGGCGTGAAGTGCGACGCCGGAGCCGGCAAGCTGCAGCATGCCGAGGTCATTTGCGCCGTCGCCGACGGCGAGCGCGTCATCGGTGGAAATGCCGAGCTTGCCGGCGATATCGTTCAGCGCATCCACCTTGGCTTGCTTGCCGAGGATCGGTTCCTCGACGAGCCCGGTCAGGATGCCGTTTTCTTCCAGCAGGATATTGGCGCGGTTCTCGTCGAAGCCGAGGGTGGTGCCGATGCGGCTGGTAAAGACGGTGAAGCCGCCGGAGACGAGGGCGGTGTAGTAGCCCTTCGCCTTCATCGTCGCGATGAGTTCGGGGCCGCCAGGCGTCAGCGTGATGCGCTTGGCAATGACATCGTCGACGACGGAAATGGGCAATCCCTTCAGCAG
Organism: Rhizobium aureum; assembly: GCF_030182495.1. Lineage (NCBI taxonomy): Bacteria > Pseudomonadati > Pseudomonadota > Alphaproteobacteria > Hyphomicrobiales > Rhizobiaceae > Rhizobium > Rhizobium aureum. The sequence continues at coordinate 103,017 of NZ_JAQJCI010000018.1, read as the reverse complement.
CGCCACGCGCTCGCGCAGCGCCGGCTCGAAGGCGATTTCGCCATTCATGGCGCGAGCCGTAATGTCTGCGACTTTCTCCTTGAGGCCGACTTCGGCGGCAAGCTCGTCGATGCATTCCTGGCCGATCATGGTGGAGTCCATATCGGCAATCAGCAACTTCTTGCGGCGGGTGTCGGCATCCTGAATCACGAGATCGATCGGCTCGCTGCCGATCACGGCCAATATATTGGCCTCTGCGGCCCCGATATCAGTCCCGTCGCGAAGCGCGATATCGCAGGCAATGCCATCGGCTAGCCAATAGAGCCCGGACGCTTTGACAGCATCAGCCGCCTGTTCAGCGATGGCCGGAACAAGAACGGGGTTTGACGGATTGGCAATAAGCGTGGCAACGAGGGCCATGAGCAGAAACCTTGTGAGCGATATCGACGCGATCCTGATAACCGGGCCGACCGCCAGCGGCAAGTCCGCGCTGGCGGTAGAATTGGCCCGTTTGCATGGCGGCGTCGTCATCAATGCCGACAGCATGCAGGTCTACGATACCCTGCGCGTGCTGACTGCGCGACCCTCGGAGGCCGAGATGGAAGGCATTCCGCATCATCTCTACGGTCATGTGCCGGCGGGACAGGCCTATTCGACCGGCGCCTGGCTGCGTGAGGCAGGCGTCTTGGTCGAGCGCCTGCGCGACGAGGGGCGATTGCCTGTCTTCGTCGGTGGTACCGGGCTCTATTTCAAAGCGCTGGCTGGCGGGCTCTCCGACATGCCCGAGATTCCACCTGACATCCGTAGCCGGCTTCGCAGTCGGCTGTTGGCGGAAGGGGCGGAGGCGCTGTATGGCGAGCTTGCAGAACGTGATAGCGCTATTGCTGAAACCCTCAACCCGCAGGATGGCCAGCGCATTGTCCGCGCCCTGGAGGTGAGGGAGGCGACGGGCCGTTCGATTGCCGCCTTTCAGGGCAAGACCGGGCCGATGGTCATCGATCCAGATCGTGCTCGGAAAATCGTTGTCCTGCCCGAGCGCGCGCTGCTGCACCAGCGCATCAACAGCCGCTTCGAGACGATGCTGGCAATGGGGGCGGAGGAGGAGGTGCGGGCTTTGCTGGCATTGGATCTGTCGCCGGAGATGCCGGTCATGAAGGCGATCGGGGTATCGCAGATCGCCGCGATGCTGAAGGGTGAGATGACGCGGGAAGAGGTCATCGAAACCGGAGCAGCGGCAACGCGGCAATATGCCAAGCGGCAGATGACCTGGTTTCGCAATCAGATGGACGAGAGCTGGGAGCGTCTGAGCCCGTGAGCCTGCTGCCTCAATCCTTGTCGTAGAGGCTGCTCAGCGGCTTTTTCAGTATGCTGTCCCGCAGCGAAAGGCCGGGTTCCCGCTTGAGCGACGGTAAGGGTTCTCTCGGCGGCACTGGTCGTGCGGCCGTATCGTCGCTGCGAAATTCGCGGCGCAGGTCCGCAAGCCTGCTGTCGATCGATGTCTGCGGCGGCTGCGCTGTCTGCGGGGTGGCCGCGCGAGGCAGCATGTCGGGGCGATAGGGTTCGATCGATGGCGCATCGGCTTCCGCCACACGTTGCGATGTCTGCTCTATAGGTAGATCGTCGAAATCATTCCTGCTCTCGGTTACCGCATCCGCTGCGGCACCGTAGTTCTGTTGCAAGGCGCTGATATCTGGACCTGTAATCGAACGCATGCGGCTGATGATCGTGCGCAGATCGACCGTATCAGGCGAATCCTCGCTGACCTTCGCCGTGCTGCCGCTGGCTTTCGGCAGCAAATGCCGCTCGACCTGGGAAAAGCGCATGCGCATCGGAACTGCGATGGCCTCGCCGAAGGCGATAGCTTCACCGTTGCCGATCGATGACAGAAAGCTCGTTGTCGAGATCGAGGAGTTCGGGATGGCCGAGCGAATGATTTCCTGGTCGCGATCATTGGCGAGACGCATGGCGAAGAGCGTCGAACACTGCGACAGGATCGTTTGATCGAGTTCGCCCGGCCGCTGCGTGATGATGCCGAGCGATACGCCGTATTTGCGGCCCTCCTTGGCGATGCGGGCGATGGCCTGGCGCGTCGGGAAGAAGCCGAGCGTCGGATCGGCGGGAATGTAGCGATGCGCTTCCTCGCAGACGACCAGCATATGGATCGCACCGTCGCTCCAGAGCGCCAGCTCGAACGCCATACGGCAGAGGACGGACGCCACGGAGTTGATGACTTCCGAGGGGATGCCGGCGAGCTGGAACGTGCAGATCGGCTTGCCGTCGCCCGGAATGCGGAAGATCTTGGCGATGGTCTCCATGATCGTATCGGTGATCGTATTGTTGGAGAACATGAAGTGATAGCGGGGATCGTTGATCGCCGAGATGATGCGCATTTTCAGGGAGCGCAGATGCGGCTTTTCCTGCCGGCCCTCCAGCCGGCCGATGCGCTCGTCGATCAGCGCCAGCAGATCGGCCATGCGGTAGGGAACCGGCGTATCCGCCGTCACGGAAGACTTTTCCGTCTGGCGGCGCATCAGGCTTGAATCGCTGCCGCGGAAGGCGCGTCTTGCTTCCGGAATAAGATCGCGCAGCGCATCGAGCTCCTCCGGTATCGCCGGTCGGCCGCGGAAGACGACTTCGCTGAATTCTTCCAGCCGCATCAGCCAGAAGGGCAGGTCGAGCGTATCGGTGTCGATGACGACGGCGTGCTTCGGAAAGGCGGCGGCAAATTCATTATGCGGATCGAGGATCAGTACGCGCAGTTTCGGATCGGTGCTGATCGCCTTGTGCAGCAACAGCGAGACGGCGGTGGATTTGCCGACGCCGGTCGAGCCGACGACGGCGAAATGCTTCGACAGCATGGAGGGAATATGGATGGCGGCGTCGATGCTTTCATCCTGCGTCAGCTTGCCGATGACGCAGCTATTGCCCTTGCCGGCATCGAAGATGCGCATGAGATCGGCGGCACGGATGCGATGCGCAATCGCGCCGAGATAAGGATAGGCGGTGATGCCGCTCGAAAATTCCTCGCGGCCATCCGGCCCGACATGGACCTCGCCCAAAAGTTCGACCTCGATGCGGAACAGATTGTCCTGTCCTTCGCCCCAGCCGACGCTTTGCGTGTTCATCGAATAGACGAGGGCGGCCACGCGGTTCTTTCCGACACTGATGGAAATCAGCCGACCGACCGACCATAGTTCGGTAAGGTCCGTGCCACCGGCCTCGGCGACGGCGGCGATCGTTGCTCTCGAGCCGTTGCACGCAACTACACGGCCGAGGAAGCGATTTCCCGGCTTCAGCTTGTCGCGACGATCAAAATCTCCAGCTTTGCCGGACGTCTGCAGATCATTGTTCAGCAAACAGCTACCCCAACTAGTCCATGCCGGAGCATAGAGATGGCGGCTTAACAAAATCCTGTCGGTCATCCATGCATTTAAAGGGTTTCGGCGACACCGCGATTTTTTATTGCTTCACGCGTTGACGCTTCGAAATTTTCTGTCTATCACTTCGCCCCATGAAAAACTCGATCGGTCTTATCGTGGTGGGAAAGCGCATGGGCAGGATGGTGTAACCATCCGGCGACAGCCACCCATGCGCTAGATGACAGGCTCCCCAAGGGGCCTTTTTTTATGCCCGAAATCGAGATTTCATTCTTCCAAACCTCCAGCAGACAGCGGAACAAACGTATGACCGGCACAGATAATCAGGCGAGCGGCAATCGAATGACAGGCGCGGAGATCGTGTTGCAGGCGCTCAAGGACAACGGCGTCGAACACATCTTCGGTTATCCGGGCGGTGCCGTGCTTCCGATCTATGACGAGATCTTCCAGCAGGACGACATCAAGCACATCCTCGTTCGCCACGAGCAGGGCGCCGGCCATGCGGCCGAGGGCTATGCCCGCTCCACCGGCAAGGTCGGCGTCATGCTGGTTACCTCCGGCCCGGGCGCGACCAATGCGGTCACGCCGCTGCAGGACGCCTTGATGGATTCCGTCCCGCTTGTCTGCCTCAGCGGCCAGGTCCCGACAACTCTGATCGGCTCCGACGCCTTCCAGGAATGCGATACCGTCGGCATCACGCGGCCCTGCACCAAGCACAACTGGCTGGTCAAGGACGTCAACGAGCTGGCTGCTGTCATTCATGAAGCCTTCCGCATCGCCCAGTCGGGTCGTCCAGGCCCCGTCGTCGTCGACATTCCGAAGGACATTCAGTTCGCGACCGGCACCTATACGCCGCCGGAAGCCCATCATGTCCAGAAGAGCTATCAGCCGAAGATCCAGGGCGATCTCAACAAGATCACGCAGGCGATCGAGCTGATGAAGAATGCCCGTCGCCCGGTCATCTATTCCGGCGGCGGCGTCGTCAATTCCGGTCCGGAAGCCTCCAAGCTGCTGCGCGAATTGGTCGAGCTGACCGATTTCCCGATTACGTCGACGCTGATGGGCCTCGGCGCCTATCCGGCTTCCGGCAAGAACTGGCTCGGCATGCTCGGCATGCATGGTTCCTACGAGGCCAACATGGCGATGCATGATTGCGACGTCATGGTCTGCATCGGTGCACGCTTCGACGACCGCATTACCGGCCGCCTGAATGCCTTCTCGCCGAATTCGAAGAAGATCCATATCGACATCGATCCGTCTTCGATCAACAAGAATGTCCGCGTCGATGTCGGCATCCTCGGCGATGTCGGCAATGTTCTGGAAGACATGGTTCGCCTGTGGCGCGCCTTGCCGCAGAAGCCGGCTGCCGAGCGTTTGGGCGACTGGTGGGCCGACATCACCCGCTGGCGCGCGCGCAATTCCTTTGCTTACAAGGCGAGCGACGACGTCATCATGCCGCAATATGCGATCCAGCGCCTCTATGAGCTGACGAAGCATCGCGATACCTACATCACCACCGAAGTCGGCCAGCACCAGATGTGGGCGGCGCAGTTCTACGGCTTCGAACAGCCGAACCGCTGGATGACCTCGGGTGGTCTCGGAACCATGGGCTACGGCCTGCCGGCAGCGCTCGGCGTGCAGATCGCCCATCCGGAGAGCCTGGTCATCGACATTGCCGGCGATGCTTCTATTCAGATGTGCATTCAGGAAATGTCGGCTGCGATCCAGCACAATGCGCCGATCAAGATCTTCATCCTCAACAACCAGTACATGGGCATGGTTCGTCAGTGGCAGCAGCTGCTGCATGGCAATCGTCTGTCCAATTCCTACACGGAAGCGATGCCTGATTTCGTCAAGCTTGCGGAAGCCTATGGTGCCGTCGGCCTGCGTTGCGAGAAGCCGGGTGAGCTCGATGGCGCCATCCAGGAAATGATCGACGTCAACAAGCCGGTCATCTTCGATTGCCGCGTCGCCAATCTCGCCAACTGCTTCCCGATGATCCCCTCGGGCAAGGCGCACAACGAAATGCTGCTGCCGGACGAAGCAACCGACGAGGCCGTCGCCAATGCCATCGACGCCAAGGGGCGCCAGCTGGTTTGATCGATAGCTGGGGTGCTGCAGGAGCCGCGCCTCAGCCGATCCCGCCGGCATGCCGAACAAGAACCGAGGAAACGGAACAAGGATCATGAACGCACACCTTCAACCCACGGGCTCCGCCTACTTCATTTCGCCCGAAACCGCGGCGGCCGAGAGCCATACGCTTTCGGTGCTGGTCGACAACGAGCCCGGCGTTCTCGCCCGCGTCATCGGCCTCTTCTCCGGCCGTGGCTACAATATCGAAAGCCTCACCGTTTCGGAGACGGAGCATCAGGCGCATCTGTCGCGCATTACCATCGTCACGCGCGGCACGCCGCAGGTGCTGGAGCAGATCAAGGCGCAGCTTGAGCGCATCGTTCCCGTTCACCGCGTCGTCGATCTGACGGTGCGCGCCCGCGAACTCGGCCAGGAGCGGCCGATCGAGCGCGAAGTGGCACTGCTGAAGGTCACCGGAAACGGCGAGACGCGCGCCGAGACGCTGCGGCTCGCCGACGCCTTCCACGCGAAGGTCGTGGATGCGACCGTCGAGCACTTCATTTTCGAGATCACCGGCAAGTCCTCGAAAATCGATCAGTTCATCGCCATCGTCAAGCCGCTCGGCCTTATCGAAGTCTGCCGCACCGGCATTGCTGCGATGAACCGCGGCTCACAGGGGATGTAAGAGCCTGCGGCGTTGATCGGCTTGCCGACCGGAATTGCGTGAGAAATCAGAGCGGTTTGGTGCTTTCGTGAAGCACCAAACCGCTCTATCTTTTGCGATGACCGACCTAGGCCGGCGATATCACTTCTAGCGAGGGAACATTGTGGCAGTCCTTGCCGGCGAGACTTTGCCTGAGATAGGTGAAAAGCCGTGGCATCCGCCGGCTGGCATGCGCCTCGGCGCGGCGCCTTTCGTACGAAGTGATTTTCCCTGGCTCGGACATTATTTCCGTTCGCAGAAACTGGCCTCGATCCTTTCTCCTAAAATTGGCGGCATCGTGTCCTGGGGTGGCCGCGCGCCGGCCAAGGTGGCAGCCAGGTTTGCACGGTTTCGCGGATTGCGCCACTGGCATCTCGAGGACGGTTTCCTGCGGTCGATAGGGCTTGGCAAGTCCGGCGCCATTCCGCTGTCCATCGTTATCGACGATCTTGGCCTGCCCGTCGATGCAAACAGGCCGTCGCGGCTTGAGCAGCTGATAGAGGGGGCGGGAGAGGCAGGAGAGCTCGGCCGCGCTATCCGCGAGCAGATCGTTCTCAACAAGCTCTCGAAATACAATCATCTCCCCCATCGGCAGCCCAATATCGAGCGGACTGCAAAGCGCCGCATTCTGCTGGTGGATCAGGTCGTTGGCGACGTTTCCGTCGACAGGGCGCTCGGCTCAAAAGCCTCCTTCGAGAAGATGCTTGCCGATGGGCTGGCGAGCGATTCGCAATGCCTCATCCGCACCCATCCGGATGTCATGGCCGGGCTTCGTAAGGGATATCTTACGGGGCCGGCTTCCAAGGGCGATGTGGTCATGATCGACGATGCCGTGTCGGTAGCCTCCATCCTCGAAGTCGTCGACGAGGTCTGGACGGTTTCGAGCCAGTTCGGCTTCGATGCGCTGCTGCGCGGCATTCCGGTCCGCTGCTATGCCGCGCCCTTTTATGCAGGCTGGGGGGTGACTGAGGATCATTTCGGCGTTTACACCAAGGCAATACTTGCCAGGCGCCGGACCAAGCGGAGGACGGTCGATCAGATCGCCGCTGCCGCCTTTTCACTTTACCCGACCTATCGCGATCCGGCCGACTGGCAGGAGATCGATGCTTTCCGGGCAATCGAGCTGATCGTTGCGCAGCAGAAGGCTGCTGCGTAAACCTATAGCATCTCCAATGACTTCTTTCGCGACGGCGGCGGGAAGGCGGCATCGAGCACAGCCCAATCCTCGTCGGTGATATCGATATCGATCGACTCACGGTTTTCCTCGATGCGCTGAGGGTTCGAGGACTTCGGGATCGAGATCACGCCGTCGCGCTCCAGCAGAAAGGCAAGCGCGATCTGGGCCGGCGTCGCCTGATAGGTCTTGGCAATCCGGATCAGCTCGGGATGGTGGAGCAGGCGGCCTTGCTCGATCGGCGAATAGGCCATGATTGGAATGCTTCGCTCCTGGCACCATGGCAAGAGGTCATATTCGATGCCGCGCCGGGAGAGATTGTAGAGCACTTGGTTGGCGGCGACATTGCCGCCGTTCGGCACGGAGAGCAGCTCGTCCATATCCGCAACGTCGAAGTTCGACACGCCCCAGGCTTCGATCTTCCCGGCCGCCTTTAGGCTTTCGAAGGCTTCCACCGTTTCTTCGAGCGGATAGTTACCGCGCCAATGCAGCAGATAGAGATCGATGCGATCGGTATTCAGGCGCTTCAGGCTGCGTTCGCAGGCTGCAACTGCGCCCTTGCGGCTCGCATTGGCGGGATAGACCTTGCTGACGAGGAAAACCTCGTCGCGGCGGCCTTCGATCGCCTTGCCGACAATCTCCTCCGAGCCGCCGTCTGCATACATCTCAGCCGTGTCGATCAGCGTCATGCCGAGATCGAGGCCGGTTTTCAGGCTGGCGATCTCATCCCTGGCGCTTGCTGCATTCTCGCCCATATTCCAGGTGCCCTGGCCAAGTGCCGGAACCTGGATGCCAGAAGGAAGGGTGACGGTTGGGATGGGCTCGCGCATGGTCATTCCTCGCTGGAGAAAACCGAAGGATAGGGGCATTCAACCGGATTTCAATCGGCATCCGTCATGTCACGGTGACAATCATCCTATGGCTTTCGTATGGCCGGCGAACTAATGTCGCACCGTCATGCGCCGCCGCATTTTTGCGCGCGTGAAGAAGAATTTTGGATGCCGCCTTGTCACGATACGGTGTCCTGGGAGGCATCATGGCGCTGGATACATTTCTGGCTCTTCTACTTTTTGCATTCACGACCTCGATCACGCCCGGACCGAACAACATGATGTTGTTTACCTCCGGTGTGAACTTCGGTTTCCGGCGCACCATTCCACATATGCTCGGCATCGGTGTCGGCTTTTTTGTGCTGCTGATTGCGGTGGGATTGGGGTTGGGGGCACTTCTGCACACGGTGCCCGTGCTTTATACCGCGCTTAAATTCGCCGGCGGGGCCTATCTCGTCTGGATTGCCTGGAAGATCGGCACTTCGCGCAGCCTGAGCGAGGCGGAAAGCGATGCAAAGCCGATGAGTTTTATCAGCGCTGCTGCGTTCCAATGGGTCAATCCCAAGGCGTGGGTGATGGCTGTCACCGCCATGGCCACTTACACTAACGAGCAGCTCTATCTCTTCACCGTTCTGCTCGTCGGACTGGCATTTGCCGCCGTGAATGTGCCGAGCGTATCGACCTGGGCGGGCTTCGGCTCCGTGCTGCGCGACTGGCTGTCCGATCCCATCAGGCTTAAATGGTTCAACATAACCATGGCCATCCTGCTGGTGCTCAGTCTCTGGCCGATGCTAAAGTAACGGCCAGAGACAGGAGTAAGCCATGTCCCACGGACATTCGCACGATGATGACGACCATCATCACCACGACAACCACTATTCGGACATGCAGGCGCGGGTGAAGGCGCTGGAGACGCTGCTGACGGAAAAGGGCTTGATCGATCCGGCGGCGATCGACCGTATCGTCGAGACCTATGAGACGAAGGTGGGGCCGCGCAATGGGGCGCAGGTGGTGGCGAAAGCCTGGAGCGATCCCGACTTTGCCGACTGGCTGCGGCGCGACGCGACGGCGGCGATTGCCAGTCTCGGCTTTACCGGCCGCCAGGGCGAGCATATGCGCGCGGTGTTCAATACGTCGGAAACGCATAACCTGATCGTCTGCACGCTCTGCTCCTGCTATCCGTGGGCCGTGCTCGGGCTGCCGCCGGTCTGGTACAAGGCGCCGGCCTATCGCTCCCGCGCGGTGATCGATCCGCGTGGCGTGCTCGCCGAATTCGGCCTGACATTGCCGCAGGAGACGAAAATCCGTGTGTGGGATTCGACGGCGGAACTTCGCTATCTGGTAATCCCTGAGCGGCCTGCCGGCTCCGAAGATATGGATGAGGCGGCGCTGGCGGATCTCGTCAGCCGCGACGCCATGATCGGTACCGCGCTCGCCAAGACTCCGGAGGCCGCGTGATGAACGGTCCACACGATCTTGGCGGCCAGATGGGTTTCGGCCCAGTCGCGCCGGAACCGAACGAGCCCTATTTCCATGCCGAATGGGAAAAGCGCGCGCTCGGCATCACGCTCTCCTGTGGTGCCTTCGGTGCCTGGACCATTGATGAAAGCCGGCATGCACGCGAAAACATTCCGCCGGCCAGCTATCTTGGCGCCAGCTACTATGAGATCTGGATTCGTGCTGTCGAAGCGCTGCTGGAGCGGCACGGCTTCGCCACCGCCGAAGAGTCCCGGATCGGCCATTCGCTCGAACAGGGCAGAGTGCCGAAGCGGGTTCTGAAGGCTGAAATGGTCGATGGCGCATTGGCGAAGGGCGGTCCTTGCGACCGGCCGGTCGAGACCGCCCCGCTCTTTGCCGTCGGCGATCATGTCCGCACCAAGAACTTCAACCCGATCGGCCACACCAGATTGCCGCGCTATGCCCGCGCAAAGACGGGTGTCATCGAAGCGGTGCAGGGCTCCTTCGTCTTCCCCGATGACAATGCCCATGGCCGCGGCGAAAATCCGCAATGGGTCTATACGGTCGTCTTCGACGGTGCCGAGATCTGGGGCGAGGGCGCTGATCCCTCTTTGACGGTCTCGATCGATGCCTGGGAGAGCTATCTTGAGCGCGTGTGAGGTCCCATCGCCTCTGGCGCAATCGCCCGGACTGCCGAAGTCTGCCGATGGCGAGCCAGTCTTTCCGGAACCCTGGGCGGCGGGCGCTTTTGCGATGACCGTTCACCTGCACGAGAAGGGCCTGTTCGCCTGGAGCGAATGGGCTGAGCAGTTGTCGGTGGAACTTCACAAGCCGGGCCGCGCGCCTGACGGCAGCGATTATTTCGACTGCTGGGTGGCTGCTTTGTCAGGGCTGCTGGTCGCGAAGGGCATTGCCGATGCCGACGCGATTGTGGCTTTGCAGCAAAGCTGGCAACGTGCGGCCGAGGCAACGCCGCATGGCAAGCCGATCGCGCTTGAAAACGATCCTCAGCGCTAAGAATCAGTCAGAAATCGGCTGACGAATGGTTTGTTCTTTGTGTCACTGGCATAATACAGCCCTGTTTTGCTATGTTGCTGTCCGGTTGTTGAATTGTACATCGCAGTTTCCTGAAGAGCTTCTGTTGACCTTCTGAACAAGCGTTTCCTAACCGCTTATCCCATTCGTGAACCGTAATGTCCTCTACTTCTGTGCTAAGCGATATTCCCGGCGGCAAATCTCTGCTTGAATGGTTCGGGCGGATACCCCGCTTCCACGATGCCAAATTGCTTGAGATCAGCTTCCCGGGCAGGGCAGCAGGGCTGATGCGTATCCACGCATGGAACATGACTGATCAGGTGGACGCCAAAGGCTACTTCCTCCTGGATAAACACGCGATCGTTACCCTTGTCCTTGGGGAGGTGAGCGCCATCAGTTGTACCGATTTCGAAATGGTACCGGGTATCATCTTTGATCTGGAAATTGCGAAGATGGAAGAGAACTTCCGCATAGAATGGGATGCCAGCTACGGAGTGAGCGGTTTCGTCATCGCCAAACACATAAAGATTAGCCTCGTTCCAACAGCTTCCATCTGAGACCGTTTCGGGGCAGGGGCTAACTCAACAGCCTGGGGCGACAAAACGCTTCACCTTGAGGCAAGCTACGACGAGAACTGCCTGTAGCACTCGTCCGCCACCTGCTGCAGCATGTCCCGCGAGATTTCGCCCGTCACGGCATAGCCGAGATCGCCGTCGATCCAATAGAAGGTCTCGACGGCCTTGTCGCTGGCAAAGCGGAAGCTGGTTGTTGTGTTGCCGCTATTGCGCCCAACCAGCACGGTCAGGCGTTGACCGCTGGCATTTTCATACATGAACAGGGCGCCGGGCGTGCCGTTGACCGGCAGCAGCCGGCCACCGACCAACTGGAAGCCTAGCGTCTGCAGGCTCGGCACCTTGAGGCCAGCGACATTCATGCGTTTGCCGAGCCAGGTGGCGAGATGGGCTTCCTGATCCGCGCCGACTTCGACGGGATGGCGGACATCGCTGGCATAAACGACGAAAGCCGAATGCGCCTGTTGCGGCAGGGCTTCGATCGAGGTCAGCTGTAATTCGCGCGGTACCAGGAGATCCGGGCCGAAATGACCGGCTGCCGCACCGGCGACGAACAGTGCCAGTGAGGCGGCGAGCATCATCAGCCTGCGGCTGCGCTGTGGCGGGATCGCTTGCGCGGAGAGCGTGCTTCTGCTTGTGGAAATGAGATCAGTGTCGCCGTCCTTCGATATGGCATAGGGCGAGAACATGGCCCGGATGTCATCGTTCTGGACCTGCCATGCCGCAACGGCGGCGGCATCTTCGGGGTTTTCGGTCAGCCACGCCTGCAATTCCGCCTGTTTTTCCGGTGGCAGAAGGCCATCGGCAAAGGCGTGAAGGTCCGCTTCGGTCACGGTCGGTTTGCGTTCGTTCATCTTGGTCTCCGAAGCGTGACAACATTGTCTGCATCCAACAGGCTGGTCATCTTCTGCCGCGCGCGCGACAGGCGCGACATCACGGTGCCGATCGGGATATCGAGCATATCGGCGACATCCTGATAGCTGCAGCCTTCGACGACGACGAGCATCAGCACTGCGCGATAGTCTTCACTAAGGCTGTTCAGTGCCGTTTCCAGGCGCGATCGCTGCAGCGGATCACTGTCCGCCTCGGCTGCGGCCAAGTGGCTGTTGTCATCGATATCGACAAAGCTGCGGCCCACCTCCTGGCGCCGCCCGTTGCGATAGAGATTGGTCATGATGGTGAGGACCCAGCCGCGCAGGTTCAGCCCGCGCCACTGGCCGCGCCGGGTCAGGGCCCTTTCGACGCAATCCTGAAGCAGGTCCTCGCCATCGGCGTCCGAGCGGGTGAGGCTGCGCGAATAGCGCCTCAACGAGGGGAGGAGCGCCAGCACTTCCGCCTCGAAGCTGTCGGGCGCGGGGGATGTTCCCGCCGCGCCCTTTTCGTTCCCATCAGGGCTTCGCGACATCCCATACGCCCTTGAAGCCGTCGCCGGCGACATCACCGGATTTTGTGTCCTTGACGAAGAAATAGAGCGGCATGCCGTCCTTTGCCCACTGTTTCTTCCCGTCCTTGCGGGTAATGATCGAATATGCACCTTCCGCCTTGGCTTTGCTATCGGCGATCAGCGGCGGCCAGGCTTTCGCGCAATCGCCGTTGCAATTGGATTCGCCCGACTTGTCGTTCTTGAACGTATAGAGCGTCATGCCGTTCTCGCCGGCGAGCACCTTGCCCTTGGCGCTTTCGACCGTCTTGACTGGAGCCGCGGCGAGTGCGGCCGTGGCAAAGGCAGATGCCGCAGCGAGCGCGGTCAGGAATCTCATGGTCTTCATGATGTTTCTCCTCGGGTGGGTGGACGAGATCGTCCAGGCTTTGCTTTTTTGCGTTGCCGGACATGAGACACCGGGGCTTGCGATTTTATTCCCGGTTCGCCGGGTATTTTTTACTGCTTGCTTCCAGCGGCCGAATCCTGCCAATTCGGCCCATGCAATTCGCGCCGCAACAAGATGAAGCGCTCAAGGCCGTCGCCAAATGGCTGAAGGAGGGGCGCTCGCCGTTGTTTCGTCTGTTCGGCTATGCCGGCACGGGCAAGACGACGCTTGCTCGGCATTTTGCCGAGCATGTGGATGGCGATGTGCTGTTTGCTGCCTTTACCGGCAAGGCGGCGCAGGTACTGCGCTCGCGCGGCGCCTCGAATGCCAAGACCATCCATTCGCTGATCTACCGGCCGCGCGGCGAAGAGGCCGTCGAGGACGAAGAGACGGGCAAGACATCGATTGCCCCGATGTTCACCATCAATCGCCAAAGCCCGGTCGCCAAGGCCGCGCTGATCATCGTCGATGAATGCTCGATGGTGGACGAGGCGCTCGGCAAGGATCTGATGAGTTTTGGCACGCCTATTCTGGTGCTCGGCGATCCCGGGCAGCTTCCGCCGGTTTCGGGCGGCGGTTTCTTCACGAACGAGGAACCGGATTATCTGCTGACGGATATTCATCGTCAGGCGCGCGACAATCCGATCATTCAGCTCGCCATGCAGGTGCGCGAGGGCAAGGAAATCATGCATGGCGACTATGGCACCGCGCAGGTGATCTCGAAGAACGAGGTCACGCAGCCGCTGGTGCTGGAGGCCGATCAGGTGCTCGTCGGTACCAATAGGACGCGGCGCCGCTACAATCAGCGTCTGCGTGAGCTCAAGGGTTTTACGGCCGATTATCCGCAATCCGGCGACAAGCTCGTCTGTCTGCGCAATGATCCCGCCAAAGGGTTGCTCAACGGCTCGCTCTGGCAGGTGATGACCTCTTCCCGGGAAACGACGAAGCCGGGCATCAATCTTCTGGTGCGGCCGGAAGATGACGACATGGATCGTGGGGCAGCGAAGATCAAGCTCCTGAAGCAGGCCTTCGAGGATGTCGAGGGCGAGATCCCGTGGTCGACCCGAAAGCGCTATGACGAATTCGACTACGGCTATGCGCTGACGGTGCATAAAGCCCAGGGTTCGCAGTGGAACAATGTCGTGCTGTTCGACGAGAGCTGGGCGTTCCGCGATACGCGCGAGCGCTGGCTTTATACAGCCATTACCCGCGCCGCCGAGACGCTGACGATTGTCCGTTGACAAGACGTCCTGAGCCTTGCGTGAGGGATGTCGCGATGCGGTGACTTGGTTCGATCCTCTCCATCAAAGTTTTGCATGGGTTGATGTCGGAATCTCGTTGGTTTTGCTGCGCATAATGGCCTAAAACGGCTGCTATCATCCGCTTTGAAAATCAGGGATTTCGATCATGCCCGCCAAGCTCTCCGTGAACCTCAATGCCATCGCGATGCTGCGCAACCGGCGTGATCTTCCCTGGCCGAGCGTCACGGGCTTGGGGCGCATCGCGCTGGCCGCGGGAGCAAGCGGGCTGACCGTTCATCCGCGTCCCGATCAGCGGCATGTCCGCTTTTCCGATCTGCCCGATATCCGTGCGTTGATCGATGATGAGTTTCCGGAAGCGGAATTCAATATCGAGGGCTATCCAAGCGACGAGTTCTTCGATCTCTGTGCTTCGGCGGAACCTGAACAAGTGACGCTCGTGCCCGATGATCCTTCTCAGGCGACCTCGGATCACGGCTGGGACTTCCGCAAGAACCGTGAACTGCTGGCCGAGGTCGTCGCCAAATACAAGACGATCGGCTGCCGGGTGTCGTTGTTTGCCGATGGCGACGGCGATGCCGGGGCGGTAAAGATCGCCAGGGAAGTGGGCACCGACCGCATCGAACTTTACACCGGCCCTTACGGCGGATGCTATGATGATCCGCAGAAGGCTGCCATCATCCTCGAAGCGCTCGGCAAAACCGCCGACGCCGCCTTCGCCAACGGCCTCGACGTCAATGCGGGTCACGACCTGACGGTCGCCAACCTGCCGGCGCTACTCAAGCGTATCCCGAAGCTCGCGGAGACGTCGATCGGTCACGGGCTGACCGCCGATGCGCTGGAATATGGCATGGCCGAAACGGTTCGTCGCTTCCGCAGGGCTTGTGGTCAGGTGGTTTGAGGGAAAAGGTTCCAGCGCTAGTCAGGCAAGTTTGTTGTTGCCGCGCCTTCTGGCCTGACCCCTCATCCTAGCCTTCTCCCCGCTTACGGGGAGAAGGGACGACAGCTCAAAATGGCGGCGACATCACTCGATTAGAGCTTGCGTGCGGAGCACCAAAACTCCCTCGCCCCGCTTGCGGGGAGAGGGCTGGGTGAGGGGCTATGCTTGAAGTCTCAGCAAAGAGAGACTCACCCTAAAGTTCCAAAACTCAGCCAGCCAATGCTGCCTTATGTTCCTCGATAAAGCTGCGCAGCGTCTGCGGCTCCTTGCCGGTCAGTTTGTTGAAGTCATTGGTAAGGATGTCGAATTTGCCGGCGCGGGTGTTGGCGTCGGCGGAGACGAGCATATCCACCACGAACTTCGGCAGGCCGGCACCGGTGAGGCCTGCGGCAAACTGTTCGTCCGTGACCTGCACGACTTCAAGCGGACGGCCGGTGATCCGGCTGACGACGCTTGCGACCTCCTCGATGGTGACGGCGGTCGAGCCCGTCAGCGTGTAGGTGGCATTGTCCGTTGCATCGGAAGCCAGAGCTGCGGCAATCGCGAGCGCGCAATCTTCGCGGCTGATGTTGCTGACGCGGCCGCCGCCGGTTGCCGTATACCATTTGCCGGTTTCAAGGCTGTGCGGCAGGCCCATCAGATAATTGTCGAAGTACCAGGCGTCGCGCAGGATCGTATAGCCGATGCCGCTTGCCTTGATGGCGTTTTCCGTGCCGAGGTGGTCAGGCGCGAAGGTGACGAGCGAACCTTCCGGAGCCGGCATTGAGGTGTAGAGAATATGCTTGACGCCAGCCTTCTTCGCGGCTTCGACGGCAGCCGTATGCTGCTTGAGGCGCTGGCCGGGGACGGCGAGCGCATCGGTACTGATGATCAGCAGGCGATCGACGCCCGCGAAGGCGGCGGGCAGACCGGCGGCATCATCGAAGTCGGCCTTGCGGGTGACGACGCCCTTGGCCGCGAGATCGGCAAGCGTCTCCGGGCTGCGCGTGGCGGCGATGATGCGACCGGGCGCGACCTTATATGTCTCCAGCAGGTGATGGATGACGCGCTGGCCAAGCTTGCCGGCGGCGCCGGTGACGAGAAGAGTGCTGCTCATATGTTTTCCCTTGTTGGACCGCCGCACATTCGCAGGGGCCTTGCTGCTCTCAAAAAGAGACTAGCACTAGAATAGGAATTGACTTCACGGTGTAAAGGAGGCAGTTTTTGGGCTCCAAGTTACCAAAAGGGAACCGGCATGGCAGCCAGCGCCGTCGTCAATCTGCGCAGCGAGGATCCGCCGCTGCGCGACTTCGATCTCAGCAAACTTGATTTCAGCAATTGTCCCGTGCGGGACCTGATATCGCAGATCGGCGGAAAATGGTCGGTGCTGTTGCTGGAAACGCTGGCTAAACGGCCTTATCGTTTCGGCGAGTTGCGCCGCCTGGTGCCCGATATCTCCCAAAGAATGCTGACGCAAACGCTGCGCGATCTCCAGCGCGACGGGTATGTCGATCGCGAGGTTTTCCCGACAAAGCCGCCGAGCGTCGAATATCGCATGACGGATCTCGGCTACTCGCTTTACGAGCCGCTGGCGCTGCTTTTGAACTGGGCCGAGGCCAATCATGAGGCCGTCAAGGCTGCTAGAGCCCGTTTCGATCAATCGCCGGACTGAGCCGTCACAGTGAAGCCCTTGAAGATCGCCATCGTCGGCGCCGGACCTGCCGGTCTTGCCGCCTCTCTCTTTCTCACTCGCGCTGGCCACACGACCGATATCATCGAACGGTTCGATAGCCCGGCTCCCGTCGGTTCGGCGCTGATGCTGCAGCCCACCGGGTTGACCGTGCTGGAATCGCTCGGGCTCGGCCCCGCGATCCATGCGGCCGGGAATCGGATCAATCGATTGTTCGGTACGGAAACCACCCGTGGCCGCATCGTCCTCGATGTGCGCTACAATGCATTGCCGGGCGGGCGCTATGGGCTTGGCGTTCATCGTGCGGCACTGTTCGATACGCTTTACGATGAAGTCTCCGCGCGGCGGCATCCGATCCATACCGGACAGCACGTCATCGGCGTTGCAAAGGAGGATGGTGAAAGCTATCTCTCCGTCGAAGGGGGCGAGCGCCTCGGGCCATATGATCTCGTCATCGACGCCAGTGGTGCACGCTCGGAACTGGTCGCAGCCTCGCCTGTCGCGCCGCGTGCCCGCAACCTCGTTTACGGCGCTTTCTGGGCGACGCTCGACTGTCCGGACGGGCTGGTGGATCAGGCGGCGCTGACGCAGCGCTATGACAAGGCCAGCGTGATGATCGGCATCTTGCCGATCGGCAGCAGAAGGTCGGATTTACCGAAGCAGGCGGCTCTATTCTGGAGCCTGAAGGTCGCGGATGCGGATGAGGTGCGTAGGCACGGGCTCGAGCGTTGGAAGCAGACGATCCGCGGCTACTGGCCGGAATGCGAGCCCTTGCTGGAGCAGATCACTGACTGGGATCAGTTGACGCTGGCGCGTTATGCCCATCGTACAGTGATGAGACCCTATAGCGGGCGGACTGTCTTCGTCGGCGATGCAGCGCATTCCACCAGCCCGCAGCTCGGGCAGGGCGCCAATATGGCTCTACTCGATGTCGCGGCGCTGGCGCATGCTCTGGCAGGACATGAAACGATCGAGGCTGCTCTTGCTGCCTATGCCAAGGCACGGCGGATACATGTGCGGTTATTCCAGCTGCTGTCTGCCGCCTTTACGCCCTTCTACCAATCGGATTCGGCAGCATTGGCCTGGATCCGCGACCGGCTGGTCGCGACCATTGCCCAAGTGCCGCCCGCGCCGCAGATCCTGGCCGGCATCGTCTCCGGCACGCTGATCGACCCGTTCCGTGGCGCCGGCTTGCGGGAATGTGACTGGCTGCGGCTGGCTGTACCGCATCCGTCTTGATCAGTTCTTGCGCTCGGTCAGGAAGGCAAGCAGCGCGATGACCGGGAAGGCGACGCCGATCCAGGAGGCCATGTTCCAGCCGCCGATGGCATAGGCCCAGCCGCCAAGCGCCGAGCCGAGGGCGCCGCCGGCGAAGAAGGTCGCCATATAGAGGCCGTTGAGACGGCTGCGATGCTCGGCGCTGAGCGCGAAGATGGCGCGCTGACCGAGCACGAGGTTCGTCTGGACGCCGAAGTCGAGCATGATGCCCGACAGCGTCAGCGTGATCAGCGCCAGCAATGAACCGCTGCCGGAAAAATGGCCGATCAGGAAGGCGATAATGGCGAGCACCAGGGCGAAGGCTGTGGCAAGCTTCGTCCAGCCGCGATCGGCAACGCGTCCGGCAATCGGCGAGGCGACGGCGCCCGCGGCTCCGGCAAGTGCGAAAAGCGCGATGCCGTTTTGCGTCAGGCCGAAGGCAGGGCTTGCCAGCAGCAACGGCGTCGTCGTCCAGAAGAGGCTGAAGGCGCCGAACATGCAGGCCTGATAGAGCGCACGCCGCTGCAGCACAGGCGTGCGAAGCGCGAGGTGGCCCATAGAGGACAGCAGCTGCCCATAATGCAGTTTCGTATGGGGCACGCGGGTCGGCAGAACGAGGCGCAGGATAACGATCAGCCCGATCATGACGCCGGCCGAGATGATGTAGACCGCGTGCCAGGATAAAAGCTCGGACAGGAAGCTCGCAGCCGGGCGGGCGAGCATGATGCCGACGAGCAGGCCGCTCATGACATTGCCGACGACAGCGCCGCGGCTGGCGTCAGGTGCCATATGGGCGGCGAAAGGGACAAGAACCTGCACCGCGACGGAAGCCAGGCCGATGCAGAGCGAGGCAAGCAGGAACAGCGATGGCGAGGAGGCAAAAGCGGCGCCTATGAGCGCGATGGCGGATAGCGCCACCAGGGTCAGCACCAGCTTGCGGTTCTCAAGAAGATCGCCGAGCGGCACGATCAGCAGGAGACCGAGGCCGTAGCCGATCTGCGTCAGCGTGACGATGAGGCCGGTGGCCGCAGGGGTGAAGCCGAGCGACTGACTGATGGGACCGGCGAGCGGCTGGCCGTAATAGAGATTGGCAGCCACCAGTCCGCAGGCGGCGGCGAACATGAATGTCAGCAGCGGTGAAAGGGTCTTTTCCGGGAGCGGTGTGCTCTCCCGTCTAGTGGCGGCAATAGCGGGCATATCTTGTCCTCGATGCGGGTAGGGGGAATTTGCCCCCGAAATTTCGATAGAATCAGTTCAGCAGTTTCATGGCCGTCTCGGCGGCGGCGAGCATGTGTTCGATCTTGCGGCCGGTCTTGCCGATCACGCGCATGCCCTTGGTCAGGGCCAGTAGGGTGCAGGCGGTGCTTTCAGGATCGACATGCTTCGGTACAGAACCGTCCGAATGACCGAGGCGAATGAGATCCAGAATGCGGCGCTCATCGAAATCGAAGGCCACGCCGACGCGGCTTGCGACCTCCTCGTCGAAAAGCGCAAGCTCCGTCGCGCTGCCGACCACGAGGCAGCCGCGGCGACCGATCTCGCCACATGATGCTTCGGCGAAGAATGTCACCAAGGCGCGCAGCTTTTCATGAGCATTCGGCGCCTCGGCAAGCGTCTCATCGATGAGTTGCTGGCGGACTTGGCGATACCGGCTGAAAGCAGCAAGGAATACGCCGCGCTTGTCGCCGAATGCCTTGTAGACGCTGCCTGCCGTGAGGCCCATGGCCTCGGTCAATTCGTTGATGGAGGCGGCATAATAGCCGCGCTCGGAAAAGACGCGCAATGCCTCGTCGAGCGCGGAATCCATATCGAATTCCCGTGGGCGGCCGCGAAGCTTCGGTGTGATGTCGATTGTGTCTGTGGTCATGTCATCCTTTTAGGAAATGATCGTTTCCAAAACAAGCGAATTTTTGCAACGCAGCAAGATATTGCCGAGAATGAGGCGGTTGGACGCGCTATTCGTGGAAAAACGCCATGTGGATCGTGTCCTTGTAGCGACCGTCTATGCGAAAGGACTTGCGCGCCAGTCCTTCGCGGACAAAGCCGACCTTCTCATAGAGCGCTATGGCTCTGTTATTGTCGGCATAGACGCTGAGTTCGACGCGCTCTATTCCCACATCACGCGCAGCTCGCAGCGTCGCTTCGATCAATCGACGACCCAG
Organism: Rhizobium aureum; assembly: GCF_030182495.1. Taxonomy (NCBI): domain Bacteria; kingdom Pseudomonadati; phylum Pseudomonadota; class Alphaproteobacteria; order Hyphomicrobiales; family Rhizobiaceae; genus Rhizobium; species Rhizobium aureum. The sequence goes on along the minus strand of NZ_JAQJCI010000018.1, from coordinate 82,721 downwards.
GCCTTGGCCGCGATAAGCGGGGATGAGGCCCATGCCGAGTTTGCCCGCGTGGGCGTTAGAGGGAAATGTATGGCGGCTGATATCGCACCAGCCGACCACCGTCCCATCGGCCAAGGCGACAAGCTGCGGATTGCCGTTTTCGATCATGCCAAGCACGAAGGCGCGGGTCTCCTCCAATGGAAAAGCTTCGAGCAGCGATAGATATTCCCGTTCGCGGGCCACCATATCGAGCGCCTTGTGAAAGTCTTCGATGTGTTCGGCAGTGATAGGCTCTATCCGGATTTCGCTGCACACGGTCATGGCTAATATCTCGATACAAATTTGAGATGCATCGAAGATAGGGTCGAAGCTAAAGCGTGTCCATGCGGGCATCCAGCCAGCTATGTTCAGAGATCGAGCTCCCAGGTCTGGCCGTTCAATTCCGGGCCGAACATGCAATGCCTTTCCTCCCCCACGAGCTTGAAGCCGGCCTTGACGTAGATCGCCCGTGCCGTGTCGAGGATATCGTTGGTCCAGAGCGAAAGCTTGCCGTAGCCGGCATCGCGCGAGAAACGGATGCATTCGTCGACCAGCAGCTTGCCCAGGCCAAGGCCGCGCGCTGTCTTGTCGACATAGAGCAGCCGGAGTTTCGCGACGCCGTCACCGCCATCTGCGATCATAGAGGAGCCGATATTCAGGCCGCTTCGTTCAGCGATCCAGCATCGATCCTTCTGCGGGTTGAAATTGGAGAGGAATTTTCCGGCGACTTCCGCCACCAGACCTTCGAAGCGGTCGTCCCAGCCGAATTCCTCCGTGTAGAAACGTGCCTGGCTTTGTACGATCCAGCCGATGTCTCCGGGCCGGTGGTTGCGGATGATTGCGGGAGATGCCGTGGTTCGGTCCCTGCCGAGCGTGTCCTGTATCGTCTGCATTGCCGCAACGACGCGTTCGGGTTCTCCGATCGCGAGCTTTTCGAAATATCCGGCGATCTGCGCGCGCGAGCGGCGGACGAATTCCTCGAATTGCACCTGTCCCTTATCGGTGACTTTTATGATCTGGCTGCGCGCATCGGTCGGGTCCGGCGTCGTTTCGATCAGCCCATCCTCGCGGAAGCGCTTGACGATACGGCTGAGATAGGCGGGGTCGAGATGAAGCTCGCGTGTCAGCGCGGAAGCGGCAACGCCGCCGCGGAAGCCGACTTCGAACAGCACGCGCACATCCGTGAGCGTATAGGGGCTATCCAGATAGGCCTTGTTCAGGACGCCGAGAAAATTCGTGTAGAAGCGGTTGAAGTCGCGAACGGCATCGATGGTCGCGAATTCGGCAGCAGGACTCATGGCATCGTCTCCTCAGATACAGGAGACGATGTTGGTTATTTATTGGACTCAGTCAAGTAAATTGATCGAAGTCAGGCAGCGCAGCTCTTGTTGTTCTTTTCATCCGCAAGAGCAAAGTCCACAGCCGCTTCGGCGTGGATCGTCGTGGTATCGAAGCCGGGCAGGATCAGCGCCTTTGGATCGAGGATGAGGCAGATCTCGGTGCAGCCGAGAATGACGCTGTCGGCGCCTGCGGCCTTGGCGCGCTCGATAATGGCGTTCAGCTTCCGGCGCGATTCGTCCTTGATGATACCGGCGCAGAGCTCGTTAAAGATGATATCGTGCGTGACGGTGCGATCTTCGGGGCCGGGGACCATGATGGAGACGCCGTTGTCAGCCATGCGTTCGGCATAAAAGCCATGTTCCATCGTGTAGCGGGTTGCGAGTAGCAGAGGCTTGACCCGGCCTGCTGCCCTCAAGGCTGCGGCGGTCTCATCGATGATGTGGATGAGAGGCGCGGAAATGCGCTCGGCAACCTGAGGCGCGATCAGGTGCATGGTGTTGGTACAGATGAGAACACATTCGGCGCCGGCGGCCTCCAGGCGTTGCGCAGCATCGGCGAGCCGGTCGGCGGCATCGTTCCAGCGCCCCGCCTTCTGCAGCGTGACGATTTCTTCGAAATTGACGGAGTACATCACCAGTTCGGCCGAGGAGAGGCCGCCGAGCCGATCGCGGACCATTTCGTTGATCAGGCGGTAATAGACTGCAGAACTCTCGAAACTCATACCGCCGATCAGGCCAATGGTGCGCATAATGCTGTTCTCCGCTCCTGGATTTTGAATGGAGGAATAGTGCGGTGATTCATCCGCCGTATGTTTGCGTTTTTTGAAGCTTATCAGGATTTCTCTGCAAATGTTTGCGCATTTTTCGATTTATGTGCAAAATAGCGGCGTACATACAGGGAATTACCGCAGATGCTGGACGAACGCGACCGAAAGATCCTCGAATTTCTGCAGGCGGATGCGGGCATATCCGTGACGGAGCTCGCCGATCGCGTCGCCTTGTCGGTGTCGGCGTGCTCGCGGCGTATACAGCGGCTTGAGGACAGCGGGCATATTGCCCGGCGCATCGTCGTGCTCGACCGTGAGAAGATGGGGGTGCCGACCACGGTCTATGCGATGATCAAGACGGCGCATCATGCCGACGAGTGGATCGAATCTTTCCGTAAGGTCATCGGCGACATCCCCGAGATCGTCGAGGCGCATCGGCTTACCGGGAATTATGATTATATTCTCAAGATCGTCTTGCCGCGTGTCGAGCATTACGATGTCATCTACAAGCAGCTCGTGCGCAAGATCGAGCTCTTCGATGTCTCTGCATCGATCTCGATGGAGGAGTTGAAAAGCGGCGCCTCCGTTCCTGTCGGGTATGCATATTAAATCGACAGCGTCGCGCGTAAATTCCGCATATCACATCGACAAAGCTCACATGGCGACGGTAGGCTTTTAAGTTGTAGAATCTATCTTGTGATTATCGCTCCAAGGGCAATCCGCTATGCGCAACACAGATATTCAGACTTACCTCCAGCCTGGTGAAAAACTGTTATGGCAGGGTCGACCAAAGCAAGGTTTCATGGTCGGCAAAAAAGATCTGCTGCTTGTACCCTTTTCGTTGTTGTGGGGCGGCTTTGCGGTCTTTTGGGAAAGCGCGGTCATCAGGCAAGGCAATGCGCCAATCTTTTTCAGGTTATGGGGCGTGCCTTTCGTGGCGATTGGACTCTATCTTATCGTCGGTCGTTTCGCGGTCGATGCATTCGTTCGCGCGAGAACTCAATATGCGGTCACTAATCAACGCATCATCATCTTGCGCGAAGGATGGTTTGCCAAGCTTCTGACCATGTCACTGGATCGCTTACCTGCCGTGGATCTCGATCAGAATGGTGACGGGACCGGTACAATCAATTTCGGAAGCGATACCGAAATCGGCTTCACACGCCGTGGCGGCGGTATGGGCATGTGGACGCCTGCACTTTCGAACGTGCCGCGATTTATTGGAGTCGCGGACGTGCGCGAAGTGTTCAATCTAATTGCGCGTGCCCAGTCCACAAAAGCATCCTAGCTCTCAGCATAAGGGAGCGGTGCAGGGGTGCCATGCATAAAAGACGGTTGCTGCTTACTCTTCTCAACCCTACGTTTTCAGCGAAACGTAGCCATGAGGTGTTGCCATGCAGGATCATCACGTTGTCGTTGTCGGGGGCGGTTTCGGCGGTGTGCAGTGCGTCAACGATCTGAAAGGCGCTCCCGTCCGCGTCACGATGATTGATCGGCGCAATCATCATCTGTTCCAGCCGCTTCTCTATCAGGTCGCGACCACTTTGCTCGCGACATCGGAGATTGCCTGGCCGATCCGCAATTTCTTCAGGGACCGTCCCGAGGTGACGACGCTGCTGGCGGAGGTCGTCGGCGTCGACAGCGAAACGCGGCAGGTCTTCTTGAAGAATGGTCAAAAGATTGGCTACGATACGCTGGTGCTGGCAACGGGGGCCACTCATGCTTATTTCGGTCATGACGAGTGGGAGCCGGTGGCGCCGGGACTGAAGACTCTGGAGGATGCGACGACCATCCGCCGCCGCGTGCTGCTGGCTTTCGAGCAGGCGGAGATGGAAACGGATCCGACCGTTCGTGAGTCGCTCCTGACCTTCGTCATCGTCGGCGCGGGGCCGACTGGCGTAGAGCTTGCCGGCATCATTTCGGAACTGGCAAGGACGACCTTGCCCAGGGAGTTCCGCAATATCGATACCCGAAAGGCAAAGATCATTCTGGTGGAGGCCGGGCCGCGCGTGCTTCCGGCGTTCGCTGAGGATCTGTCCGATTATGCGCGGAAGGAGCTGGAGGAGCTGGGTGTCGAAATCCGCTTCGGCAAGCCGGTCACCTTGTGCTCGGCCGAAGGCGTGATGATCGGAGACGCCTTCGTACCATGCCGCACCATCGTCTGGGCGGCGGGCGTCCAGGCATCGCCGGCCGCCAAATGGCTGGATATTCCTGCGGACCGCGCAGGCCGGGCGGTGGTGGATAAGGAGCTGCGGGCGCCGGGCAAGCAAGATATTTTCATCATCGGCGATACGGCATCCGTCCTGCGTGACGACGGCAGCCCGGTGCCGGGGATCGCTCCGGCTGCAAAGCAGCAGGGTGCTTACGTTGCCAAGGTGATCAAGGCGAAGCTGGCCGGCCAGCCGGCGCCGGGGCCATTTCACTATCGCCATCAAGGCAGCCTGGCGACGATCGGTAAAAGTGCTGCAATCATCGATTTCGGCTGGATTAAGCTTAAGGGCTGGCTAGCCTGGTGGGTGTGGGGCCTGGCCCACATTTATTTCCTGATCGGCGTGCGCTGGCGCATCGCCGTCGCCTGGAGCTGGCTTTGGATCTATATCAGCCGGCAGCACAGCGCCCGGCTGATCACGCAGAAGGAAACCATGCGCGAGGAATGAAAAAAAGGGCAGCCGCAGCGGCTGCCCTTTTCCTATGGGTTGCTGCGCGGCAGTGCTTATGCCAGCGAAGCGATATCGATGACGAAGCGGTAGCGGACGTCGCTCTTCAGCACGCGCTCATAGGCTTCGTTGATTTCCTGGATGTTGATCTTCTCGATCTCGGCGACAATGTTGTGCTCGCCGCAGAAGTCGAGCATTTCCTGGGTTTCCTTGATCGAGCCGATCATGGAGCCGGAAAGGCTGCGGCGGCCGGGGATCAGCGAGAAGGCATGGACCGGAACCGCATGCTCGGGAACGCCGACCAGCACCATGCTGCCATCATATTTCAGAAGGTTCAGATAGGCGTTCCAATCGATCGCCGTACCAACCGTGTTGATGATCAGGTCGAAGGTGCCGGCGAGCTTCGTGAAGGTTTCGGCGTCGCTGGTGGCGTAGTAGTCCTTCGCGCCGAGCTTGAAGCCGTCTTCCTTCTTCGACAGCGTCTGGCTGAGAACTGTCACGTCGGCGCCCATGGCGTGGGCCAGCTTCACGCCCATGTGGCCGAGGCCGCCCATGCCGACAATCGCGACCTTCTTGCCCGGTCCGGCTTTCCAGTGGCGCAGCGGCGAATAGAGCGTGATGCCGGCGCACAGCAGCGGTGCGCCCGAATCGAGCGGAATGTTTTCGGGGAAGGAGAGGACATAGCCTTCCTTGACGACGATCGAGTCGGAGTAGCCGCCATAGGTTGGCGTCTCGCCATCGGCTTCCACGTCGTTGTAGGTCTGAACCAAGCCCGGCATGTAGTGCTCGTAATCCAGATCGCGCGTGGCACAGGTCGTGCAGGAATTGACGAAGCAGCCGACGCCGACGCGGTCGCCGACCTTGAACTTCGTGACCTCGGAACCGACGGCGGTCACGATGCCGGCGACTTCGTGGCCGGGCACCATCGGATATTTCGAGCCGCCCCATTCGTTGCGGGCCTGGTGAATGTCGGAATGGCAGACGCCGCAATATTTGACGGAGATGACAACGTCGTCCGCGTTCGGCTCGCGCCGCTCGAAAGTGAAAGGCGTGAGCGGCTTGGACGCGTCGGTTGCTGCATAACCCTTTGCGATAGGCATGGGAGATTTCCTTATTTTTTCGGATGGGTTGGGAGTAGAATTTGGATGGCCCACCATGCATCAGGACCGGGTCACAGCGTTAGAGCGATCCTGCAAGCTTTATGTACGATCCTGCGAATCTAAATGTGCGGCAGGTCTTTCGCGATCGAATGGTGTTATCTAGATAAGCATCGATATCTGCACGAAAACAGTTGGTTGCGCATGACACTGCCTTTCAATCCCAATCAGGAACTCGCATCGATCGTTGCACGTTTCGCTCCGGGGGACGGCGAACACCGCACGCCGATAGACAATCTTAATCTCTATCGGCAGTCGGCCGCGACCGTGTGGCAGCATGGGGCTTACCGGCCCTGTTTTGCCATCGTGGTCCAGGGACGCAAGAACCTGACAATCGGCGCCGAGACCTACAATTACGGGGTCGGCGAGTATATTTTGACTGCGCTCGACTTGCCGGTGTCGACGCAGGTCACCAATGTCGGCAGCGATGCGCCCTATCTTTGCTTCGGCATGGCGCTCGACAGCGAACGGTTGAAGGAGCTGCTGTCGCGCGTCAGCGTTCCGCGTCAGGCACTGACTGCCGAGCCTGTGCGCGGAATTGCGGTCAATGCCGCCTCGCCGGAACTGCTCGATGCCTCGCTGCGGCTGCTCCGATTGCTTGATCGGCCCCAAGATATTCCGGCCATGGCGCCTTTGATCGAGCAGGAAATCCTCTACCGCCTGCTAACTGGTCCGAACGGCCCTCGGCTGCTGCAGATCGCCATGGCGGAGAGCCAGAGCAACCGGGTGGCGCGTGCCGTCGCCTGGCTCCGCGGCAACTATACGCAGCCGCTGCGCATCGAAGAACTCGCCGAGCGCGTCGGCATGAGCGTTTCCTCGCTGCATCATCATTTTAAGACTGTTACGGCCCTATCGCCGATGCAGTATCAAAAGCAGCTTCGGCTGCATGAGGCCCGTCGGCTGATGATCGTCGAGCAGCTCGACGTCGGATCGGCCGGTCATCGTGTCGGCTATCAGAGTCCTTCACAGTTCAGCCGCGAATATAGTCGGCTTTACGGCCTGCCGCCGCTGAAGGATGTCGAGGCCATGCGCAATAGCGTGGTCGCGGCCGAGTAGGCGATGTTTCCGACCAATCATTTGCGTCAAGCCCTATCGATCAACTGACCGACTCGCGGCAGCTGCTACCGTTTAGTAGCATGAAAAGCACTCTCTTTTTAACGCAGTGCAGCAACGAATTCCGCTTGACGGCTGTCTTGTCGTCCTGCATAAAGCGCCACGAACCGTACCGTACGGTACGCATTTGGGAGTGGCCATCGTGCTGAGCGAAGTAGGACAGTCGAGCGAGTTTTCGCCGCGCCAGAACGCCGTTCTGGAGCAGGCGCTGCGTCTGCTCGTCGACGGCGGCGAGAAGGCGCTGACGACCTCGGGCGTCGCGCGCGCCGCCAATTGCTCGAAGGAAAGTCTCTACAAGTGGTTCGGCGACCGTGACGGTCTTTTGTCGGCGATGATCACCTATCAGGCCAGCAAGGTTCGCACCTTCGAGCGCAATGGCGAGCGGCTGAATCCGGCAAGCCTGCATGACCACCTCGTCATATTCGCCCGCGACCTGCTGGAGGTTCTGGCGGGCGACGTTTCTCTCGCTTTGAACCGCCTGGCGATCGGCCAGTCGAACCGCGATGGCTCGAAGCTCGGCAAGCTGCTTCTGGAGCGCGGGCGCCGGCAGATCGACCGCCGTGCCATCGGTCTCATCGATGCCGGCAAGCGGGTGGGGTTGCTGCGCTTTGCCGATGCGGACGAGGCATATCACACGCTTTATGGGCTCATCGTCTCCGACCTGCATGTGCGCATGCTGCTCGGTGAGCCCGGTTTGAAGGATACGAGCCGTCAGGCTGAGAAGGCGGTCAGCGCCTTCCTCAAGCTTTACGGCACGGAAAAGGTATTGGCGGAAGCAGCAGCGACCGTCTGAGCAGATCCAAGTTTACACCAGACAAGCAAAGGGAAGGACAAACAATGCGCGTCTATTACGATCGTGATGCCGATCTCAACCTCATCAAGTCGAAAAAGGTCGCCGTCATCGGCTACGGTTCCCAGGGCCGCGCTCACGCGCTGAACCTGAAGGACAGCGGCGCACAGAACCTTGTGATCGCGCTGAAGGCCGGTTCGCCCACGATCAAGAAGGCCGAGGCCGATGGCTTCAAGGTCATGACCGTTGCCGAAGCTGCCGCCTGGGCCGACCTGATGATGATGGCGACCCCGGACGAACTGCAGGCCGATATCTATAAGGCCGATATTGCTCCGAACATTCGTGACGGCGCTGCGATCGCTTTCGCACACGGCCTCAACGTTCACTTCGGCCTCATCGAGCCGAAGGCTTCGGTCGATGTCGTCATGATCGCGCCGAAGGGCCCGGGCCACACGGTTCGCGGCGAATACCAGAAGGGCGGCGGCGTTCCCTGCCTCGTTGCCGTCCATCAGAACGCTTCCGGCAACGCCCTTGAACTCGCTCTCTCCTACGCCTGCGGCGTCGGCGGCGGCCGTTCGGGCATCATCGAAACCAACTTCCGCGAAGAGTGCGAAACCGACCTCTTCGGCGAACAGGTCGTTCTCTGCGGCGGTCTCGTCGAGCTCATCCGCGCCGGCTTCGAAACGCTGGTTGAAGCCGGCTACGCTCCGGAAATGGCCTATTTCGAATGCCTGCACGAAGTGAAGCTGATCGTCGACCTGATCTATGAAGGCGGCATCGCCAACATGAACTACTCGATCTCGAACACGGCCGAGTGGGGCGAATACGTCACCGGTCCGCGCATCATCACCGAAGAAACCAAGGCTGAGATGAAGCGTGTCCTCAAGGACATCCAGACCGGCAAGTTCACCTCCGAGTGGATGCAGGAATACCGTTCGGGTGCTGCCCGCTTCAAGGGTATCCGCCGCAACAACGACAGCCACCAGATCGAAGAAGTCGGCGCCAAGCTGCGCGGCATGATGCCCTGGATCGGCAAGAACAAGCTGGTCGACAAGTCGGTCAACTAAGCTTTCGGCGAGAGCTGGATTGGAGGGCCGGGGCGAAAGCTCCGGCCTTTCTATTTATGAGCGGCGACGTAGAGCCATCTTGTGGGCACGCCATCGAAACCGCCACCGTCGGCTTCGGTCATGGTGATGTTCTTCCATCCGCGAATGCTTAGCATATCCCGAAGCCATGAGGCCGACGGATAGTTGTAATAGCGTCCGAACTTGTCGTGCCCCTCTGCTTCACCCGCCTTGAAGCTGGCGTGGAAGATGCCGCCCGTCTTTAGGGCGCGCAAAATGCGATCGAAGATATCCGGCAGAACAGATCGCGGAACATGCAGAAGGCTGGCTTCCGCCCATATGCCGTCGAAGATTTCGGTGGCATCCAAGGCTTCGAAGCGCATCACTCGAACGGGCCTGCCGAGACGCTTTTCCGCTTCTCTCGCAAGTTCGGCGGAGCCATCCGTGGGCGTAACGTCGAAGCCGCGGGACAGCATGTAGGCGGCATCCTGACCGCCGCCGCAACCGAGTTCGAGGATGGCTGCGCCTGCGGGCAGGGCGGTCAGAAAGGCATCCAGCCTTTGGCGCGGCAGCCTGCGTTCACGCGCCGCGTAGACGACGGCGTTGTCGGTATAGAAGGACGATGTCGGATCGGTGCTCATGCTGGTTGGCGCCTTTTCGAGATGTATCGCGTTTAAGCGGAAAAGGGCAAATATCTATTATGCTTTGCCAAAATAGACCACGCGTTCCAGGTCCTTGAAATGCGCATCCAGCGTCAGAACGTCGGCGTCGTGCTGTTCGGCGGTGGCGTAGATGATCGCATCGGCGAGTGCGAGTTTGTATTTCGCAGAGACTTCGGCGGCGCGGCGGGCGAGAGCGGTATCGAGGGGAGCGACGATGCAGGTGGCGGTGTAGGCGAAGAAGGAATCGACTGCGTCCTCATCGCGCTCGCGCTCCAGCCATTTGGAAAGTTCGAGCTGGACGATAGTGGGGACGATACATTCGGTTCGCGCAGGCATCTCGCCTTGAAGCCGATCTGCAGCCGGACCTTGGGTCAGCCACTCGATCCAGGCTGAGCTATCAACGACGCGCATTAGAACCGGTCTTTCCGGTCACGGTAATTACCAGGGTTGGCGCCCTTCGCCATGCCCTTGAGGTCAGCAAGTTCGGGTACGGGGATAAGCAGCACACCCTTGCCCTTCGGAATGAAAACAAATTCCTGGCCCGCGCTCCAATGCTGCTGGTCACGAACTTCTTTCGGGATCGATATCTGAAATTTCGAGGAGAGAGTTGCGGTCGCCATTCTTACTTTTTCCGATCGATGGATAGAACGTAAGAATAGCACCCGAAGAGAGAAATGTGTAGGTCATTCGGAAGCGGTCCGAGCATCGGTGATCGGCAAAGCATCGTTGAGTTTCGAGAGTTGTTTGTCACTGTCACAAACAAAATAGGTCAGCATTATTGACTTATCTTTTATTGCGTGATCTTGTGACGGAAAGACCAAAAATTACGAGGAAGCCCCATGTTGAATTGGGAAAATATCTTTGCGACGCGCTCAAGCCGCATGCGCGCCTCCGAAATCCGCGAGCTGCTGAAACTCTTGGAGCGGCCGGATATCATCTCTTTTGCAGGTGGTATTCCCGATCCCGCTCTGTTTCCCGATGCCGAATTCAAGCAGGCCTATGCCGATATCTTTTCCGGTCCGACGGTGAATGCAGCGCTGCAATATTCGGTCAGCGAGGGCTACAAGCCGCTGCGCGAATGGCTTGTCGGCCAGATGGGCGCGCTCGGCATTCCCTGCGAACTCGAAAATGTCTTCATCGTTTCCGGTTCGCAGCAGGGGCTCGATTATCTCGGCAAGCTTTTCCTGTCGCCGAAGGATACGGCGCTTGTGACAGCGCCGACCTATCTTGGCGCGTTGCAGGCTTTCAACGCCTATGAGCCGGCCTATGACCAGCTGACGCCGAACGGCAACCGCACGCCGGATTCCTATCGCGCCGCGGCTTCGCAGGCGGGCGGCAGGGTGAAGTTCGCCTATCTCTCGGCCGATTTTGCCAATCCGACGGGCGAGACCGTCGATATGGCCGGCCGCAAGAAGGTGCTCGACCTTGCCGAAGAGCTCGATATCGCCGTCATCGAAGACGCCGCCTATCAGTCGCTGCGTTATGACGGCGATCCGGTCGCGCCGATCTTGGCGCTGGAAATCGCGCGCAAGGGCAGCATCAACGACACGCGCACGATCTATTGCGGCAGCTTTTCGAAGACGCTGGCGCCTGGCCTTCGCGTCGGCTTCGTCGTTGCCAATGCGCCTGTCATCCGCAAACTCGTCCTGATGAAACAGGCGGCCGACCTGCATTCCTCGACCATCAACCAGATCGCCATTCATCAGGTCGCAGAGCGTGGTTTCGATGCGCAGGTTGCCAAGATCCGCAAGACCTACAGCCACCGCCGCGACTGCATGCTGGCGGCGCTTGCGAAATACATGCCCGACGGTACGAGCTGGACGAGGCCGCAGGGCGGCATGTTCGTCTGGATCACCCTGCCGAAGGGCATGGATGGCGCCAAGCTGCTCGCGCGGTCGCTAGAAACGGCGAAAGTCGCCTTCGTGCCCGGGCAGGCCTTCTTCGCCGACGGTTCGGGCGCGAACACCTTCCGCGTCAGCTTCTCCTGCGCCAATGACGAGATGATCGAAGAGGGCATTTCGCGGCTCGGCAAGCTGATCGCGGGCGAGATCGGAGCAATGGCGGCCTAAGCCGCCACCACCGTTTTTTACTTCGCCAGATGCGGGCCGATCAGCGCCAGATCGGCCTCGCTCAGCCTGTCGCTGGCGGTATTGCGCTGGTGCCAATAGGGATACATCAGCGGCGGTAGGCTGACGTCGTCCAGCCGCTTGCGTTCTTCGTCGGTCAGCTTCAATTCGGCGCTGGCAAGATTGTCCTTGAACTGCGCCTCGGTGCGGCCGCCGATGATGACCGAGGTCACGCCCTTTCGGCCGATGAGCCAGGCAAGCGCCACCTGAGCGGCGGAAACGCCGCGACCATCTGCGATCTCCACCAACCTGTCGACGATATTCCACAGACGGTTCTCATTGCGGATCGGCGGTTCCGTCCAGCCGGCGAACTGGCGCGTACCCTCCGGTGTCGCCTGATTGCGGCGATGCTTGCCCGAGAGCAGGCCGCCGGCGATCGGGCTCCAGACGAGAATGCCGAGGCCCTGGTCGATACTAACAGGCACCAGCTCGTTTTCCGCGTCGCGTGCTTCGAGCGTGTAATGGATCTGCTGGCTGACGAAGCGTTCGCGCTTGTCGCGCTCGCTGACGCCGAGCGCCTTCATGATGTGCCAGCCGGAAAAGTTCGAGCAGCCGATATAGCGGACCTTGCCCTGGCGAACCAAGGTGTCGAGCGCTTCCATCGTCTCTTCCAGCGGTGTCTGTCCGTCCCACTCATGCAGCTGGTAGAGATCGATCACATCGGTCTTCATGCGCTTCAGGCTCGCCTCGCAGGCCTGAATGAGGTGCTGGCGGGACGAGCCGGCATCGTTGACGCCCGGCCCCATCGGGAAGCGTGCCTTGGTGGCGATGAGCACGCCGTTCTTGCGCGGGCCGCCGATGATCTCACCGAGAATCTCCTCCGATGCGCCTTGCGAGTAGACGTCGGCCGTATCGAGCAGGTTGACGCCGGCGTCGATACACATGTCGACAAGCTTCTTGGCATCCTTGATGCCGAGATCGCCGACGGTTTTTGCCCAGCCGACGCCGCCGAAAGTCATGGTGCCCATTGTGATGGTGGAAACTTTGAGGCCGGAGCGGCCAAGCAGGCGATATTCCATAGATCTGTCCTCCTCGATCCCGTCTGAAATACGTACGTCAAGAAATAGCGCCGGATGCCGATCGTCAAGATTCAATCATCATACGAACGGCAATCTATTCAAATTCAACTGTCACAATCATGTTAAGCCCTGCGTCTAGACAACCTCCTACAACCTAGTCGAGGACGTTTTCATGAAGACCTTTGTTTCCGCCTTTGCCGGCCTGTTGGCCATTGCCCTTTTCTCCGGCAGCGCCAATGCCGCCGATCTCGTCCTCTATACCAGTCAGCCGAATGCCGATGCACAGGCGACTGTCGATGGCTTCATGGCCGCCAATCCCGGCATCAAGGTCGATTGGGTTCGTGACGGCACGCCGCAGATCATCGCCAAGCTGCAGGCCGAAATGCAGGCTGGCGCTCCGGTCGCCGATGTCCTGTTGATCGCCGATACGGTGACGCTGGAGCGCCTGAAGGAAGCCGGCAAGCTGCTTGCCTACAAGTCGCCAGAAGCCAAGAACTACGATGCCTCGCTCTATGACACCGACGGCTATTACTATTCCACCAAGCTGATCACGACCGGCATCGTCTACAACACCGCGGCCGCGATGAAGCCGGCAAGCTGGCAGGATCTGGTGAAGCCGGAAGCCAAGGGCCTCGTCGCCATGCCGAGCCCGCTTGCCTCGGGCGCCGCTCTCATTCACGCGCAGACGCTCGCCGGCGTCGGTAGCCTCGGCTGGGATTACTACAAGAACCTCGCCGACAATGGCGCGATCGCCTCGGGCGGCAATGGCGCGGTGCTCAAGTCGGTTGCTTCCGGCGAGAAGGCCTATGGCATGATCGTCGATTACATGCCGATCCGCGAGAAGGCCAAGGGCGCTCCGCTGGAATTCGTCTTCCCGAAGGAAGGTGTTTCAGCCGTCACCGAACCGGTGGGCATTCTGGCGAGCACGCAGCATGCCGATGCCGCCAAGAAGTTCGTCGATTACGTCCTCTCGGAAAAGGGCCAGGAAGGCTTCCTGAAGCTCGGCTACATCCCGGCCCGCAATGGTACGCCGCTGCCGCAAGGCTTCCCGGCACGTGACAGCATCAAGGTTTTGCCGTTGAATGCCGCCGATGCTCTCAAGAACACGGATCAGGACCTGAAGACCTTCTCCACCTACTTCAAGTCGAAGTAATCCGACCCGGATCTGGAATGTACTCATATATGCGTAGGGGAAACAGCCAGCCGGCCTGGCTGTTTCCTTTTGTTGTTGCCGTCGTGCTGTTGCTCAGCGTCCTGCCGCTGGCGCGGCTGGCGCTTACCGGCATCGAGGCACTTCTCAAGGGCGGGACCTATGAGCTCGTCACCGATCCCGCGCTCTGGCGCTCGGTCTGGTACACGATCGAAACGGCCGTGCTCGGCACCATCATTTCCGTCGTCCTTGGCAGCCTCTTCGCATTCCTGCTGACATTGACAGATCTTTCGGGCAGGGGGCTCATCGGTTTCCTCTTCGTGCTACCGATGATGATCCCGCCGCAGGTCACGGCGCTTGCCTGGGTGCAGATGTCCGGGCCGTCGAGCCCTTTGCTGAAAGCGCTGCATATCGCGCCGCCGCTCGGCTCGCCGCAGCCGCTCTATTCCGTCAGCGGCATCGCGCTGCTCTATGGCGTTCAGCATGCGCCGCTGGTCTATCTCGCTTTGCGCGCCGGCCTGATGGCGCTGCCACGCGATGGTGTGGAAGCGGCAAGGCTTTCCGGAGCCTCAGGCCTGCGCGTCTTCCGCGATACTATTCTGCCCTTGTCTCTGCCCGGTGTCATTGCCGGAGCCGCGATTGCTTTCGTCTCCTCGATCGGCAATTTCGGTATTCCTGCGATCCTCGGCATTCCTGCCTCGATCTACACGTTATCGACCCTGATCTTCACCAAGTTCTCCAATTTCGGGCCGAGGACATTCGGCGATATCGCCGTACTCTCGACGATGATCGCCGTCATCGCCGTTGCCGGTCTTGCCGTGCAGGGCAGGGCTCTGAAGGGGCGTGATTACCGTGTCATCGGTATTTCCGGTGCGACGGCTGCCTTTTCGCTTGGCCGCTGGCGCTATCTGGCCTTGCCCGTGCTCTGCGCCATTTTGTTCGTCATGCTCGTCGCACCCTTCCTGGCGCTGGTCGCAGGCGCGCTGGTGCCGGCCTATGGCGTGCCGCTCACCTTCAAGACGGCATCGCTCAATGCCTTCACGGAAATCCTGTTTCGGCAGAGCATAACGCGGACCGCCTTTTCCAATTCGTTGTTTCTGGCGGGAATGACAGCATTGGGTCTCCTCTTCGTGACAGTGCTCACGGCCTATGCGCTGACGCGGCGCAAGGACGCGCTCAGCCGCATCGTTGGCGGCATGATCGAGATCCCCTATGCGCTTCCGGGCATCATCATTGCCGTCTGCTTCATTCTGGTGTTTGCCGCACCCTTGCCGATCCTCAACGTCACGCTTTACGGAACGATCTGGATCATCCTGCTTGCCTATTTCTCCGCCTATTTCGCCGTCAGCCTGAAGCCGGTCATGAGCGCTTTCCTGCAGCTCGATCCGGCGCTGGAAGAGGCGGCGCGGCTTTCCGGAGCCGGCTTCTTCCGCCGGTTGATCGATATCATCGTGCCGCTGATCGCGCCGGCGGCGGGTGCCTCGGTGATCCTCGTCTTCCTCATTGCCTGCAACGAGCTGACCGTTTCGGCTCTGCTCTGGTCGGCCGGCACGCAGACGCTCGGCGTCGTCATTTACAATCTCGACGACGGCGGCAGCGCCGATCTTGCCTCGGCCATGTCGGTCATCGTCATCGCCATGGTCGTCATCATGATGGTGCTTCTGGAAATCATGGCCAAGCGCCTGCCGAAGGGAGTGGTGCCTTGGCGAAGCTGATCCTCAACCATATCAGCAAGGATTTTGGTACCGGTGGCCGGGCTGCCGTCAATGCCTTGTCGCTCGATGTTCGCGAGGGCGGTTTCCTGGCGCTGCTCGGCCCCTCCGGTTGCGGCAAGACGACCGTGCTTCGAATGATCGCCGGCTTCGAGCAGCCGACGGATGGCTCCATCCATCTCGGCGAACGGCTACTGGCGGATGCCGTAAACATGTTGCCGCCCGAGCGGCGCAACATGGCGATGGTGTTTCAATCCTATGCGCTCTGGCCGCATATGAACGTATCAGACAATGTCGGTTATCCACTCAAGGTGCGCGGCATCTCCGGCGAGCGTTATCGCGAGAAGGTGCGCGAGGCCTTGGCGACGGTGCGGCTTGACGATTATGCCGAGCGCCGGCCAGCCGAACTCTCCGGCGGCCAGCGCCAGCGCGTGGCGCTTGCTCGCTGCTTGGTGACATCGCCCGATGTCGTGCTGCTCGACGAACCGCTCGCCAATCTCGACCGTCACCTGAAGAAGGAGATGGAGGAGACTTTTCGCGAGTTTCATCAGCGCTCCGGTGCCACCATGGTCTATGTCACGCACGACCAGAGCGAAGCGATGGCGCTTGCGACCGATGTTGCCGTCATGTCCAAAGGGCGGCTCCTGCAGGTGGCGCAGCCGGCGGAGATCTATGCACGCCCTGAAGGGAAAATGGTCGGCAGTCTGGTCGGGCAGGGCGCCATCCTGTCGATGGCTTTTCCCGACGGCGGTCCGCGCCGTATCGATTGGCCGTTCTTCCGGGGCTTATGGGAGAATCGGGCAGGCGGCTCGGCGGGCGCGGATGTTCTCGTGCGGCCGGAGGACGTGGTTGTCGACGGCGAGGGCATTTCATGCCGTGTCGATTCCGTTCTCTATGAGGGCGAGCGCTATGCGCTGAGGCTGTCTATGTCGGATGGACAGGTGTTGCGCGCCTATAGCCGCGAGGCTGTTGCCGTGGGCGATGATTATCGGGTCGCGGTCCGCTCGGCCTGGCGGCTTTGATCGGGCAGGGGACAAGATGGTTGTTCCCCGCCTTCTCCTATGCTTGATTTGCTCGAGGTTACGGATGGGAGTCGCGCATGTCCGATCATAGCTTTCCTATTTTCGATCTCGGCGCCTTCGAGGCGGCTGGTCATGAGGAGAAAAAGCGGCTCGGTGCGGAGGTGGATCGGATATGCCGCTCGACCGGCTTTCTGGCAATTTCCAACCATGGCGTTGCAGACGCCGTCATCGCCGAGGTCTGGAAGAAAACGCAAGCATTCTTCGATCTGCCACCCGAGGTGAAGCAGCGGGCGAAAACGCTCTATCCCGGTTATCCCTACGGCTATCTCGGGCCGGGCACCGAAGCGCTGGCAAAATCGCGCAATGTCGACACGCCGCCGGATTTGAAGGAAAGCTTCAATGGCGGCCCGCTTTCCGTTCCCGCTGATATGAGCGATCCGGAGGCGCTCGGCTTCTGCTATGCCGCCACCATTTGGCCGGAAGAACCTGATGGATTTGTGGAGGCATGGAAGGCTTACTACGGAGCTATGGAAGATTTGGCGGCGCGCATCATGCGCGTGTTCGCAACGGCGCTCGGCCTCGACGAACACTTCTTCGATCCTCACGTCGATGCACCGATCAGTGCGCTGAGGGCGCTGAATTATCCCGAGCAGCATGTACCGCCGCAGCCGGGCCAGCTTCGCGCCGGTGCGCATACCGATTACGGCAGCCTGACGATCCTTCTGCCGCAATCCGGCTCGAAAGGGCTCGAGATCATCGCTCCTGATGGCAACTGGACGCCGGTGCCCCCGGTGGAGGGGGCTTTCGTTATCAACATCGGCGACCTGATGGCGCTCTGGACCAACGATCGCTGGGTCTCGACCGTGCATCGCGTCGTCAATCCGCCGCCGGAGGAGGGCGGCATGCAGCGGCGGCAATCCCTGGCCTTCTTCCATCAGCCGAACTGGTTTGCCGAGATCGCCTGCCTGCCGTCGTGCCTGAAGGAAGGCGAGGAGCCGAAATATGCGTCTGTTCTCTCCGGCCCGTATCTGATGGGCAAATTCAAATCGACCGTGACCGCGAAGGCCGGGTGATATCGGTTTAGTGAACCGGCTCGCCTGCTTCTTCATAAATTGGAATGCTTCATGTCCCTGCGCCTTGCGACATTCAATGTCGAAAACCTTCTGACCCGTTTTGATTACACCGGTTTTCGCAACCAGTTGCGCCAGGATCGCGTGCTGCAGCTCTTCGATGTCCGCAATGAAGAGATCTATCAGCAGCTGGAAGCGGCGCGTGTGATCGCTGCGACCGACGACACCAGGCAGATGACGGCGCTGGCGATCGCAGACGCCGATGCCGACATCATCTGCCTGCAGGAGGTCGACAACATGGCCGCGCTGCAGGCCTTCGAATACGGGTACCTCTACCGCATGGTCGGCAACGGCTATCGCCAGAAATTCCTGATCGAAGGCAATGACAGCCGCGGCATCGATGTCGCCGTCATGATGCGTGAGGAAACGCGCGACGGCCAGCCGATCGTGCTCAACGACATCAAGAGTCACGCCATGGTGACATATGGCGATTTCGGTCTTTTCAACGACGAACTGGCGGAACTCGAGATTCATCCGGAAGACAAGATCTTCAAGCGTGACTGCCTGGAGCTGCATCTCCATATCGGCGGGGTGCCGTTTTCGCTCTATGTCGTGCATCTCAAATCGATGGGGCCGGCGCGTGAAGGCGTGGATGGGCGTCATGCGACCATGCCGATCCGCCGCGCCGAGACCTTGGCGGTTCGCCGCATCATCGAGAACCGGTTCGGCGCCGGTCATACGGCAACGAAGAATTTCGCCATCTGCGGCGACATGAACGACTATCAGGAATGGATCGATGTCATCGGCACGCG
This sequence comes from Rhizobium aureum, assembly GCF_030182495.1. Lineage (NCBI taxonomy): Bacteria > Pseudomonadati > Pseudomonadota > Alphaproteobacteria > Hyphomicrobiales > Rhizobiaceae > Rhizobium > Rhizobium aureum. The sequence goes on along the minus strand of NZ_JAQJCI010000018.1, from coordinate 64,242 downwards.
CCGCACGGGCTATCGTTTCGAGGCGCGGAACGAAGAGAAGGGCAGCGCGCTCGATGTCTTCAGCCATGACGGCTTTGCCGAAAATATCATGCAGCGGCGCGACGAACTCGATCGCTGGACGCTCTATCACGCGCGCGGGCCGCAGGAGCAGCGGCTGTGCCAGCTCGACTACATCTGGCTGTCGCCCGCTCTGGCGCGCGCCAATGCAACTCGGGTCCCGGATGTCGTTCGTTCAGGCCAGCCTTTCCGCACCATATTTCCACCGGGGCAGGAGGTGGAACGCTATCCCCGCGTCGGCTGGGACAGGCCGAAAGCATCCGATCATTGCCCCATCGTCATGACATTGGATTTGATATGACCTTCTCAGAACAGAACGACATGGCCGGCTGGCCGCCGGAAAGCACCGTGTTTCCCATCTCCAGCATCGACCTTGCCGTGTTTCCCGGCGAACATCCGTTTCACCTGCGCGAGCAGGAGGCGGCGCGGGAAAATTGGGCAAGGGAAATTGCCGCCAACCCATCACTTTATGACGGTCGCATGATCTTTCAGCACAGGCTGTCGCTTGAAGGCGGTGCAGTGAAGGGGGAGGCCTATGTAACGTCCTTCTCGACATTTCTCTTGTGGCGAAAGCAGCGGCAGCCGGGAGCTTTTCACCTTTTTGCCTTTCCCGTTATCGTATCGTCGGACGGAGCGATCATCGCGATACGCATGGCCGCCCATACCGCAAATCCCGGTCAGGTCTATTGCGCCTCCGGATCGATGGATGAGAACGATATCGTCGACGGGCACGCCGATGTCGAAGGCAATATGCGGCGTGAGCTGTTGGAGGAGACCGGCCTCGATCTACGTGATGCCGCTGCGGTATCCGGATATTACGCAATGCATATAAGGCGTTCGATCACGCTTCTCCGCGTTTTCCGTTTTCCGTGGACAGCCGAGGAGATACTTCGGCGGATCGAGGCGCATATGCTCGTTTCCGAAGAGGACGAGGTCGATGGCGTGGTTGCTATTCGATCGGCCGACCCAACGGCGCATCCCTATAATATTGCAATGCGTCCTATTCTCGCCTGGTTCTTCGGCAGCGACAAATAGCTTGGGCTTGCGCTAGGGTCGCTTGCCGGTATGAATAAGCGAATCTGGAAATACGGATGGAGGCCGGATTGACGCGCAGCTATAGTGTCTATGATGTGTTCACCGACAGCAAGCTGGCGGGCAATCCGCTCGGAATCATCTTCGAAGCCGAGGGCCTGAGCGACGAGGCGATGCAGTCGATCGCCAGGGAGCTGAACCTCTCCGAGACGGTATTCGTGCTGCCGCCGCAAAATCCGGCCCATACGGCAAGCTTGCGCATATTCACGCCTGCCCGCGAGCTGCCTTTTGCCGGGCACCCGACCGTCGGCACGGCGATCGCTCTGGCGGAGAAAGCCCATGCCAGCCATGGCGGAGATCTCGATCTTGTTTCCGTTCTCGATGAACGCCTTGGGCCGGTGCGCTGCGCCATCAAGCTGCGGCAGAACAAGGCGAGCTTTGCCGAGTTCGACCTGCCGAAGAAATCGCAGCAGATCCTGTTGCCGCTCGACAAGGCCGACATCGCCAACGCGCTCAGCCTGAACATCACCGAGATTGGTTTCGAGAACCATGTTCCTTCCATCTGGAGCGCCGGAGTGCCGTTTCTTCTGGTGCCGGTGCACGATGTCGGTGCGGCCGAGCGGATGGAATTCGATTCGCAGCTCTGGGAGAAGACGGTCCCCTTCGTCGATGGCGCGCTGGCCTCGGCCTTCATCTATTGCCGTGGCGGGGTCAACCATGCGGCGAAGTTTCACGCGCGCGTCTTTCCGGTCGGCATGGGGATCGTGGAGGACCCGGCAACGGGTTCGGCGGTCGCGGCGATGTCCGGCGCCATCAATCAGTTCGATGCGCTGCCGGATGGGCATCATCCCTTCATCGTCGAGCAGGGCATCGAGATGGGGCGGCCGTCTCTGATTCACCTCCATGTCGATGTCGACGGCGGCCTGATCACCAATGCCCGCATCGGCGGCCAGGCTGTGCGCATTGCATCCGGAATCCTTGAGCTTTGATTTTACGGGGTTTTTCGCGGCTTCTGAAATTTTTTTGACAAATAATCAAAGAAAATTCGTCTGGCCGCTGGACAATCAAACCGATCCTATTTATATGCCCGGTCACGCCGCCAGCAAGCGGTACGGGTGATTAGCTCAGTTGGTAGAGCAGCTGACTCTTAATCAGCGGGTCGTAGGTTCGAGCCCTACATCACCCACCATTTTTATCCAACGATATCAAAGTGTTGCGCTGATTTGTTCTGTCAGCAACCGGAACACAAACACCCCGCTAGATCACCATTAGATCACGCGAGGTAACTAACTGTTTTTCAGTTCTATTTTCGTTCTGCCGTCAACGGAGTTGTGGATAACCGAAGCCGGTTCCAACATCATCACGCCGGAGAAGGTCGCGAAGGCCTGTAGGATTCTACAGTAGACTGATCGCTTCACGTCCGGGATACCTTGCGTTCGTCATCGACCAGGAGGTTCCCATGGGCATAACAGTCTACGCGTGTGCGGTCGATCCCACCGCAAGCACAGTCACCGGATTCGGCAACTCCATCGAGGACGTCACCAAGGAGCTGCATAAGGTGCGTGCCGAAATCGCGCTCGAAGACGGATACGAACTTCCGACGTCTGAAGTCTACGCATATGACCTCTATCGCCCGGAGCTAGACCAACTCCTTGCGGTCCTCAGCGGTGATGCGGACCTCGCCGACCTAATCCTCAAAGGCAAACGCGTCGTCGCCATGGTATCTGAAGGGGCCGCTTAACTCTGCTGCCTACCGTGAACAGATAGGGACCAAACCCACGGAGGCGTGCATGTGTGGACGCGTATTCATCCGATCCGACTATCAGACGCTGATGCAGAATTTCGCGTTCGCAGAGCAGACGGGCGCATTGAACCTGAGCAATCAGTTCCCGAAGCTGAATGGCGCTCCGTCACTCGACTACCCGATCATCATCAAGGACGAGGACAGGAGCGGGAAAGTCGGCCCAGTTTTCCAGAGCGCGAAGTGGGGCTTCGTTCCATCTTGGATGAAGCCGCCTCTCAAGCTGCAGATCAATGCCCGTTCCGATACCATCGCCACCAAACCTATGTTCCGGTCGGCCTATCGCCAGCGCCGCTGTCTGGTGCCCGTGGACGGCTATTTCGAGTGGCAGGACATCTTCGGGAACAACAAAAACAAGCAGCCGCATGCTATCTGTCTAGCCGATGACAAACCCTTCGCATTGGCAGGGATCTGGGAATTCTGGCGGGATCCGGAGACGCAGGAACAGATGCGGACGTTCGCTATCGTGACCTGCGATGCCAATTCCATGATGAGCAAGATCCATGACCGCATGCCCGTCATCCTCCGGCGGGAAGACTACGATCGATGGCTTTCCGACGAACCAGACCCGGCCGACCTGCTCGCGCCGTATCCTTCCGAGGAGATGAAGATGTGGCCCGTCGACAAGCGCATGAGCAATGCGCGCTACGAGGCCAGTGATATCCTAGACGAGATCGATCCGAATCCGGAACCAGAGCTTTTTTGAGCAAAATAGTTAGTCGCTTCCTTCCAAATCGAACTCCTGGTACTCGCCCGGGAAATAGGTATGCATCTCGTTCGCCAGTCTGTACACGACATCGGACAGATACCTTATCAGGAGGTCGACTTGGGCGAATTCGAGGGCGTCCAGAAGGGTTCCTTCAAGGAACTGTGGAGGCGTCAACACGGAAAATTCTTCACCCGTGATTGACCGTCGCCCCTTCATGGCAGACGGCCTGCTATGCGGGACACCATCAGGATCGGCATGCGCGAAGATCTTGTTGCGCTTTGACATGAGATCGTCATGGAGCCTTTGGGTACTTCCTGGCAGGCTGATGCCCATGCGCTTGTAGCTGAGCGGCGGCAGGCCACGCCGAGCTTCTGAGAATGGACGCGCATAGGAAACGACGAGTGTCGTCTCGTAGCACATGAAGCGTCGTAAGTCCGCTCGGCCATACGTCTTGCTGAAGTCGATATCCTCGTGGATGAAGGTGGCGGCGCTCGCAGCATGACTCAGATCACGAAGGGACAATAGGAGCCTCCGAAAGAACGTACGATCCGAAAGCTTGCTCGTCGGAAATCTGGAGAAATCAGGCGGATCAAACGGTCTGAAATCCGACGATTCCTGTCCATCAGGTCGGATCTCGCTGTACCGCCAGTCAGCAGGATAGGATGCGATGATTTCGTCCGGCTTCACGCTTCATCCCCAAATCAATGATAATGATCCGGAATACATCTCGCATGTGGCCTTGACTCTGTGAAGTGAGGAGAACAAAATAGGAACATATTCCGTTGACGGAATTACAAAATCCTAGCCCTTATGAGGTGAGTTATATCCGCGCAGCCCGCAGCAACGGCGGCCGAAGAGCCTATTGCCGTGACCGAAATTCCTGAGAGCCTCGTAGACGATGTCATCGGCCACTACGGCGGCGATACTCGGGTAGGGACGCTCCGCAGGAATTGCAGGCCGGAAGCAAGTTGCTGCAATGCTGGACGTGCTCGCAGCGATACCAGGTACGCCCATCTTGGCCTCCACGCCCAACAGCCGCCCACCGCATTCGTCGCACTCGTGGCTACCCGACAACACCCTGGAGTTCGTGCCGCTGCCGGATCGTCCAAGAAACCAATCTGACACCGACGCAAGTTCTCGAATTGAAGTTCGAAGATGTTGTCGTCCGGGCTCCGAGCTTCTGTGTCAGATGCCTGGTACCGGACCGGAGAAGAGAACGATGATCAATAATCTGCATTCGCGTCGAAATTTCTTGAAAGGCACGGTCTTGGCGACGGGGGGATTGGTGCTATCGGTCCAATTGCCAAGGCTTGGTAGGGCTGCCGTCGCCGCTGGCCAGGAGAACCAGAAATCGTTCTTCCCGAACGCCTTCATCAAAATCGACGATAGCGGTATCACTCTGATCATGGCCCATCATGAGGTCGGTCAGGGGATATTCACGTCCAGCGCTATGTTGATGGCCGAAGAACTCGAGGTCGGGCTTGATCAGGTTAAGCTCCAACCCGCGCCTCCGGACCTCTCGAAATATCTTGATCCGCTTCTTTACGACCAGTCGACAGGGGGGTCGACCTCGACGAGGGCCGACTGGGTACGCTTGCGACAAGCTGGGGCGGCCGCACGGACGATGTTGGTTCAGGCCGCGGCTTCCGAATGGTCGGTCCCGGTATCCGAATGCCGTGTCCAATTCGGGGTCATCCATCACGATACATCCCAGCGCTCCATGAGTTACATCGAGGCCGCGCCAACGGCCGCTCTACTGCCAGTCCCGGAAAATGTGGTGTTGAAGGAACCATCGGCATTCAAAGTCATTGGCACCCGCGCCAAGCGCCTCGACACGCCGCATAAGGTGAACGGCAGCGCCATCTACGGCATAGACATCATCGTTCCTGGTATGAAGTTTGCGACCCTGGCCATCAGTCCGGTAGTGGGTGGGCATATTTCGAAGATGAATGAAGACGCGGCCCGCGCAGTGAAAGGCGTCCACGATATCGTGAAGCTGCCCGATGCCGTTGCTGTGATCGGCGACCATATGTGGGCCACCAAGTCAGGTATCGATGCGCTCGAGATCGAGTGGGAGGCCGGACCCAATGGATCGATGAGCCTCGATTCGATCGTCAAGAAGCTGGAGCAGGCGTCACAGCAGCAGGGCGTGATCATCCGCAATGAGAAGGATGCCACGTCGGTGATATCAAATTCGGCCGTGAAACTTTCAGCGGTGTACGAGTCGCCATTCCTCTCTCATTCGCCGCTAGAGCCCCTCAACTGCACTCTCCACATCCAGGACGACAGAGCGGAGATATGGGTAGGCACGCAGGTTCCTGTCCGAGCACAGAAGGCCGTAGCCGACGCAACCGGGTTGCCGCAAGAAAAGGTTTTCGTGAACAACCAGCTGATCGGTGGCGCGTTCGGACGCCGTCTCGAGGTGGACTCCATCGAACTCGCAGCCCGACTTCTCAAAGACATCCGGTATCCGGTGAAGCTCGTGTGGACCCGCGAACAGGACATGACGCACGATTACTATCGTCCCTATTATTACGACCGGGTCGCGGCGGGACTGGACAAGGATGGCCGCCTGGTCGGTCGGACGCACCGTGTGACCGGGTCATCGATCTTTGCACGATACGCACCTGCAGGCTTCATAAACGGCGTCGATCCCGACGCCATCGACTGCGCCTCGGAGACACCCTACGACGAGGACGCTGTTTTCGCGGATTACGTCCGCAGCGAGCCTGATGGCGTCAATACGAGTTGGTGGCGTGGGGTTGGTCCGACACACAATGTCTTCGTCGTAGAGAGCTTTGTGGATGAAATGGCGGCGACCACAAAGCAGGATCCAGTCGAATTCAGACGCAGGATGCTGACCAGAAACTCGCGTGCGCTGGCGGTGCTGAATCTTGCTGCGGAAAAGGCGGGCTGGGGCGAGAAGCTCCCGCCCGGACGAGGACGCGGTGTCTCGCTTCAGGCGGCTTTCGGAAGCTATCTGGCACATGTCCTGGATATCGAGATCACGAAAGATGAGGTGAAGCTTCTTCGATCGGTCATCGCCGTTGATTGTGGCATCGTCATCAACCCGGATACAGTCGAAGCTCAGATGCAGGGAGGCGTCATCTTCGGTCTGAGCAGCGCGATGTACAATCAGGTAACGTTCACCGACGGGGCAGTCGACCAGACCAACTTCGACATGTACCGAGCACTTCGCATCAACGAAATCCCGAAGATCGAAATCTATCAAATCAAGAGCCTGGAGAACCCGGGCGGTGTCGGTGAGGCGGGAACGGCAGCCGCAGCGGGAGCGCTTGCTAACGCAATCTTCGCCGCTTCCAGAAAACGCATCCGCTCACTGCCACTTGCGGACGCGGCCTTGAGCTAGGAAGAGAAATTGAGAGACGGAGTAGGCTTCGCCGTTACCCGCGCCGTCTTTCAGACTTCGTGAAAAGCAATCGGCCGACTCAATCCTGAAGCTGGCATTTCACCTCTAACATCATTCGAGATCATCAATGAAACTCTACACGCACCCTGGAGCAAGCTCGCTCTCGGTCCATATCCTGTTGCGCGAGACGCGCCTGCCTTTCGACCTTGAAGTGGTCAACGTCACTGCCAAGGTTCGCGCAGACGGCTCCGATTACTGGACCGTCGCCCGACGCGGAATGGTGCCGCTCCTCGAGCTGGACACCGGAGAGAAGCTTACGGAGAACCTCGTCATCGCCCAGTACATCTGTGATCGCGCCGGGCGACATGATCTAATGCCGGAAGCGGGAACCATGCAGCGCTATCGAGTCATGGAATGGCAGAGCTATGTCGCCGCGGAACTGCATAAAAGCTTCGTGCCGATGTTTTGGCCGATCGATGACGAAACGCGGGCGCTCGTTTTAGGGCGTGTTCGTAACCGTCTCGGTTTCCTCGACGAAGGCCTGATAGGCCCGTTCCTGACCGGCGAAACTTTTACAGCCGCCGATGCCTATCTTTTCGTAATCGGTAGCTGGACACGGCATTTCGGGATTTCGACCGATGAGTATCCGCGCCTGAGGAATTTGCTCAATCTTGTATCGCAGCGTCAATCGGTCCGAGACGCGCTCAAGGCTGAGGGGCGCGGGCTCGTGGTTATCGACGATCCCGATCCCACGCCGTAATTGGGAAAAAAGGAAAATCGGCGGCGATATTAGGCATCGCCGCCGAGCGCTTAGGAGTGGTGTCCCTGCTCAAACTCCTTGGCGCGAGAAGCGCTGGTCAACGAGCAGTGCGATAATTTCGGCCGCTCCGGCTGCTACTCCGATGAGCCAGATCTCACCGCCACCAATGATGGCTGCTCCGATGGCGCTTCCGATGGAAAAGCCGAGATACATTGTCGATGTGTTCAGCGAGAGAGATACCGACGCTTGAGATGGCGACGAGGCATGGATGAGGCGTGCCATCTGAGCCGGAAAAAAGGACCAAACGCTGAAACCCCAGACGGCGATCGCAACGAGCGCTGGCGCCGATGCGGCTGTCGGTCTCAGATTAGTCACGCCTGCAAGCGCAATGAATGACAGAGCCAACAGCGTAAGCGAAACCATCGCGACCTTACGGGAGCCGAACCGGTCGTTGAGTGTTCCGCCAGTGGTAACCCCGACAGCAGCCGCGATTCCCCACATGGAGACGGTTGCTGCAACGCCCGTTACTCCGAAGTCGAGCACCGAGCTCAAATAAGGCGCGATGTAAGGGTAGGCGGTGTAGGCACCCAGCGACCAGAACAACGTCACGGCAAGTAGTTTCAGGATTGCGGACTGGCGAACGACACTGAGCCTCTCCGAGAGGCTGGCAACGGCCATGCCTTCTCCCACCTGACGTCTTATGCCCGCCTGGATTCCGACGATAGCCACAACACCCATCACCGCGACCGCGAGGAACGTGGCACGCCAGCCGAACGCATGGCCAACAACAGCGCCGAGCGGGAGACCAAGGGCGATTGCAATGGTCATCCCGCCACTCACGATTGCCAGGGCGCGACCGCGTCTATGCGGACCTGCGATGGCACCCGCGAGTGCATTGGCGCTGGGGACGTAGAGGCCCGATGCAACAGCCATCAGGATACGTGCTACCAACAGCGTGCTGAAGGTGGAAGAGAATGCGGCGGCGAGGTTGCCAACTGTGAACAACGTCATCGCCACAATCAACGTGTCGCGGCGGTTCAAACGTCCAGTGGCAACCGTCGTGATCGGCGAGCTGATGGCGAGGACAAGTGTGAATACGACGACCAACATCGCGGTGGCCGAAATGGTCATCCCCAAATCCTCGGCGATGGTCGGTAGTAGAGGGGCGATCATGAAACCTTCGGTGCCGATGGCAAAGGTACCAAGGGCGAGGAAGTAAGCTGGGACTAGCGACGGTGCCGACGTTTCTGCGTTGTGTGGGATGGGGGCACCTGACAACTTGTTGTCTTTGACTTTCAGTCGATTTGACATGACGAATTCCTCGCGAGATCTGCCTCCCGGATTACGGCCGGAAGGCAGTGCCGCGACTTCGAGGGCTTAGACTGGGATCGGGTTTGCCGCCAAGGATTCGTTGAACCCGTGGACGAAAGCATGTTCGTTGGTCCCCGGGTTGTCGCGAAGGGCTGCGATTTCCTCCACGTAGACTTCGGGGGCGTCCGTCTCGAGACCCTTCATCGTCTTTTCGATGAAGATATCCAGCGGCATGGCACGGGGATCGCCGCTCTTCTTAACCAGGTCCGTATCGACCCACGGCGGAGCGATTTCCTGGACCTTCACGTTTGTTTCCCGAAGCATGAAACGCTGTGAGAGCGAGTAGGAATGAAGGGCTGCCTTGGTTGCGGAGTAGACTGCGTTCGAAGCGAGCGGCACGAATGCGAGCACCGACGTGTTGTTGATGATTGTGGCCTCGGGCTGCGCCTTCAGATGCTCCACGAGAGCTGATGCCATACGGATTGGACCAAGCAGGTTCGTGTCGATGATGCGGCGCGATACCTCGTCATTAACGAGCCCCGAAGCGTCGTCGAACGGCATGATGCCTGCGTTATTGATAAGGACGTTCAGCTTCGGATACTCGGCGATGAGCTTCTTGGCCACGCGATCGATGTCGTCGACGTCGCTAATGTCGAGTTCTACGGTATCGATGCCTGGGTTTGCCGCCGACACCTCGTCAAGCAGAGATTTGCGACGACCTGCGATGATGACTTTGTTTCCGAGCTTATGGAAGGCTTCCGCGAGGCCGCGGCCGATGCCGGAAGTGCCGCCCGTTATGAAGATGGTGTTACCTGTCGTTCTCATGGATCGCTCCTGTTCGTTAAGACGCCGGACATTTGTAGGCATGTCGGCTCGGTTCCGATTGGAGGATCATGTCCCAAAATGCAGGCGTCTCAAATGTCAGGGAAACGGCGTTTTCGGACATTGAGTTGTTACGAAGATTGGTTTAACCGTCGAAGTGCCTTGGCCACACTGTACGGCTTACATTCCTCGCCTGAGATCATGGATTCGGGCGGCAGCGTGCGAAATGGAAACTGATAAAGTCGACGGGCTTGCGATCCCCATTGGGACAAGGTGACCGCTAACGCGCCAACGGTGCAGACAGCCGCGCCATTCAGGTTTTCACTCCGAGCGCACGCGTATTGGTCTACAGAGCCATCACGTGGAGCCGACACGTCGGCGCACGAGAGAAGGAAGAGTGCAAGAGGTCATCCAAAGGCAAGCTTGTCGGGGCACGTTGCCTTGGATCTCAAGAATTCACGCGTTCCAGGTCTGGTCCGCCAATCATCTTCAACGTGCGGCGGATCATCTGTGGCGGTTGGCCGAAAGAACGGAGGAAGGCGCGCCGCATGCGATCACGGTCCGCAAATCCAGTGTCGCGTGCCACGATTTCGACTGGATGGGTTCCATCTTCCAGCATCGCTCTGGCCGCCTCGAGCCGCAGGCGTTCGACAGCCTTCGCCGGGGAATGTCCCGTTTCCTCACGGAACAGCCTGCTAAATTGGCGCGGGCTCAGGTTCGCGCTGTCCGCAAGCTCTTCGACGCTCAACGGATTCCGGAGATGTTCCTTTGCGTAGATCAGTGCCTTGCGGATACGATCCGATCGCGGTTCCAGTTCGAGGAGAGCGGAAAACTGCGACTGTCCACCCGGTCGCCTGTGATAGACGACGAGCTTACGAGCGATCGACTTGGAGAGCGCCGCCCCGTGGTCGTCCTCGATGAGTGCCAAAGTCAGATCGATTGCGGCGCTCATTCCCGCCGAAGTCCAAATGTTCTCGTCGTGCACGAATATGCGGTCCTCGTCGACATGGACCTGCGGAAACTTCCGCTGAAGATCGCGCGCGTGGGCCCAGTGGGTCGTGGCGAGTCTGCCATCGAGGAGACCTGCTTCGGCCAGGAGGAATGCGCCCGTGCAGACCCCGGCAACGCGCCGGCATTCTGTGGCGGCGTTGACGATGTATTCCCGAAGAGCAGGAGAGGGGGCACGCGGAACCAGTTCGCCCACGATCATCAATGTATCGGGGAATTCTTCGAGCTTTCCGGTTTGGATGCCGATATTCAGGGAGGACCGCACCGTGCCCCCATTCTCAGACATTACCGTAAGCTTGTAGGCTTCTTCGCCCACTTCCTGGTTTGCGAACTCGAACGCGGACAGTGCAGCCAGCCCCATGACCTGGAAACCGTCTTCGAGAATGAAACCGACGCTGCGCATAGCCTCGTTGCTCCTGCTATTTCAAATTGATGCTAAATGCGGCACTGCCGGCGCTGCTTCCATTCGGAAACGCCGGCAGTGCAATTCAATATGGACTGGCGAAGTCGCGATTACCATCGCGCGGCTTCTGTCGCGCGATGACTTCGATGGAAACAATCACTCCGCAGCCTGTCTTGTCTCCAGCTCCCACTCGTCCTCGTTGTGCGTGCGTGGCACATACCTAGATCGCAGCAGAACGTAAAACACCGGGGTCAGGAACAGGCCAAACAGCGTAACGCCGATCATGCCGCTGAACACCGCGGTACCGAGCGATCGCCTCATTTCGGCTCCCGGACCCTCGGCGATCGCAAGCGGAAGAACGCCGAAGATGAACGCAAGCGCCGTCATCAGGATCGGGCGCAGGCGCAAATGGCAAGCCTCGATCGCTGCATCGACCGCGGACTTTCCCGCGTCCTGTGCCTGACGCGCGAATTCCACGATCAGGATGGCGTTCTTCGCCGCCAAGCCGATCAGGACGACGAAGCCGATCTGGGTCAGAATGTTGTTGTCCATTCCCCTGAGGTAGACGCCAAACAGTGCACCAAGGACGGCCAGCGGCACGATGAGGATGATGGCCGCTGGAAGAACCCAGCTTTCGTACTGCGCGGAAAGCGCGAGGAACACGAAGATCACCGACAGTGCGAAGATGTACACGGCGCTGCCTCCGGCGTGGGTTTCCTGGTAGGACAGTTCGGTCCATTCGTACGTGGTACCCGGTGGAAGCGTTTTCGCGGCGAGCTGCTGCATCTTTTCGATCGCCTCGCCCGTCGAGACGCCAGGAGCGGCGTTGCCCTGGAGAGGAACCGAGACGTACATATTGTATCGCTGGACGAGAGTAGGGCCGCTGGTCTCTCTGATATCCGCAAGTGTTCCCAACGGAACGAGGGCACCCGTTGCGGATTTGACCTTGAGATTAAGCATGTCGTCGCGTTCGAGGCGGAACTGTTTATCTGCCTGGGCGCGGACTTGATAGACTCTCCCGAAGGCGTTGAAGTCGTTCACGTAGGCGACGCCCAGGTTGCTCGACAGGGTATCGAAGATATTTGGGATCGGAACGTTCAGATACTGCGCCTTGTCTCTGTCGATATCGAGGAAATACTCTGGACTCGATTCCGAGAAGGTGGTGAAGACCCCGGTGAGGCCCGGCGTCCTGTTGGCTTCGACCATCAGCTGCCGAGCGAGCCCCAGAACGCGGGTCATGTTCGAGTTGTCCTGGTCCATGATCTGCATTTTGAAGCCGCCCGAATTGCCGATGCCCTGAACCGGAGGAGGCGGGATGGCAATGATGAACGCTTCGTCGACGCTTTGAAGGTTTTTATAGAGCGTCTGAATGATCTTTTCCGAGGTATCCCCAGTGGCTAGCCGTTCCTCGAAAGGTTTGAACGGCGTGAAAATCACTCCGGCGTTGGAAGCGTTAGTGAAGGTCGCACCGCTGAAACCTGCAAACTGTACCGCATTGGCGACGCCGGGCGTGTTCTTCGCGATGTCCCCAGCCTTCTTGATTACCGCGTCCGTCCGGTCGAGGGACGCGCCTTCCGGAAGCTGGACGACCACGATCGCATATCCTTGGTCCATGATCGGAATGAACCCGCTCGGCACCTTGGTGTTAAGGAACCAGGTTGCTCCAAGGAGAGCGACGAAGACGGCAAGCGCGGAGCCGAGCCCTGTTTTTGAACTGACAATGGTCCGGACGATCGAGGAGTAGCCGGAGCTGAGCTTGTCGAAGCAATAATTGAAGATTTCGGCGCACCATTTCCCAAACTTCGCCGCAGGGTTCGTCTTCGTCTCCGAGGGACTGTGAGGTCGCAGGACGATCGCGGCAATGGCCGGAGACAGCGTCAGCGAGTTCAGCGCCGAGATCGCAGTCGCAATTGAGATCGTCACTGCAAATTGTCTGTAGAACTGACCGGAGATTCCGGGGATGAAGGCTGTCGGTACGAATACGGCGATAAGGACTAGCGAGATGGCGATTACCGCCGTGCCCACTTCATCCATTGTGACGTGCGCTGCCCGCCGGGGCGACATACCGCTTGCGAGATTGCGTTCCACGTTCTCGACCACGACAATCGCATCGTCCACGACGATCCCGATCGCAAGTACTAGCCCGAAGAGCGTGAGCATGTTCAGCGACATGCCGAATGCAGCAAGGAAAGCGAACGTACCGACGAGCGAAACCGGGATCGCGACGATCGGAACGATCGCGGTTCTCCAGGACTGAAGGAATATGAGCACGACCACGGCAACGAGTACGATCGCTTCGCCGATCGTCCTGTATACCTCACTGATTGAATCCGACACAAAAGCGGTCGTGTCATAGATGATGCGGTACTCAAGTCCGGGCGGGAACTGGCCCGAGAGGTCTTTCATGATGGACTTGATCTGCGCAGCCGTCTCCAGTGCATTCGTACCGGGCCGCGCGAAGATACCCATGCCGACTGCCGGCTGATTGTTGACATAGGAGTTCGTCACGTAGTCGCGCGCACCGAGCTCGATCCTGGCAACGTCTTCGAGTTTAACGAGCCTGCCGTCGGCGGTTGACTTCACGATGACGTAGCGGAACTGCCGGGCATCCTCAAAGCGACCGTCCGTGCGGACGGTGTATTGGAACGGATTCTCTCTCGGTGTCGGAGGGGCTCCGATCGAGCCGCCGGAAACCTGGACGTTCTGGTCACGCAGCGCGCTCACGACGTCGGTCGCGGTCATTCCGTAGGAAGACAGCTTCTCCGGGTCGAGCCAGATCCGCATTGAATATTGCCGCTCGCCGAAAATCTGGATGTCACCCACGCCCTGTAGGCGGACGAGTACATCCCTGACGCGGTTTCGCGCGTAGTTGGACGTATAGAGCTGGTCGTAGCGGCCGTTCGGCGAAAGCAAATGCACGACCATGAGGAGGTCGGGCGAGCTTTTGGTCGTCGTGACACCGAGGCGTTGTACTTCCTGCGGCAATCGGGGAAGAGCGACTGCGACACGGTTCTGTACGAGAACCTGAGCTTTATCGAGGTCGGTTCCCAGCGCGAATGTGATCGTTAGCGTCATCGCGCCGTCTGCGCTCGAATAGGATGACATGTAGAGCATGTCCTCGACGCCGTTCACCTCTTGCTCGATCGGCGTTGATACGGTGTCAGCGATCGTTTGAGAGTCGGCTCCCGGGTAGGACGTTCTGACCACGATCGTCGGAGGCGCGATCTCGGGATATTGTGAGACCGGAAGCTCGAAGTAGGCGATCGTTCCCACGATCATCAGCACAAGCGAGATGACGCAGGCGAAGATCGGACGGGAAATGAAGAAGTGTGCGAACCTCATTGACCTGCCTCCGATGCCGAGGCGCTCTCCGGTGCAGAGGCGACAGCATCCTTGTTTTCCTTCGGTAGAGTTGTCTCCTTGGGATCAACCTTCATGCCCGGGCGCACACGCACTACGCCTCTCACGACAATGGACTCGGTACCGTCGAGCCCGCTGCGAACGACACGGTAGCCGAATATTCGAGGGCCGGGCCGGATGGCCTTCGTGCTGACGGTATTGTCCTTCCCGACAACGAAAACGACACGCTCGTCCTGGTCCGAGCTGATAGCTTCATCTGGGATAAGAACAGCCTGATAGGAATTCGACCCCTCTAGTTCGACCCTGCCGAACAGCCCCGGCTGGAGCGCGAAATTGGGATTCGCAAACCGGGCGCGGGCGCGAAGGGTGCCCGTCTGGGGATCGACCCGGTTTTCGGCGAAGTCCAGTGTTCCTTCGAATTTGGTGTGGTCTCGGTCGCCCAGGGTGACCGAGACTTTCAGCCCGCCGCCACCGCTCTGTAGGACTTCCCCGTTCTTGCGGGCCGTCTCGGCGTAGTTCAGGAGCCGACGCTCATCGATGTCAAAATAGAAATCGATCGGATCCAGCATGACGATGGACGTCAGAACCGTCTGGTCGGCCTGGACGAGATTACCCACCGAAATCTGGTGGCGGTCAATGCGTCCACCAAGAGGTGCGGTGATGCGGCTGTATGTGAGGTCGAGGTCTGCGCGGTCGAGTGTCGCCTGCGAGCCCTGAACATTCGCCTCCGCCGAATCCAGCTCACGGCGACGGTCGTCCAGGGTAGATATCGTCTGGCTTCCGGATTTCACCAGCGAGTTGACGCGATCGAATTGCGCTTGCGCGTAGGTAAGGCTCGCAGCCGCAACCGCGAGGTTTGCGCGTGCTTGGTTCAATGCCGTCAAGAACGGACGCTGGTCGATCTCGAAAAGCTGGTCACCCTCCTTAACGAGCTGACCATCCTTGAAGTTGATCGCCTCCAGATATCCACCGACCCGCGCTCGAATCTGAACTTCTTCCGCAGCTTGGAAGCGACCGATGAATTCATCCCGGTCAACTACGTCGCGCACCACCGGTTTGGCCACGACGACCTGGGGCGCGGGATTTGTTTCCTGAGCAAGTCCGACCGAGGTCAAAGGAGCGCTGCAAGCGAGAAGCCAAAGTGAAAATGGAATCGAACGGTACCTCATCAAAGCCCCCGTGGTGTTGCGGAAATGCGTGTGACTAGCCCGAAGCTGATAGTGACGCGCTAGCAATAAATGCCGGGGGTAGTCGAGAAACGATTGTAAGATTGGTGCTTCGCGGCGGAGCCCGATCGTCCAATATCGATGCTTGGGGAATTGATAGAAAAGCTCCGACGTAAAGGGAGTTGCGAACGATGAACAAGAAGCTTGAGATCAGCGAAGAGCCTGTTCGGGACGGTATCGAAACTCTGCCGGAGTTGTCGGATATCAACCTCGAAACCGCAGACACGCCTGCGTCCCCCGCTGATGCACTTCTCGATGAAGCACTCCAGGAAAGTTTCCCCGCGAGCGATCCTCCGGCGTCGGGCAAGATGGAGTGACGAACGGTTAGGGTGCAGCCCGAGCTTCAAATTTCGGTCGAGCGGTTTCGAAGGCCGGGCACGCCGTGCAAGCCCCGACCAGCCATGGAAAAAGGTACGGACTATGGACGGCGGTTCCCGTGACTATCAGAGATTTCCCACGCTGACGCCTTTGCAGGTCGAAACGGCCCGCAGGTTCGCCGGTGCGGGGCCGCTTTCGTTCGAGCCTGGTCAAGAGATTTTTCCTGTCGGCGAGCGGAATGCGCCAGCCTTTCTGGTTCTCGAAGGGCAGATCGATGCGTTTCGGCATGACGGTTTTCGCCGTGACCAGGATGTCACCGCGCATAGGGCAGGTCAGTTCTCAGGCGAGATCAACCAACTATCCGGCCGCCCGTCATTGTCGGGACTTAGAGGCGGACCCGACGGGTGCGTGGCAATCGCTTTCGATGCGTCTCATCTTCGCGCACTCATCATCGGCTCCGCGGAAGTGGGCGAATCTGTCATGCGCGCGTACATCCTTCGGCGCGTCGCCTACCTTGAGGCCGGCGTAGGCGGCTCGATCCTGGTCGGGACATCGGGCGATCCTTCGCTGATGCGCCTTCAAGGCTTTCTATCCAGCAACGGGTATCCACACACGGTCCTTGATGCCAACTCGGACGAGGAGGGGCTCGTCCTCGTTGAGCGTCTCGGAATATCGGCAGACGAACTGCCGCTAATGATCTGCCCAAGCGGCACCGTGCTCAGAAATCCAACCGATGGAGAGGCGGCGACTTGTCTCGGGATCACGCCCGAACTCGATCCGGATGCCCTATATGACGTTGCGATCGTGGGTGCAGGGCCGGCAGGTCTCGCGACTTCTGTCTACGCGGCTTCCGAAGGCCTTCGGTCTATAGTTATCGACGAACGCGCGATCGGTGGACAGGCGGGAAGTTCGTCCCGTATCGAGAACTACCTCGGTTTTCCGACCGGGATTTCCGGGGCGGCGCTTGCGGGACGCGCCTTCAGCCAGGCGCTCAAGTTCGGCGCTGAGGTTGCGCTTCCGCTGAAGGTCAGGGAACTAATGGCTCCCGAGACGTCTCGCGCGAGGTCGACACCCATATCGCTTACGCTCGACGACGGGCAGTCAATTCGTGCGAAGGCGCTGGTGATCGCCTCCGGTGCCCGGTATCGCACGCCCGAGATCGAAGGCTTGCAGGAGATTCAGGATACCACCGTTTCTTTTTGGGCCTCCGCGCTCGAGGCCAAGCTTTGCGAAAACTCTGATGTAGCCCTCATCGGAGGCGGTAATTCAGCGGGCCAGGCCGTGGTGTTCCTCGCCCCACGCGTCAAGCGGCTGCACATGATCGTGCGTCGCGATCTTTCCGCGACGATGTCGTCGTATCTCATCGAACGAATAGCGGCGTTGCCCAATGTCGAAATACATCTGGGTTGCGAATTGGTTTCCGTCAGCAGGGACGACGGGTCGAACGTTTCGGGTGTCCTGCAGCATAAAACGTCGATGGAGACGAGGGCCTGTTCTTTCAGTCACCTCTTCCTGTTCGCCGGAGCCGACCCCAACACGAATTGGACGGGCGGCAAAATAGCCACGGACAACAACGGTTTCGTGCTCACGGGACGGGTGTTCGACCAAGAAGTGGCTTCGTCCCTCGGAAGACAATCGTTCGCTCTGGAAACAAGCATACCGAACATCTTCGCGATCGGAGACGTTCGTGCCGGCTCGACCAAAAGGGTGGCGGCGGCCGTGGGTGAAGGGGCTGCGGTCGTCAGCCAGATCCACCAGGCGCTGAAGCTGCTCGACGTGATGTCTTAGCCCCAGGTCGAACTAAGTGGATCTAATCGCTGAAATCTGCCAGTCGGAAGGTGAGCACGCAGTGTATCGTGCTTTTCCGCCAGTTCGAGGGATTGATGTCGAGCAGGCGGTGGCGCGACGGGCATATGGACTCGAATTGACAAACAGATCCCCACAGGACGCATGACCGTCGCGCGAGCTCATGTTGCGTGACGCAGGGCAGGCAATCTCGAACAAATCAGTCCATTCAATGCCCCGCACTAACGCAACAGATAATGCGCTATCTGATGTTCGAGCAATCCTCCCCATCCCCAAGCGACGTAAATGACCAAGATTGCGAATAGCGCTCCTGTGATCGAGTTCAGAGTCATAGTTGGCGGAAGGGAAAGCTCGGTCTCAAGATTGCTGGGCTCGAAAATCGAGGGAAGAGGCATTTCAGCGACAGGACCGAGCGCTCTCCTTAGTGCGTCTGCATGGCGCTCGTTCGCGCCGACCCGCTGCGCTGCTGACAGGTCGTCGAACAGGTGTTTCTTGACAGCCAACTTGCGCTCCTCGGAAAGGGAGTGGTCGATATACAGCTGGATCTCGGTCTCGGTGATGCCTGCCATTTTATTTGATCCTCCTGAGATGCGCAGCCTTGTGTGCGCCCGTGCGTAGCGGAAGCTCGACGATCTCCCTCAATCGCTCTCTCGCGAGAGGCAGTTCGTTGATGACGAAAGTGGCGGGTACGTTAAGGGCGTTCCCGATCTCGTGGAAAGTGAGCCGTTCGACTGATGCGAGCAGGATCATGCTCCGGTCGAGTGCGGTCAATCGCGTCAGGGCGGACCTGATCCCGGTATCGTACTCCGGAATCGCTTGGCATACGACTTCTTCGAAGATCGCGACATCGTTTTCCGCAAGACGATGGATCAGGCCGTAGCCTTCGATCTTGAGGTCGCTGAAGCCGAGGAGCATCCATCGCGCTCTCAGCATCTTCAAGACGGTCATCACGAGTGCATCGGCCGCCCCAATGTCCATCGCGTGCCCGCTTGCGAACCTTCGAAAGGCGGGAACATGTGGTAACACGTTTTTCGTGAACTCTTTCATGGACGCGACCAGTCTACAGTTCGGGTTATTTGGCTGGGGCCTCAGACGAGTTTGGCCTTAGAAGCGGGCAACGAGCCCAGGAACGGCATAGGGCGCGGGTGTTTGCCCGCGCCTACCACTTCACGAAAGACGGATGTCGGATAGATCGATCGACACGACGAGCGGCTCGGCCATGGACTTCCCGTCTGGCTGTCTGGGGAAAATACGCCGCTCGGTGGGGAACATCAGCCCCTGAACCTCCTTGTAGCCTCCAATGTAGTGGGCACCCGGAGTGTTTCCGGCAATCTCGACGTCGTAGTCATGCCGCTTGAGGAGGCCGGCGTCATCGACGTAGAGTGTTTGAACGGTGCTGTGCGTAGCAATACTGGCGGGGAACGTGACCTTCAAACGCTGCCAAGTCTCTCCATTTTCAGTCCACGCGCCGATCTCTTCAGTTTCGACGCCAGGCGTAGCCAGAAGAAATGGCATGTTCAGGTATGTCCACATAGCGATGCCCGCGAAATATGCGAGCTGCGGGTCGGACCAAGGAGTTTCCAGCGTGTGACCGGCGAACGACGAGCGGGGATCCTTGAGCTCTTCGAGGACCTTTCCATGTGCGTCCTTGATCTGAACCAGCCCCGGCTCAAACCGCGTCACCTTGCCCTCGGCGGTGAAAGGGTCGTGAGAAGCCCACTCGTCACCTAGCCCGACCGCCACGTTGGTTTCATCGAGCTGGCCGGGATGTCCTTTCAGTGGCCACAAGACGCCGCCTTGCTTCAGATGAGCCGTGAGGCGTGTGTATTTCTTCCAATTCTCCAAGCCGCCGTGGGCGGCAATAATTTTCTCGACGAGGGAAGGCATTTTCGTCTCCGTGGTTTGTGTCGTTTAGCTGTTCAGGAAGTGCTGGACGTGGGCGACGAACGTTTCGGGATATTGGAAAAGCGCGCCGTGACCGGAGTCCGGGTATAAAACGAGCGTGGCGTTCGGCATGTTTTTGAACATTTCGTACGCGTTGATGGACGGGAACATCGTGTCGTCGCTGCCGTGTACGATGAGGGTCGGCTGCTTAATCGCCTTCAACGATTTGTGGCCGGGGTCTTTGTCCGCGCACCATCCGATGATGGAGGCCGCTTGAGGATTGCTCACGGATTCCTGGCTCTCCGGATCGCGCTGATCCGTGCGGCCGGTGGCGCGGTCGATGAATGCCCGCCCCGCAGCTTGGCTTTCCGCCGAAGGAGTGAAGAAGAGAGGAAGCCGAACGTCATCGGCATTTTGCGCGAAGGCTTCCTGGACAATCTGCATCAAGTGCTCCTCACCACCCTTGGGCGCGGTGCCGGCGAGAATGATTTTGCGAACCTTGACGGCCGGGCGAACAGCCATAAGCTGTGCGATGAAACCTCCAAGGGAAAAGCCGAGGAGATCGACTTTGTCAAAGCCGAGCGCTGCGATGAAGCTCTCGGCATCAGTTGTCATCTGATCGACGCTATCGGGCGTTTTGCCACCGGATGTTCCTACCCCTGCGTTGTTGAAAGCGATAACAGGGCGGTCCGCGGCTAGAGCATTCACTACGGCCGGGTCCCAAGAATCCATCGTTCCGGTGAAATGCTGCAGGAGAATCAGGGGAGTTCCGGTGGCAGTTCCCAGCCGGCGATACGCGTAGCGAACCCCGTATGCCTCCACATATCTTGTCTCGGCTTCCTCGAGTTTGACGGACATCGTGCATCCTTTCCTTAAAATCGCGTCCATTGTGGTGCGAAGGAAAGTGCCGATTAAGGTGCCGTTACGCGAGTTAATCAGTGTTAAGTTGGATTATCGATAGCTGCTAGACAGCGGTTCGTATCGAGTTAGGCGGAATCACTCTCGAACGTCAGACCATTACGGCAAGGAGCCACACGTACCAAGTCCATTGCCCGATCGAGATCGGCGGTCTTGCTTCCCGGTTCGAATCTTCTTATCGCCGCCTCGATATCATCGACGATACCGGGTTGCTCGGCGCGCGACGAGAGCTCGTACTTGGTCATCAGACAGCGCAGTTCCCAGAACGTTGCCACCATTTTTTGCGAGAGTGCCACCGCATCTCCGGCGATCCTCCTCGCAAGCTCTGGATCTGTCGGAAACTCCGCGATCGCCAACAATCGGAGCAACTCTGGACGGCACCATCCGGCATCACCCTGGAGCGCGCGCTCGATGTGGGTTTTACGAGCGAGGCCTCCGGCGATGACCACGAAGTACTCCAGCCGCAGTCCCACAGCGCCTGAAAGCTCCTTTTCGAGGCCGCCGTGATTGTCATCGCCGAACAGCCCGTTCCGATAGGACGAAATCCACTGTTGCCAGCGAATAAGTCTTTGTTGTTTCGCCAAGCCTTCTGCTTTGTCGAGGTATTCACTTGCCTGGCTGTGTCGTCCCGCAAGCGAAGCCATCGGAAACGCACTCAGCATGAGAAGAAGGCACGAAGCGATCGAGTAACCCAGTTCCTCCGCTTCCCGTACTGACTTCTCGAGGCGATCCATGGCGGTGACCATGTTGCCTTCGAGAAATTCTACGAACACCAGGACCGCTAGGCCAGAGATCCGCTGGTCGAAACCCAGTCCAGCATTTGCTGTTCGCCTGATGGACCCGCTGCCGTCGTCCAACGAACCCTCGAGTCCCGCGCGGGCGCGCGCGAGTTCCCCGTTGAAGAAGTAATTGTGCTCGAGCATGGCGCTAAACACATGCGATGACACTTGCGGGTTCTCGTCCCGTAGCGCGAGCGCGGCATCGATCGCGTCCCGGTATCTGCCATGCGAGCAAAGGAGGGATGTTCTTGCCGCGTTCGCCTGGATGCACTTGCTTAGATTGCCTGTCGCCGTCGCAATCTCGATCGCGCGGTCAATTTCGTAAAGGGCATCGCCGTCTTTCGAGTATCCCTGAACGTGGTACAGTGCGCTTCCTTTGGAAAGACGGAGGTCAAGCTCGGTTTCGGTGCCCTCGTACCTTGTCCCGGGGATGCGTTTCAAGGCTTCGTCAAGGACCTGGATCTGCTCGTTCATCAATCCGAGTTGGATCCAGAGAATCTTGGAGTTGGCGGCAAGACGCATTCCCAATTCGGCCGCTTCAATTGACTCGAATGACCAATGGATCGCGCTTCGGATATCGTGAATTAGATCTGAATACAGCCGCATCCACTCGGCGGTCACCAGTGTCGACCAGTCACGGGCGGCATTGGCGAGTGCCTTTTCGCAATAGTCCGCATGGGCCGCGTGAAGCAGGCTGGCTTGGGTGCCTTTTTTAACCTTGTCCAGAGCGTAGCTTCTTGTCGTCTGGAGAAGTCGATATTTCCCGTCTCCACCGCTCACCGAAAACAGCGACTTCAGGAACAAGCCGTCAAAAGCCTCGTAGAAATCTTCCTCCGGCATAACGCCCGTACAGAGCGTCAGCGCGGCTTCGGTCGAAAACGCACCTGCGAACATCGCGCAATATTCGAACAGAAGGCGCTCTTTATCGGTCAAGCCATCAAAGCTCCAATCGAGCGTCGCTCTCAGGGTTTGCTGCCTTGGAGGCGCTGTTCGCCGTCCCCGTCTTAGAACGGTGAGAGGATCGCTCAGTGATCCAATGAGATGGGTTAGCCCGAGGTTGGCCACGCCGGACGCGGCCAGTTCGATAGCAAGAGGAATGCCGTCGAGGCGACGGACGATAGATGCGGCCGCCGCAAGCGTTTCGGGATTGTCAAAATCCTCCAGCTCCGACGATAACATTACTCTGTCGACGAAAAGTTCTACTGCGGGGTATTTCAGCAACGACGATTGGGGACTGTCTTCCGGAGGCACGGGGAGGGACGGTAGCTGCCGTATCCTTTCACCGCCAATGCGCAGAGGCTCGCGGCTTGTAGCGAGCACGCTAACCTTCCTCGCGATTGCCAAAATGTCCTCGACGATTACAGCCACTTTAGAAATGACATGCTCGCAGTTGTCTAGCAAAAGAAGGAGGTCGCGTCCGGCCAGAGCCTCGAGGACAGCGTGCTCAGCGTTGTCTATGACGACACTCAGGCCAAGAAGACTGGCCATCGTTGGCGCGATCTGCTTTTCTTCACTCAACGAGGCGATATCGACGAACAAGACCTCGCGGCTCGCACTTACAATTTCGGCAGCAGCAAGCGCCACAGAAGTTTTGCCGACGCCGCCTGCACCCGAAATTGTCACCAGGCGATTGGTCGAGAGCAAGGCCGCGGTTTCTGCGACGAACTCGTCTCGACCGATGAGGCGTTCGGTGAGTCGCGGAAAACTCTTTTGTAAAACCGGTCTGGCCGCCGCATGATTGACAGACCCGACGCCGGACCCCTCGACGGGCATGACGAAAACATAACCTCTACCCGGTACGTTCTCGATATATCTTCCGCTGGTCCGGTCACCTAGAAGTTTTCGGAGGGTGACCAGGTGCACACGAAGCGCGCCTTCCTCTACGGTCGTGTCCGGCCATACTTTCGCGAGCAAGGTCTCCTTGCTGACCACTTCCCCCGCCGATTTCGCAAGGATGGCCAATATGTCGAAAGCTTTTCCGCCGAGCTGCAGCGCGTTGCCGGATTCCGTCAGCTTCCGCTGGGCAGTGTCCAACTCGAACCGTCCAAACCTTAGTACGGTCATTGGAGCCGTCCGACCGTGTTAAGGCTGTAACGACACTCGCGTGGACAAGTCAGATCGCGAACGTAACCGCATAGCGCCGCGAGCAAAGGCTCGGCGCGAAATGCACGTGCAGGAGTAGTTCGTAAACGGTCTTGTCCCACGTCAGGCTCGCGTTTGGTCTTATCGCGAAATAGACCAACCGGTCACTTTATGCAACGATCCATTGGGCGCACGTGGTGTCAGGGTGTCCTTATGCGTTGTATCCACCGTCAACGTTTAGAACGCTTCCGGTGATGAACGAGGAATTGGGGCCCGCTAGAAAAAGGATCGCCTGGGCGACCTCTTCCGGTGTTCCCAAGCGTTTAAGGACGTTTGATTGCTTCTCCGCTTCCAGCATTTCGCTCGATGCCTCGGTGAGCTCGACCTGGATCGACCCGATCTGAACCACGTTGACGTTGATCCCTCTAGGCCCGAGGTCGTGGGCCGCGCCGCGGCAGAAAGCCGTAATCGCGGCTCTCGTGGCTGCGTAGTCCGCCAAACCGGGCGCTCCGACCCGGTCGGCGAGGCTGGCACTGAGTGCGATTATTCGTCCTCCGTTTTCCATAAAACGCACGGAAGCCCGAACCAGAGCTGACATAGCCATCACGGTGCCCGAATACTGTGCTTCAAGCGCGTCCTCGTCCATGTCCACGTCATCGACCTGCCAATGAGCTCGATGGTGCGCGTTGGCGATCAGAACATCTATACGACCCATTGCAGAGATCACGCTTCGCGCGAGGCGCGTGCACTCGACTCCCGATCCAGCGTTTGGCCACGCGAAGGTCATGACCCGGCCGCCGACCTGCTGTAGTTCGGTGATAAAGTCCGGAGACAGTTCGTCGGCATCGACTGTCAGCGCCAGGTCGGCTCCCGCTATGGCAAGCAGTCTAGCGGTTGCACGTCCGACACCCTTGTCGGCGTTTGTTATAAGCGCCACCCGGCCTGCAAGCGGGCGTATGTTGTCGTCGGGCAATTCTGGCACTGGCATTTCCTTCAGAACAACGGCAACGAAGCCTATTCCGAGCTCCGCCCATCAGCCACAGTATGCGAACGGGCGACACCAGTATTGTAAGATTGGGCAGCGGACCCCACGACAGACACCGTAACACTGCTAATCAGACTTAACATCGCTTAACTCGCTTAGCGCCGAATGCCGAGACTAGGTTCCTGGCATCCGAAGCAACGAGTTACACCCATGCAAAACCAAATGTCATCCGCTCAACTGCGTCCAATCAATAATCAGGCCGTGGTGTGGAGTTTGAATTCGCATGGCCTCACGGCGCATTTTTCGACACCAGCAATAGTTCCGGCCAGGACACCGACGTTTCCTCGCGGCAGGACGGTCGCAGGCCTGGCCGAATGGCAGAAAAACAAGATTGTGCGGTACATCGACGATAACATCGAAAGCTGCATCAGGGTGCAGGAACTCGGGGCGCAGGTTCGGCTTAGCGCAAGCCGTTTTTCCAAAGGCTTCAAAGTTTCGTTCGGCAAGTCGCCCTACGACTACGTCCTCGCACGACGGATCGAAGCGGCCAAATTCCTCATCACATCTACGGACGAACCGCTAAGTCAAATTGCGCAGGCATGCGGTCTTAGCGATCAGTCTCATCTTTCAAAGGTGTTCAAGCGGCTGGTCGGGCTAACTCCGTTGAATTGGCGGCGATGCCACGCAAGCGGATCGGCTGTCGCGACTGTCCCCCAATCTTGGTCGAGGCTCGCACAGTCGTCCGAATCCGCGATGGCGGTATAGGGGAATGGCAATCTGTAGGAGCATGATGTGCGACGCGCCAGTTCAAAAGGGGCGAGGGTGGCGTACGCGGCCGCTACCCTGCGCATCGCCAAGTTTCCAATTTTATGCACGCAGCACGATCGATTGCGTTCGTAACCACCCGGTGGAGCAATCCAGCCCCGCCGGGTCACCGCATTTTTAACGGAGGATACCGTGAGGAAATATCTCTGTCTTTTGACTCTCGGCTGGGTGGCGATCGCGTCCTCGGACTCAAGTGCGTGGGCCGATGGCGATCCTTTGAAGGGCCAAAAGCTCTTCGCGCGTTGCAGCGCCTGCCACGCTACGACCGAACAGAACAAAGTTGGCCCTGGGCTCCTTGGTGTCGTCGGACGGTCTGCTGGAACCGCCGAAGGCTACAGCTATTCGGCCGCGCTGAAGTCATCGGGCCTGACTTGGGACGTGGGTTCCTTGGACGCATTCCTAAAGTCGCCGTCGGGCGTCGTAAAGGGCACTCGAATGAGCGTGTCGATCCCGAAGGACCAGGATCGCGCGGATGTCATTGCCTACCTGAAAACACTCACTGTCCACTGATCCGGCACTAGAGGAGCGGAAACATGAAAAGCCTCGTTATTAATGGCGAAACCCACCAGGTCGATGCCCCGGATGACATGCCACTTCTTTGGGTGCTTCGCGACATCCTCGGCATGACGGGCACCAAATACGGGTGCGGTATTGCCCAGTGTGGCGCTTGTACGGTGCATGTCGATGGCATGGCCGTGCGCGCGTGTCAGACGACCATGGACATGATTGACAATCAGAAGATCACAACGATCGAAGGCGTGGGCAAAACGGAAATTGGTGCAAAGGTCCAGGCCGCCTGGCTCGAGAAGGAGGTCGTTCAGTGCGGATACTGTCAATCTGGACAGATAATGTCGGCGACGTCCCTGCTCACCGCCAACCCGAAGCCGACCGACGCTGAGATAGATGAGGCCATGGCGGGCAACATCTGCAGATGCGGCACATACGTCAGGATCCGTGAAGCAATCTACTCAGCGTCGGCCTGAAGACCTTCCATGATTACGGTTTTCGAATGAGGAATAGTCAAATGGATCCACTGGAAACCGCCGAAACATGGCACCGTTCGGGGAAAGGGGTGGCTATCGCAACCGTTGTAAGCACATGGGGTTCGTCGCCTCGACCGGCGGGCAGCAGATTAGTCGTCGACGACCAAGGTAATTTCGAAGGATCGGTTTCAGGTGGATGCGTCGAGGGCGCGGTGGTCACTGAAGCACTGGATGTGATCAACAGCGGCGAAGCCAGGCTCATCGAATTCGGCGTTGCGAACGAAACCGCTTGGCGTGTCGGGCTCTCGTGTGGCGGTATTATCTCCGTGTTCGTATCGAGGCTGAGCTGATGGACCTCAGTCTCGTCACCGCCCTCAACTCGGCGAAAGCCCGCCGAATCCCGGTGGTTGAGATCATCAATCTCGCCACCGGAAGCCAGGAACTTTTAACAGCTGCCGATTGCATCGGCAGTGCGGTCGCCGATGCAGCACGCGAGGCCCTGACGGGCGGTTTTTCCTCCCGGACGGAGATCGACGGTGTTCCATATTTCCTGAACGTGCATCTTCCCGCGATCCGGCTCATGATCATCGGGGCAGTCCATATCGCGCAGTCGTTGGCTCCTATGGCGGCCAGGGCCGGGATGGAGACCATCGTTATCGATCCGCGGGAGGCGTTCGCAACGGAAGACCGCTTTCCCGGCGTCGCCGTGCTTCCAGCGTGGCCCGATGAAGCTTTCGAAGAGATATCCGTCGATGCGAACACCGCGATGGTTGCCCTGACCCACGATCCGAAAATCGACGATCCAGCTGTCGAGAAAGCTCTTAGAGCCGGAAGCTTCTACGTAGGTGCTCTCGGAAGCTCCAGAACTCATGTGGCGAGGATGGAGCGCCTCCGAGCGACTGGTTTCGAACAGTCTGTTCTGGAGCGCATTCGGGGTCCGATCGGTCTCGACATAGGCGCGCGGGAGCCAGGCGAAATCGCCGTCGCCATCCTAGCCGAGATTATCGCCCATCGGCGATCTAAGATATGACGCGGGAAAGCGAACATGTTCGGCAAGTTTGAGACAAAATTTGCCACCGGGATGATGCTCGGACACCGACTTACTGTCGCGGGAAAGGTGTTCGCGAAAGGGCATACCCTTTCATTGCAAGACGTAGCATTCCTCCTCTCGCACGGGATCTCCGACGTGCTTGCGCATCGGTTCGAAGAGCACGAGATCGACGAGGTCACAGCCGCCGACATCCTCGGCGTTCCTTTTGCCAAAGAGGGCATCTATTCGAAGTCAGCCGTTGGTGGAAGGGTAAATTTCTACGCTAAAGCCGATGGCCTGTTTATCGCTGAGCGAGACTTGATCAACTCGTTCAACAGCATCAATCAAGCTGTCACGTTCGCCTGTCTGGACGATCGCAGCAGGGTCGCCGAGGGAGACCTCGTCGGCACTCTCAAGATCATTCCGCTTGCAGTCGCATATCGGACGGTCGAGACGGCGAGGCTGGTGGCTTCTGCCCGACCGCCAATATACGTACGACCGTTTGAATCCAGAACCGTTTCGCTCGTCTCAACCACTCTACCGTCACTTAGCGCGAAGATAATCGAGAAAACCACTCGAATAACCGCAGATAGGCTCATGGAGCGCGGCTCGACGCTCGTGTCTGAGCTACATTCGGAACACAATGTAGACGCACTGGCCGGGGTCCTGAGGGAAGAAGCCGATCGAAGGGCGGGTTCCAACCATCTTGTCATCGTGTTCGGCGCGTCGGCGGTAGCGGACGCAAACGACATCATTCCTGCTGCGATCCGTGAGGCGGGCGGAAAGGTGGAACGCGTGGAGATGCCTGTAGATCCAGGCAACCTGGTCGTCATCGGTGCGATTGGCGACATTCCCGTGATCGGAGCACCGGGCTGTGCGCGCAGTCCGTCTTTGAACGGTCTTGATTGGGTGCTTGACAGGCTGCTCGCGGGCGACCGCGTCGACAGCGGGACGATCGCCAGGATGGGCGTCGGGGGCTTGCTCAAGGAAATTTCGTCGAGGCCCCAGTTGAGGGAAGCCCAAGTCCGTCACGGAGGGATGCCGGAGCTCTGGGACTCTGCGTGATCGGGCTAAGGGCGCAGGCAAGCGTATCCAAGTTCGCTAGCCTGCGCATCCTCGGATGAAGGTATCAAACCATTTTGTAGTCGCCGGAAATCCACTTTGAAACCAAATCGGCATATGTGACTGCCGCATCTTCCCAGACGAAATGTCCGGCATCGACGACCTCGGCGCGGCAATGCGGAAGTCGGTCCGCAAGAAACTGCCCATTGGCGGGCGGGACGATCGGGTCGTCCTTGCCTGAGATGACCAGCGTAGGTGTCTGGATCGACGGCAAGAGTCCGGCAAGGATTGGAAGGTCTTGCTTATAGGCTCGAACAAAGTCGGCAGCCTCGTTCCAACGTTGGCCGTCGGACGAGTTCTTATAGTCCTGGAGGATTACCTCGGGAACCGCTACGCGCGCCGTGGTTTTGATCAGTTCATAGACCCGCGTACCGCCATCGAAATCAGCGAAGTCACTCTTTGACGACGCCATGATCTGACGCAGGGACTCTCCAAAAAGCTGTTCGCTGGTTCCACCGCTGCCGCCCACAACACTTTCGAAGCGCTCCCCATGGCGACTAGCGGCGTAAAGCACGGCGAGCGTGCCGACATCTGGTGCTACAACATGCGCCCGTTCGATATCGAAGGCGTCCATGATGCGGATGACGAAATCTCCCATGGCGTCGGGCGACATCAGGTCAGCCTTGCCTTCAGACATGCCAAACCCCGGGAGATCAACGGCAGTCAATGGTCCGAGCTTGCTGATGCGCTCCCACACGAGGTTGAATGCGAAGATGCTTTCGGGCCATGGGGCCGTAAGGAGGATGGGAATGCCTTGAACATGTTTGGTGCTGACAGTTCGCACCTTAATGCCGTCGATAGATATGAATGCCGTTGCCTCAGGCATGTTTAAGCCGTTGGTCATCAAAATAGTCTCCTGTTCGGTTGCCGCCTCGGCAAAATCAATCGTCAGGATAGGCTTGGAAGAGCAGGCAGATCTTTTACAATCCGGCTCCCCGGTCGGCTTTCGGGCCGGCCGCATCTTACAATATCGGGATGCCAGAGCGTGGTTCCATGCTGCCAAATCGAAAAGCGAGGCAGCGATGAACGACATTGAAAAATTCGACTTCCTTATCTTTGGCGGCGGTAAGGCAGGCAAGACACTGGCTATGGAGCAGGCGAAGGCAGGGAAAAAAGTTGCGGTTGTAGAAGCCGGAATGATCGGCGGCTCGTGTATCAACGTCGCTTGCATCCCCAGCAAAACCTTCATTCGCAGCGCCGAAGTCGCAAACGCGATCAAGAATACAGCCGAGTTCGGCATCGCCGTCGACGGCGTTCGCCACAGTATCAATCTGGTGAAAGATCGCACGTCGAGGGTTGTCGCCGAGATGGTGGCGATGAACCAGGTGAGCTTCAACGCGAGCGGATTTGACCTGGTCCTGGGCTGGGGTCGTTTTGTCGCCCCTAAGACCATCGAAGTTGAAACAGAAAATGGCTTGCGAACGCTTAAGGGCGACCAGGTGTTCATCAATCTCGGAACCGTTGCAGACATTCCGGATGTCCCAGGACTCGCCAATGCGAATCCGATTACCCACGTGGACGCTTTGAAATTGGGAGAGTTGCCTACTCGTCTCATCGTTATTGGCGGCGGCTATATTGGAATGGAACTGGGGCAGGCATTTCGCCGTCTCGGCGCGGAGGTGACCATCATCGAACGCGGACCTCGGCTTGCTCCCCGGGAAGATGCCGATGTCAGCGAAGCAATCCTCAAGATCCTCAACTCGGAAGGTGTGGAAGTGGCCCTCAGCGCCTACGACCTGACCGTTTCGGGTCGCTCAGGCGATCGCGTCACAGTTCGGTGCGCCGACGGCCGGTCGTTTGAAGGTACTCATATCCTGGTTGCAACGGGCCGAAAGCCGAGGACCGCCGGCATCGGACTGGATATTGCGGGGGTCGAGCTCGACGAACGCGGTTTCATCAAGGTCGATGAACGGCTGCGCACCAGCGCCTCCGATGTCTGGGCGATGGGCGAAGTCGCCGGCTCGCCGATGTTTACGCATGCCTCGCTCGATGACTATCGGATCGTCAAAAGCGCCATGAGCGGCGGGGACCGCACCACCAAAGATCGGACAATCCCGTACTGCGTGTTCATCGATCCCGAGTTCGCGAGGATCGGCAAGAATGAAACCGACATGGCAAAAGAGGGTATTGAATACCGGGTTGCCAAGCTCCCCATGGATGTCATTCCGCGTGCGAGAACCCTCTCGCTGCGCAAGGGATTCATGAAGGCCATCGTCGCTCGCGACAGCGACAAGATACTCGGTTTCAATATGCTCGGTGTGAACGCGGGTGACGTGATGAGCGTCGTCCAGGTGGCCATGCAAGGTGGACTGCCCTTCACTGCATTGCGTGACGGGATTTTCGCCCACCCTACGATTGCTGAAGGTCTCAACATGCTCTTTGCGAACGTCGGCGCTCCGACCAAAGGCAACTAGGAAGAATTCGGAGATAAGATGATGACCATAGCGAATGCTTCGACAGTCGAGACCAGTTACGCGAACCTTGAAGGTCGCACGCTTGCTTACCGCAAGTTCGGAAAGGGGCCGCCGCTCGTTCTTGCCGTCCGGTTCAGAGGAACAATGGATTCCTGGGACCCGCTGTTCCTCGACGAGCTCGCCAAGAATTTTACGGTGGTGATCTTCGACTACACCGGGCTCGGTGGATCGACCGGGACACCTACATACGATCGTGCCTCGCTGGCGAAGGATGCGAGGGATTTGATCGATTTCCTTGGCTTTGACAAAGTTGTAATGGGGGGATGGTCCTTGGGTGGGGTGGTCGCACAGGTTTTCGCAGCGACCTATCCCGACAAGGTTTCGCAGGCAGTCCTGATCGGAACGGCGCCTCCCGGACATCC
Organism: Rhizobium aureum; assembly: GCF_030182495.1. Taxonomy (NCBI): domain Bacteria; kingdom Pseudomonadati; phylum Pseudomonadota; class Alphaproteobacteria; order Hyphomicrobiales; family Rhizobiaceae; genus Rhizobium; species Rhizobium aureum. Next base: position 32,815 of record NZ_JAQJCI010000018.1, on the reverse strand, counting down.
GAAAGTCAGCGCCGAGCCACTTTTCGTCAAAACCGCCATGAATCCGGTGAATACCCTGGATGACGAGTATATCCTGTTCTTCGAGCCTGCGTCTGAGGGCAGCAAGGCGGCCGCAAAGCGCTCCCATGATCGGATCGCCGAACGCCAGATGGGCAGATCTCCTGTTATCCCGGAAGCAACCTTCATGAAACTGCTCAGCGAGGCTAAGGACAGGTCGACCATCTACCCGGATCCCGAGGGCATTCACATGAAGAAGCTAGCGGCTGGCGAGGTGCCGCTATTGGTGATTTCCGGCGACCACGACATCGCTTGCCCGATTGAAAACTGGCTGGAACTGGTGCGTGACTGGAAGTCGCTCCACGTGGTCACGCTGCCGCAGGCGGGCCACGGACCGCACCATCAGGAACCGCACTATTGCGCCGACGTGATTTTGTCGTTTGTCCAGAACCATCAGGTCCGTGAGCGTCCGTAAACCGCCTTTCATACCTTCGAATTCCGATATTTCAGGAACCAAGATACGGTGCGCGTTTCTCGCTTCATTCATCGCGGTTTCTGCCTATGCTGCGTGGCCGCGGAAGCTCCAGCGGCCACGGGTGCTCAGATGCTAATACCCGCAGAGGTCACAGGAAACGCGCGGCATCGACGCCGCCTCGTCTCCCGGGCGTTATAGGAGCGTTCTTGCTTCCACCACATCCGCGGTGGCGGGCTCCCCATCGAATCCTGCCAGCGTTCGATCAAGGCGGCTTCTAGCGGCAACGAGCCCCTCAACCGGAGCACACTTGACCAGACTCGCGGCACAGCGAAGCTCCCAGAACCTGGCGCCTTGCTGAGACGAAAGTAGATATCCTTCCATGACCAGCTTTCGGGCGGCGTCCGCGTCTTCATCAAGGAGCAGGAGACCCTTTAGTCGGTAAAGTTCTGCCCGGCACCATCCAGCGTTTTTCGACAAAGCCCGATCAATGGTCGCGCGGTCCGCGAGGTGGCCGCCTACGATCAGACAATTTTCGAACCGTGCCCCCTTGGCGTTTGCTACAGCCTTGTTGAAACGCTCCTTGTCATCGGATGCGAGGGCCGTGGACACTTGCTCGAACGTGAAAGCCCATTCCTGCCAGCGCAGCAGGGAGTTGTTGCCGGATTTTTCTATGAGGAGATGGAGCAGGCGTTGACCAGTTTCGACCTCCCTCATTCCAAAAGCTGTGGGGCAGGCCGAGACCGCAAGATAAAGGCAGGTCGAAATTGCGTGATCCAGGTTTACTGCTTCGGCCAACACACTATCGAGCCGATCCATCGCCTCTCTCAGTTTACCCTGAACCCATAAGGTTTTGACGACGGTTGAGAGGGCGCTGAGCCTCTGATCGTAGCTTGCACCGTTGTTCAGTGTTCCGCGAACGCCTGCCTTTGCCATTTCGAGAGCTATATTGGCATGTCGCATAGCGCCGTCGAAATCACCGATATAGTGAAGATTATGGCTGAGCATGCGGCTGACGGCGTTTGGCAGTTTTGCGCCGCAAAGGTCATCGAATTGTCGTGCAACCTTTATTGCCTCAATATAGTCCGCGTTCATCGTGTGGATCGCGGTAATGCCGCCACTTGCACGAAGGATGCCCATATGGTCGTCGAGGTCTTTGGCGATCGTGATTGCCCTCGAGTATTCGGCGAGGGCTTGTGGATCGCGCTCCGAGCTTTTGATGTGATACATCGTGCCTGCGTGCGAAAGCCGCAGGTACATCTCGTGACGTGGTTCCAGAGCCTTGGTGGCGGAGGCGCGAGCAAGCGCGGTCTCGATCACCGCCAGCTGTTCGGTCATTAGTCCCAGCTGCGTCCAGATAATGTTCGAGTTAGCGGTGAGCTCTATTCCGAGGGCGTCCTCGCCATCGGAGGAGAAGGCCCAGGCCAGGGCGATGCGCAAATCGTGAATGAGCGCCCCGTGCAGTCGCAGCCACTCGTCGGTCTCAAGCTTAGTCCAGTCCGCCTCGGCCTCCTTCAAACTCTCGGCGCAATACCGCGCATGTGCGAGTTGGGTCTCCCGCTTGAAAGGCGCGGACGCGAGTTTCGCGGAAGCATAATGGTGTGTTGTTACGAGAAGTCTGTAGCTTCCGCGCTCAGAGGCGACGTTCAGGAGGGATTTCAGAAACAAGCCATCGAACGCCTCGTAGAATTCGTCATCGGAAAGTCGGCCGCCCGCGACGGTGCGTGCATCCTCTGCGGTGAACAGCCCAGCGAAGGTCGATAGGCGAAGTAGGAGTTCTTTTTCGAACGACGACAAGGTCTGGAAACTCCAGTCGAGGGCCGACTGCAAGGTTTGCTGCCTTGCAGGAGCGTTTCGCCTGCCGCGGCGAAGAACAGCTAGCGGTCTCGCCACGGAGCGATGCAGTTCCCTGATATCCATATCGAGGGTCCGCGAAGCGGCGAGTTCAATGGCAAGCGGGATGCCCTCCAATTTTCGCACGATGTCCGCGGACAAGGCGATGGCTTCGGGTTGGCGTAGATCGCGCTCGTCCTTGAGCAGCCCCGCCAATTTGTAAAATAGGTCCAAAGCGGCGTAACTTACCGCTTCCTCGGCGGTTGTACCCTCCGGCGGGACGGCTAACGGAGGCAATCGACGAATGCGTTCGAGTTGTATTCGAAGCGGCTCTCTGCTCGTCGCGAGAATCGTCGACGTCGGAACTTCGAGGAGGATTGATTCAGCTGCCTCGGCCGCCGCGTCGATGATGTGCTCACAATTGTCGAAAACGAGAAGGGTTGGAGTTTTTCTGAGTTCTGAGGCTACAGCCTGCAGTAGTTCTGAACCATAGACGCTTAGGCCGAGCTGACTGGCCAGCGATGGCATCAGGTTGTCACTGTCGGATAGGGATGCGAGATCGAGGAACAACACTTTCCTCCGACCTACGAACCGTTCCGCAATCGCAACCGCGACAGAGGTCTTGCCGATCCCTCCTGTTCCGGTGATCGTTATGATGCGCGACTGTTGTAAGAGATCGGTCGTTGTATCGATGAACTCATCGCGGCCGATGACCTTGTTCGCGAGGCGCGGAAGGTCGGCGGAGGGCAGGTTGGGCCTCGTGGCGGCGGACGCGGCACCGTCGACGCGAACCTGCGGTACGAACACATATCCCTTGCCGGGCACATTATCTATGAAACCACGAGCGCGTTCTCCGAGAGATTTGCGGAGCGAAACCAGTGAAACCCGAAGGGTGCCTTCTTCGACGCCGGTGGTCGGCCACACCGCACTCAGGAGTTCATCCTTGCTGATCACTTGACCCGCACGCTGAGCAAGGACCGTTAAAAGATCGAAGGCACGACCACCAAGTCTGAGTGGTTGACCGTCCTCCATCAGCTTACGATTTTGAACGTCCAGTTCGAAACCTTCGAAATGCAGAACGGTCATGGGATCACCAACTCTTAAATGTCCTCCAGAATTCTGATGCAGTCCTCCCTCAACGACAACAAGATCTGGTTTATCGAAAGATGTCACAAAAGGTCATGATCGCCAGTGGCTAATAGGCAGCCTTCACTCCTTCGCTACGTTCCCGCGTAGCACGCGCATCTCCGCGAAGATTGTCAAATCCGATCCTCCGATCTTACCGCTCGGCTTATCGAAACCGGATCATCCAAGATTTGATGGTGCGAGCCCCTATCCTTGTGCCCGGATAATTCGCGCCTCCAGATAGTGAACCGCGCGAGCAGCTTCGAAAAAATAGAGGAAAAACCTTTGGCGCGAGTTCTCGTCCTGTTTGCGCACCCAGCGCAACGGCCGACCAGTATTAATCTCTCGATGGCAAGGCGCGCCCAGCAGGTTGCGGGGGTTACGTTTGTGGATATCTACGCCGAATACCCTCGGTTCGACATAGACATCGAACGTGAGCAGAGGCGATTGCTGGACCACGACGTGATCGTCTTCCAGTTTCCGCTTTTCTGGTACTCGACGCCCGCGCTTTTAAAGCAATGGCAGGATCTGGTTCTTGAGTGCGGCTTTGCTCACGGACCGCACGGGAAAAAGCTTGCGGGAAAGCTCGCAATCGCTTGCATAACCACCGGAGGCAGTGTTCGTGACTATTCGCATGAAGGCGGAAACAAGCATCCGTTTTCAATGTTCATCCTGCCGTTGCGGCAGACTATTGAACTTTGCGGAATGACCTTTCTTCCCCCGTTTGTGCTGCACGCGGCCAACCACGTCGATTCCCCGTCCGCGAAAACTCATGTCGAGACCTATCCCATACTCCTTGAAGGCCTCCGCGATGGGTCGTTGGACATCGACGCGCTCGGACGACACGACCAGGTTACGGCGAGGGATCTTGCCGAGCTCGCTGACGGTCGGGAGGCGAACTGATGTCCGGCTTTCTCATACCTGCCTTTGCCTATCTCGCATCCTCGGTCTTCGCCGTCATCGTCTCCCGCAGGCTGGGTCTCGGTTCCGTCGTCGGATACATTGTTGCCGGCGCTTTGATGAGTCCGGTTCTGCAACTCTCGGAAGCCAGTGGCGGCTATCTTGAACAGCTCTCGGAATTGGGCATCGTGATGATGCTCTTCCTAATCGGCCTCGAAATAGATCCCAAGATGGTCTGGCGCCTGCGTGCAAAGCTCATCGGACTAGGCGGTTTGCAGGTAGTGTTGACGGTCGCGGTCGTCACAATCTTTGGCTTCTTTCTTCATATTGAATGGCGGCAGGCGGTTCTATTTGGTTTCGTGGCCGCTCTTTCATCGACGGCGATCGTTTTGCAAACCCTAGAGGAGAGGGGGGTGCTGGACTCGGATGGGGGGCAGGCGAGTTTTGCCGTTCTCCTATTCCAGGACCTGGCGGTCATCCCGATGCTTGCGTGCCTTCCACTGATGGCCGCCGGCGATCAAACGTCTGGGATCGACCATGGGGGTGGCTGGCTTTCGGCTCTCCCGGGGTGGGCGGCCGCGCTTGTTACGCTTGGTGCCGTGGCGGCAGTTGTTGTCGGCGGCCACTATCTCTCACGTCCAATCATGCGTGCGATCGCTAGAGACCGCCTTCGCGACATCTTCACGGCGTTCGCTCTTTTAGTGGTGGTGGCGATCGCTCTGCTGATGTCATTGGTTGGACTGTCTCCGGCGCTTGGCGCTTTTCTTGGCGGGCTCGTCCTCGCGAACAGTGAATTCAAGCACGAACTTCAAAACGATATCGAGCCTTTCAAGGGTCTGCTTCTCGGCCTGTTTTTCATGACGATAGGCGCGAAGATCGACCCTTCTGTAATGGTGGCCAATTGGGATTCCGTGATCGCAGCAACTGCGGTGCTTGTGATCATCAAATTTGCGGTCCTTTTTCCGCTCGGTCGTCTCTTCCGATTGCGGGATGCTGCCGGATGGCTCTTCGCACTTGGGCTTGCACAGGCGGGCGAATTCGGATTTGTCCTCCTTTCGCTCGGCCAAAGCATCGGTCTGATAACGGGGACCGCGGCATCCGTCGGGGTGCTGGTCATCGCGTTGGGAATGATACTCACGCCGGGGCTTTTCATATTCTTCGACCAAATGGCCGCAAGGATTGAGATACGAAAAACGCCGTCAACAGAGCCCGAGAGGCCAGGCAGCGGGAAGGTCATTGTCGCAGGGCTTGGCCGTTTCGGCCAGATCGTGAATCGGATGTTGCTGGCCAACGGTTTTGTGCCGGTCGTCCTCGATTATCGGGCGGATGTGGTCGATGACCTGCGCAAGTTCGGAGTGAAATCATACTTCGGCGATGCTGGTCGACCTGACCTGCTTCATTCGGCCGGCGTAGACAAAGCGGATCTCCTTGTTGTCGCGATCGACGATCCCGATCGCACGGTACAAATCATCGAGGCGGCTCGTCGAGCGAACCCCCGGATCACGATTATCGCTCGCGCTTATGACCGGCTGCATCACTACCAGCTCGTCGATGCGGGCGCGGATCACATTGTCCGCGAGCTGTTTGGAAGTTCGGTAGAGGCGGGCGGGGTCGCGCTCAGGACAATGGGCATGCATCCCTACGAGGTCGAAAAGCGAAAGAGCGTGTTCGTCCAACAGGATCTCGCGGGCCTCGCGCGAATGGCCACGTTGCTCGACGAAACGACGACACGCATTTCCGATAACGAGCGCTTTGTCGCGGGCTTCAACGATATCGGGCGCGTCATCCAAGAGGCCATGCTCGGCCGCCGCGAGAAGTACGACGACATGGTCCGGCGTGGTTGGAGCCCGCCGGACTTAGACGGCGACCACCCTCCCGAAAAGTTAGAAATAGACGAACGAGCCTTAGGAGCCGGACAATGAAATACTCCATGAAAATCCTATTGGGTCTGGTGCTCCTAGCTGCAGTCGGGGCGGTCGGAGCCGGGATTTTCTTTTTCTATCCCCACTCGCTTCCCGAAGTGGCCGCGAGTACACGGCAGCCGTCGGGGCGGGAGCTGATCGCCCGAGGCGAATATTTGACGATCGCAGGCGACTGTGCCGCCTGTCACAGCACGAAAGGCGGTAAACCTTTCGCAGGAGGGTTGCCGTTCAAGCTTCCGTTCGGGACAATCTATTCTTCCAACATCACTCCAGACAACGAACACGGTATAGGCACTTGGAGCGATGCGGAATTCGTGCGTGCAATGAGATATGGCGTTGGCCAACATGGCGAGAACCTGTATCCCGCGTTTCCTTATGCATCGTACGCCCTGCTTTCGACCGACGATATCCTAGCCATTCGTGCCTATCTGAAAACGGTCACGGCTGTTGCGGAGGCCGCACCTGAGAACTCGCTCGAATTTCCGTTCAACCAGCGCTGGCTGATGCGCGGTTGGAACCTCCTGTTCCTGCCTTCGCATCCCTTGGAAATCGATCCTTCGAAGGACGATCAGTGGAACCGGGGCGCTTACCTTGTCGAGGGTTTGGCGCACTGCGGCGAGTGTCATACTCCTCGAGGTCTCATGTTTCAGAGAAAGCAAGGGCAAGCCTTGTCGGGTGGCGACGTAGACGGATGGAAGGCTTGGAACATTACGAGTGATTCCGAGACCGGGATTGGTAGCTGGAGCGATGAGGATCTGAAGGCGTTCCTCGCAACTGGGCATGTGAAAGACCATGGTCCTGCCGGCGGCGCGATGCGAGAGGCGGTCGACCTTTCGTTCAGCAAACTTCCGTCTTCCGACATCGAAGCTATTGTGGCCTATCTCCGAACGGTTCCGGCCGTAAAAACCGATCCCGAAACGAAGGTGGTTCCATCTGCGCCGAATGCGTCTGCCGCACCGTCCGAGGAACTTGGCGCTCGTATCTTCGCAAGCGCTTGCTCCAGCTGCCACGGAAAGGATGGCAGCGGGCTTGTTAACGACCGGGCATCAATTCAGGGTTCGCACGCTGTGCACGATCCCGAAGGCAGTAATCTGGTGAGAGTGATCCTTCAGGGCTCTTCGAATGACTCGCATCGACCAGGCCAGACGATGCCTGCCTTCCACGCGATCTATTCCAACGATGAAATCGCTGCGCTCGCGAACTACGTGATCGGGCGGCTAAGCGGAAAGAGCGGCAAGGTAACGGCTAAGGATGTGGGAGAGGCGAGGGAGTGAAACCTCGTCGCGCCAGTCCTGGCGACAACCCGTGATTTTTCGTCCGGGTTCGATTGAGTTTTCGTGACGGCCGCTTAAAAGCGGCCGTAAAGTCGGCAGCTACCGGGCCGGGTCGGTGCAATTTGATCGGTCATGGGAGTTGCATTCATCGGAGTAATCGGAGCCACGATGTTCATCGTCAGCAGCCCAATTCTGCGGCAACGGCGGCCACCGCAGCCATTGCGGGAACGGTTTTCTGTGCTTTGTGGTGCGCACTGAAGGGACTGCGCAATGCTTGGATGCATGCGCATGTCCCAGAATTTTACGCCGTAGCAGCGATGCCGTTCAGCGTCTGGTAGTCGAGATCCGAAAGCGTGATGTCGCGCGAGGCGACGTTTTCTTCTAGGTGATGCACTTTCGACGTTCCCGGAATGGGAAGAATGACGGGGCTCCGCCTCAGCATCCAGGCGAGTGCGATCTGTGTGGGAGACGCCTTGTACGAATGGGCGATCTCATCCAGGACGGAGCCCCGGCGGGTCAGCTCGCCCGATCCAAGCGGATACCAAGGGATAAAGCCGATGCCGTTTTGCTCGCAGTATTCGAGGACGTCCTCGCTTTGGCGATCGATAAGATTGTAGCGGTTCTGCACCGTGGCAACCTTGAAATACTTCGACGCTTGCTTGATCTGGTCAACTGAGACCTCGCTCAGACCCGCGTTCTCGATGATGCCGGCGTCGATCAGCTTCTTGATGGTGTCGAACTGTTCCGAAGCGGGGACACGCGCATCAATGCGATGCAATTGCCAGAGGCCGATACGCTCCACTCCGAGCCTTATCAAGCTACCGTGCGCTTGCGCTACTAGATACTCTGGGCGTCCGTTTTGGCCCCACTGACCCGGGCCACCGCGAGTGAGACCCGCCTTGGTTGCGACCAGCATCCCCGGGTACGGGTGCAATGCTTCTCTCACAAGCTCCTCGGAAATGTTGGGACCGTAAGAGTCGGCCGTATCAACGAAGTTGACACCCAGCTCCGGAAGACGCCGCAGTGTGTTCAGGACGCCCACGCGGTCCGTGGGAGGTCCCCACACGCCCGGGCCTGTGATCCGCATTGCACCGTAGCCGAGCCGGTTAATTTTGTAATTCCCGATCTCGAATTTCCTGTGATCGGCGGTTGGAGTCGTGGACATGCTGGCCTCCTTGATGTTCGGCAATCCGTGGCCGCAATGACGCGGCGACAGCGAACTCTACGATCAGATTATTGCGCCTGCAGATTTGTGAATTGTACGATCGCGCTCACGCATGAATGGCGGCAGAGATGGCGATTTTCCGCCCGATTGTCCAAGAACCCCGACTGTGACAGTGGTGATTTGCCTCCGGGTCGAAAGTCGCTTGTACTGCAGTGACCGTATTCCGCGGAGAATGCCCTGCCCAAGATCGTGCCCTCAACGGGGCAGGGGCGTTTTTGGGTTCACTCGCGAGAAACTGGTCTTATTAGCGGTGACCGACGAGGCATCCTCGGGAGTTGCCGCGTGAGCGGCATATATGTCTGCCTTGACCTTGTGACTGTCGACATCAATGGCAGCGTACGTGAGGACCGACACTATGCTCATGCCGTACAGGCCGACGACGATGAAGAACTCGAAGTTCTTTGGGGATTTTTGAAATTGCATGGAGCACCTCCGTACGACTGGCGCAATGCGACACGCCGGGCACGGGAGCGGTTAAGTGACGACGCCACACGTGGGTACACTTTGCGCTCGATTTCGGTGTTTGGGCGGCGGACTATCTCGTCCGCCGCGGATTGATAGCAGGCTGAAACGTCAGCCCTTGATGAAGGCCAGCAGGTCAGGGTTGATGACGTCAGCGTGTGTCGTCAGCATTCCGTGCGGATAACCCGCGTAGACCTTAAGCGTGCCATTCTTGAGGAGTTTGACCGACAGCTTGGCCGAGTCGTCGATCGGGACGATCTGGTCGTCGTCGCCATGCATGACAAGCGTCGGCACCGTGATCTTTTTCAGGTCTTCGGTTTGATCCGTCTCTGAGAAAGCCTTGATGCCGTCGTAGTGAGCCTTGGCTCCGCCCATCATTCCCTGACGCCACCAATTCTGGATGGTTCCCTGGGATACGGCCGCGCCGCTGCGATTGAAGCCGTAGAACGGGCCGGTCGGCAGGTCGAGGAAGAACTGCGCGCGGTTTGCTGCAAGCGCGGCTCGCAGCCCGTCGAAGACGTCGATCGGCAGGCCACCTGGATTGGAAGCGGTCTTGAGCATCAAGGGGGGAATGGCGCTGACCAGAACTGCTTTTGCGACACGGCCCTGAGGCTCGCCGAACTTCGCGACGTACCGCGCCACCTCGCCGCCGCCTGTCGAGTGACCGATATGGACGGCGTTCTTGAGATCGAGGTGCTTGTAGACGGCGTCCGCGTCAGCTGCATAGTGGTCGAGATCATGACCGTCGGCAACCTGGCTGGAGCGGCCGTGACCGCGGCGGTCGTGGGCGACAACGCGATAGCCGTGCGCGAGGAAGAAAAGCATCTGGGCATCCCAGTCGTCGGACGAGAGCGGCCAGCCGTGATGGAACGCGATCGGCTGGGCATCCCTCGGACCCCAATCCTTGTAGTAGATATTCACGCCGTCTTTGGTTTTCACGAAACCATCGGTCATCGAAAGTTCTCCGTTGTGGGTGGTTTGAGATTGCTTCTGTGCTGCGAGGCCGGGTGCCGCCATCGCAAGCGACGCGGCAGCGCCCGCCATAAGGGTCTGTCTACGGGAAAGGGGTAGGCTGAAATCGTTTGTCACCGGAGACTCCATCTCGGTCAGAGTTGATGGAGTAAAAGTACCTGCACCGGATGCGGGGATATTGTCACATCCGGCCGCATTGCGCCGTCAGGGCAAGTAGATGATTTCGGAGAAATCGTTGCGAGCGAGAGGTTCCATGCTAGCAACAAGATACTGTTGCTGGAGAACGAAGGAGGCGCCAGCCCGATTAGCTCGTCGTCAACAGCGACATCGAAATCGAATAGAAGTTTTCGAGCGGGTGATTGGCGTTGCTGACCTTCATCCTCAATACCGCGCCCTCGTACGCATCGATTAAGAAGCGGGCGAACTTATCCGGCTCAAGGCTCTTCGTGATTTCTCCGCTAGACTGGCCTTCCCGGATGGTTTCAGAAAGCAAATCAATCCAGTCCGTCAGCGATGCATTCAAGGTTTCTCGGAGCAGTGGGATGCTATCGGACGTTTCCGCGCTAAGATTGACGATCAGGCAACCCCGATTGCACTGCGTTTTTTCATGGCCTTCCAACAGGTGACGGAAGTGCCGCGCGATCCGGTTCAAGGGCGTCGCGCTACGATCCATCAGAATGTCACGTCTAGTCGAGGCGACGTAGTTCGCGACGACCTCGACTGCAAAGGCTTCCTTTGTTTTGAAATGATTGTAGAAACTGCCTTTAGGGACACCTGCTTGATCCACGATGTCCTGTACGCTGCAAGCTGAGTATCCCAGTTCGTGGAAACGATCTGCCCCGGCAATGACGAGCCTCTCCTTCGTCGTTGGACGCATTTGTGTCTCCTTTCCCGGTCGATCGGGGGTCATAAATCGCAGTATTTGGGGGGGATTTGCGACCTCAACGACTGCATTGAAGCCGCCGGCTTCCCATCAAAGTCGCCCGCAAATTGACGGTATCCTGCCGATTCGCGAAGTGCTCCCGCCAGCAGGGCGAAACGCTACACAGGCACCGTCTGATGCGCAAATACAGAAACCCGGCGCTGGTCGTTTAAAAGTGCTCGATTATACAATACCCCTGCGCGGCAGCCTGTTGGCTTGCTGTCCTGTTCACAGTGGGGGCCCAACATGAAAATCGGTTCTGTTAAGATCACAAGGATTGAGGAATATCGCGGTCCAGCTTTCATGCCGCAAGACCTGCTACCGGATTGGTCGGTCGACGCGGTCGCTCCGCATCTCAATTGGCTCGAACCGCGTTATCTTGACCGAGGAACCGGAAGGTTGGTGATGTCGTGCCACAGCTGGCTCGTAGAGACGGAGCATCACAAGATTCTCATCGACACCTGCACGGGCAATCACAAGCAGCGGCCAGGCGGAACTCCCTTGTTCGACATGCTGGACACCCCTTACATGCACCGGTTTGCGTCGACCGGGGCCCGCCCGGAAGAAATAGACTACGTCCTCTGTACTCACCTCCATGCCGACCACGTCGGATGGAACACCCGCCTTTCAAACGGGCGTTGGGTTCCGACGTTCCCGAACGCAAAATACGTGATGTCGAAGACCGACTACGATGCCCTCACGGTGGAGGGCGGCGGTTCGTTCGCAGCCTGGGGCTCTCTTTTATTTGAAGACAGCATCCTTCCTGTTGTCGAAAATCGCCAGGAGATGCTTGTCGATGGCGGTTTTCAGATCGGCGACAACCTCTTTGCGGAAGACTCTCCCGGTCATTCTCCCGGCCATCTTCTTTTCGCACTTCGGGATGACGACCGGGAAGGCCTGTTTATTGGCGACATTATTCATCATCCTATTCAGGTCTATTACCCTGAGTGGAGCAGCGCGTTCTGTTTCGATGCTGATCAAGCCACGAAGACACGTAAGGGCGTCCTTGAGCGTGCATTTGATAGAGGCAGTGTAGTGTTGCCAGCGCACTTCGCGGGGCGTGGCGCGTGCTGTGTTTCCCACAACGGCAAGGGGTTTGCATGCATAGGTCTCGGCGAAGAATCCTCCGCGATTTCCGATGCAGTGCATACCTTGGTGGGCTAGATCCCCGCTGAGACAGGCCAACTGTCACGAGGCGAGGAGGCGCTCTGCTGTTTGAAGCTCTATTCTCGGCGGCGTCTCGGGAAACGCTTTAAGCGCGTCTTCGATCAAACGCTTCGATGTCGAGTGTTCGTCATCCAGCAGCCATTCGGCGTTACTGTTGGCGGCTCTCAGTTGCCACAAGGGTGACTTCTGCGCAATCGCACCCGAGATCGCCCGGGAGTACAGATCGCGGGCGGCTGCCGGATCGTTGTGACGAGCGAGGTCACCTTTAATTCTGAGGAGTTCCGGACGGCACCAGCCCGCATTTCCCGCGAGCGCCCAATCAACCAAATAAGGACCCGAACGCTCTCCTGCAAGCGCTATAACGGTCTCCAGCCGCGCTCCATTGGTGTCTCCAACGAACGCGGTTTCGAATTGCCTCGTCGTGGCGTTTGATTCCGGGAACAGTAGCTCGAAGGCGTCGGCCCAAAGCTGCGATCTAAATATCGAGTGTTTCGTCGACAGTTCTCGAAGAAGCGTGTGGTGATGCCTCGCGGCCTGAAATTCGCCCAGACCGAAATACACCGGAAACGCGGAAACGTATATCGCAAGGCATATTGAGATCGCATCGTCCAGGTTCAGGGCCTCGGCAACGGCTTCTTCCGCGAGAGAAATCGCGCGTTGCGAAAATCCCTGGATCCAAGCGGTTTTGGCCATCAACATCAGTGCGACCGTTTTTTGATCGTATCCCGCACCGCTCGTCAGCGTGCGGCCGATCGGCCCCAGGGAAGCTTCGACGGCAACGGTGCAGAGATGATTGGTCTTCTCATGCTGCCCGAGAAAGTGGGTGTTCATGGCAAGAATTCTGCTACTCGCGCCATGAGCGAGCTTGCCAAATTTAGACTCCAGCCCGAGCGCGATCTCGGCGGCCTCCGCGTATTTGCCCTGGGTCGTTATGATTGCGCAACGCCCACTATGAGCCCTGACGATCTCTACGTGGTCACCGGTCGTCTCTGCGATCTCGGCCGCCTTTTCGAATTCCCGGATTGCTTGTTCATCCGCGCGCACCCCTCTCACATGAAAGAGCACGAGGCCGAGCGTCGAACGAAGCTGGGTCTCAATCAGGGGGTCAACGTCCGCGGTCGTTTCCATTAGCGCCACAGCCCGCTCGACGATCTTCAGTTGCTCGTCCATCAATCCGAGTTGTGTCCAGAGGATGTGGGATGCGGCAGCGATTTCGAAACACAACTTTCGCTGATCCGTGCCGAAACACCAGTCGAGGGCGGCGCGGATATCATTTATGAGATCGCCGTGCGCTTGGAGCCACTCGAACTTATCGAGATTTCGCCACCCAGCTTTCGCGTGTTCGAGTTCCGCGCAGACCCAACGAGCATGTGACAGGCCGCAGGATTCTCCGAACTCACTCGCGTTAAGCTGCTTACGAGCGAAAGCGCGGGTCATTTCCAATAGCCGGAGGCGTCCGTCGCCGCGAGATGTCGAGACTAGCGACTTCGACCGCAGTGCGGAAAGCGCGTCGGAGAACCTTTCTCTATCGAGGAAATCCTCGGCTATCGACCAGGCCGCCTCGCTTGTGAACGGTCCTGCGAAAACCGAAAGATAGTTGAGTAGAAGTCGCTCCTCAATCGTGAGAAGATTGTAGCTCCACTCGATTGTGGCCCTGAGCGTCTGCTGTCGGGGAGGGGCCGTCCTTCGACCACGCCAGAGGGTGTTTATCGGATCACTGAGGGAGGAAGCTGTGTTTTGAAGGCCGAGCCCAGCCACGCGGGATGCTGCCAGCTCGATCGCCAGCGGGATTCCGTCTAGCCTGCGTACAATATCGGCGGCAATTGAAATGTCTTTTGTTTCGGTGAGCCCATTCTGGCCGGTGGCGAAAATTAAACGTTCGTTGAAGAGTTCCAGGGCGGAAAAGTCGTTACAGGCGGACGGCAGGTCATCCTTCTTCGGAACGGCCAGACTCGGCAGCAGCCGGACCTTCTCCGAGGCGATCCTCAAGGGTTCGCGGCTCGTAGCGATTACTGAGGTGGAAGGCGTAAGTTGAAGAAGCCTGTCGACGATGTCGGCACATCTGTCGATCAGATGTTCGCAATTATCAAACACCAGAATGGTGCGCGAATTTCCCAATGCCTGGACGATGCCAGGCATTGGGTCCGACGAAAACACGCTCAGACCAAGCGACGAGGCCAGGTGCGATCCTATCAGTTCCCCATTGGAGAGGGCAGCGAGATCGAGAAACACGACGTTATCGTTCTCTGCGGCGAGGGAACGCGCGATTTCGATTGCTGCAGAGGTTTTTCCGATGCCTCCTGGCCCGGTGATGGTCATCAACCGCAGCGAGCGCATCAATTCGACAGTTTGTGCGATGAACTCTTCACGTCCGATCAGACGCAAGACCGTAGCGGGCAGGCCGTAGCGTTTCGTAAGCGCCGGACCTGCAGTGGAAGCATCGGTGACCGTGGCAACTGGCTTTGTAAACTTGTATCCAAGACCCGGTATGCTTTCGATACAGAGCGTTTGTTCGCCGTCGTAAATCGCCTTACGAAGGGCCACCATGTGAACGCGCAACGAAGCCTCGTCGACATATGTGCTTGGCCAGACGGTCTTGATAATCTCTTCTTTCGTGACGACCGATCCCGCCTTCTCCACAAGGCACGTCAGGACATCGAAAGCTCTTGCGCCGATGCGAATGGCAGCTTCGCCCTTGCTCAACCGGCGCTGGCCAGGATCCAGTTCGAATTCGCCAAACCGATAGATAGTCACATTCACCTCAAAATGGAACGCCGGCGCGGGTGCCAACGTTCGCAGCAGCCTATTGATCAATAGAGCACTTCAGCAAGACTACTGAAGTGGCAGCAATTCCGACAGCAACCAAAAATATGGGTGCGTCATTCACCTTCGCAACTACCCATGTGTATGGTTGAATGCACTTTGTTTGATGGTTCCGCTACTTTGGACGTCGGCGGACCATACATCGGCTTTAGTTGCAGGCTTCCAATATCACCGCTCAGGTCTTGAGGTGTGATTCAAATGTTGGGCTACATGTCTATAACAACCGAAACTGATCCGGGTCGCCTGGTTCACGTCTCGGCTGATGCGTATCCCATGTGGGGAAATCTGAGACCCGCCAATTTCGCAAACCTGCTCTCCAGCCAATCCGCTGTCGGTTCGGGTTGTTGGGCGAAACCTGATTGAATAGGGAAGGGCTTTGGTCGACGATAGCCGAATGTAGCGCTTTTGCCGCGGCGCAATCATCCAATTTTCAAAAGCGCGAGTCCGTTAATCATCGGGTATTCGATAACGGAGGTCGAGATGTTCGCTCCACATGAACTCGGCACGCCGATCCAGCGGCAGTTTTACAGTTTCGTCGAGGCCATCGGCTTTCTGTCGACAGCGATGACTGCGGAAGAGGTTTTGACCACGATACGCTCGGCCGCCAATGATCTGATGTCCGCAAGGGGAATCGTCATTCTCCGAAGAAGCGGAGACGATTACTACTGCGTTGCGGAAGACGCGTCGGTACCGCATTGGGTTGGCAGTAAAATCGATATATCTGAACGTGGACACGGCACGCCACGTGGGAGCGTCGGAGGAAGCTTGATACCCGAGGCGGCGTTTCCAGTGTCGAGCACAGAAACCCGGCACAAGCTCACAATGCTTCTTGCACCTGAGGAGATGGGTTTTGCGCTAGCGGTATATTGGCATCCGTGTCGAACGCCGACTGAGTTCGAGTTGAGGGTCGCGTCTGCGCTCGACATGGCCGGGTGCGCTGCTCTCAGGCGGCTGAAATTAGGAGCGGAGGTCATCGAGCTTAAAGAGCTCGTCGAATCCTCCAAATTGTCGCATCGCGAACTCGCCCACCGTTTAAAGAACGCATATGCCAGCGCAATTGGTGTCGCTAGGCTGACATTGGATGGCGACGCCGCCAGTGTTCTGGGAGCGCGCCTAAAGGCGCTGTCGGCGGTACATGACTTCCTCGATCAGGAAGCCGGGCAACCGTTGGATCTCGTTGATGTTCTAACCCGGGTGCTGGCTCCGTATCAGCGCTCACAAGGGAATCCGATTGCTATGGAGGGAGAGCAGATCTCTCTTTGCAGCTCTGATGCAACGATTCTTGGAATTGTGATGAACGAGCTCGCTACGAATGCCCTCAAGCATGGAGCGCTGTCGGTTCAAACGGGTCATGTGGAGGTCGATTGGCTGAAATTGGACAACTGGTTATCAATTCGTTGGCGCGAGCATGGGGCATGTGGTTCGGGCTCGCCAGTCGCGAGCGACGGAACGGTCCTTCTTCGTCGCTTGATCGAGGATCGTCTCGGTGGGCGCATCGATCGGGAGTTCAACGACAACGGCATTGTAATCCGGGTTGAATTCCCAGTTGTAGGGTAGGGTCAAGAAGGGTTACCTCCGCCGTCGTTGGACAAGCAGAACGGCCGCGCTTCGACACAACCGCCTCTCTCAGCACTCCAGCGAGTGTGCCATCGTATCAGATCGCCTGGGGCGCTACATCAAACTCTTTTCAGATGGCATCATAATCGCGAAGACATCAGGTCAGTGACCGTGATCAGATATCGACGCTTGGAAATATCCCTGTGAGGGCCGCGCGGAATCGATTCAGGTTCCTCGGCCCCTTTATTCGTTCTTCGCGTTCAACGAGCAGTCCAAAAGGCTCGTCGATGAAGAGATGAATATATTGCGTTCTTCTAAATTCTGAAATTCTTGAAGAACGCGCGATGTCCAACTGTTATTGTAACGGCTAAATGCTCCCGCCTGCAGCGATGACTGCCTCAGTCGTGTCGACATCGTGCAGCGCCGCCGTTCCGATTTCAACCTCGACAATCGGAAGTCCTGAACGTCGGATGATGTTTCGCGCTCCAACGTCGCCTTCAAGAGACAACAGGTCGCCAAACAGCAACCTTGGAATGACCACCGGGTTTCCGCGAACGCCTCGATGTGCTGCGACGACAACCGATTGTCCGTCGCAGGCAGCGAATGCGTCAACAAGCGCATTCAGATGTACCGTTGAAATCGTCGGCATGTCGGCCAGCATGACCAACACCCCATCTGCGGATTGAGCTACCGGCGTCGTCGTTCCAGCTATCAGCGAACTCGCCATGCCCAGGGAAAAATTGCGGTTATCGGCTATACTGATTGGAAGATCGACGAGAACCGCCACGATGTCTGCGGCCCGAAAGCCGACGACCACGACAACGGAATTGGCCTTGCTGTTGCAGGCACGAGAAGCACTCCGCCTGACCAGGGGGACACCCTCGAACTTTGCGAGGAGTTTCGTGTCCGCGTCACTTCCATAGCGTCTGGCCTTTCCCACTGCCAGTAGGATGATGGTGACTTTCGGGCGCTGCTCAAGAATATCAGTCAACTCCTTCTAAAGTGCGGACTTTCGTCCTGACATAACGCCGAGGCTGATGACTTGATTGGACGTTTCGGTCGCGTAATGGCCTAAAAATGGCGATCAATGGCGGCCCGATCATGACTGTGCCTTCACGGCTTGGATGACGGCGGCAATCGTGGCCGCATCCGCGCCGGATGCGACCCTGACGATCGCCCGCCGATCTCCAGTTCGATTACGCTGACCTCACGCGGCCTGCCGACCACGCATCAGACAAGCCACTGAAAATAAATGTTTGTTGACGCGACTTCCCAACATCGCGCCACGTCAACTTTCTGTGTTGTTCCCGTTGCCGGCACCTGCTTGCAGTTCGCTCCGCCGTCTCAAACCACCGAGTCCATGGGCCGCCAAGAGACCGATCGATGACTTTCACGACGACTCGGGACAGCAAAAATGCTCGACACTTACACCACTGAAAAGACAAGAGACCGCGCCCTGCCGTTCTTCTTGACGTCAGACTACACGAGCGCATCGCGACCTCCCTCGGTGACCTGCCCACATTCAAGACCAGCAAGCTCGTCAGTGAGGTGGATGTTCGACGGATCGGATGCATAGGGAAAGAAACGGGCAATCCGTTAAATACGAGTTTGTTCCATGGCTTTGTTCTCGTTCTGGTGTCGTTCTGTTTGGGGTACTGTCATCGCTGTGAAAGTTGACTACGTGAAAGCAATGCTAAGCCGCGCCTTTTGCATTTGATTTCCAGGGAACCATCGTTTGAGAGGGCGGCCTGACGGAGACAGTCTGTTCGTCCTGAATCCGGGACGGACGCGATTTTGTGGTATATCTCCCCGCGCAGGCGATCCAATTCGAAGTCCAAATCTTGGTCGACGACACCGCCCACGCACCGGTAGAGTAAAATGTCCGGCCCGCTCGTAGTTTCAAGCGACACCTTGAGAGACACAGTTGAATTTCGGTGGCCGCATTGGATATCGGATGGCTCACTACCCGAGCGGAGCGCGGATTCGATAGCTGCACGCCAATCAGCTTTGCACCAACGGATGTAGTTCTCATCAATCCGGATCCGCAGATAGCCCGTGTCCGAGTGGAGGTCGTCGCTCTCTTCCCAATTAAGATGCACGAAAATCTTGCTTGTGAGTTCGAAGAGTCGATCAGGATAGGTTAAGTCGCGAAGGATCACGGGCACCTGATTGTCGATGGCGAAGACGCTGCGGCACTCGCGAAGTGCGTCAGCCAGTTTTGCATTCCCGGAGCCATAGCCGTAGCCCCCATGGAACTTATCTCCAGCGGTCGGTTTGCGAACTTCAAAAGCGCCTCCTTTGTCCTCGCGGTTTCCTCCATTTAGGTATCCGCAAAAAGAGTGGGCTTCGCCTTCGCTGCCGTAGCCAAAGAACGCTGGTCGGCCAGGTTGGGCAATACACCACCATTCATCGCCTTCTAAGTCTTCCATGACGGCGTACCGGCCACCCCATGGCTCGTCTCGGTTTATAACCTGCCAAAAGATGTCCCATTGGCTGCGGGCCTGAATCCCTGTCGGTTGCCACTCCCCCCATTTTCCCCACTCCAGTTCCCATAGTTCACCCGGACGAGTGGCAAAACGGAAACTATTACCGTCGACCTCGAGCAAGACTCGCGCCGCATGGTGGTATTCAAGGCCCCGCTCAAGGTAGTTGCCGGCGTCATCGACCACGGCAAAGTAGAAGTTCGTCATGATATTCTTCCTGTTTTTGGTGATGCGCTTGCCGAGCGGGTCACTATCACGCGCGCAGCGTGGTTGTCGGCGTGGCGGATGTGACAACTGGCTAGGATTGTGGCCCGGCCTAGTCGGAGAGTGCGAGTGCCTCGATTACTGTTGCGGAAATATACTTGATGGCACAGAAAGGAATTCTGGACGCCAGTAAAGGCTCCGCCTGCTATTCTATGATGCGAACGTGCCCTACGTCTGTGATCCACTGCATAGTTTCAATCCAGTCCGTCGATCGCATGAATTCGATAAGCTCACCGCGAGTTCGAACGCCTTCATCCTGAAGCCGCAGGCTTTCAACGATATCCTCACCTCCGGGATTGATTGGTAAACAGACCTGCCACCCTAAGGCATCGTAACAGCATGCGAGCATCAAGCCAGGGCGCAACTCTTCATCGAGGCGGGCAGGAGTATAACGTTTAACAAGATACCCCAGGAAGTCGTCGCTTGCGGCTCGCAGAAGTTTATAGTCGGCAACGCTCATTGGGCGATCTCCTCCGCGAGGCCGCCCAATGGAATCTCCATTTCCAGGACATTCTGAAGGTGCTGGGGGAAACGGTCATCTGACCCCTTTTCGATGCGATTGCCCGCTGGGGCCAGAGTGTCGGTTACGATGAGATATCGATCATCGCCTGCGTTGTGGATGTCTACTAGATACATCTGACGCGCCTCCTTCATTGGTGTCAGTGGCTGAAGCAGACCGGACCTTGGGTCGATTGGCAAGAGGGAAAATTTAAAAAAACAAAGAATAATCAGATGCTTATGTTACAAATTGCACGCATATGGCATATGCGTGCAATTTGTAACTAACGGAAAAGTCCGTTGAGTAAATGAGATGGCTGCTCAGGGTTCCGACTGCAATTTTCTACTGTTCGATGGTGCAGGCCGTATATGCGAGCACGTCCTGCGACAGCACTAGCGTCGGAAGACGCAATGCTCGTTGGCTCGTATGCGGATCAGGCAGAATGGACCGCTCTCTGCGCAGCCTCCCGGTCGCTCACGTTACAGGCATGCAGTCGGCCACCGTTCACGGACGGACTTCTGCGAACAGCCACGGCTTCCGCCAGTTGGCACAGCCCGAGCGGATGCCGCAGCCGCCGAAATGGGCGACTATGACCTCGAATGGCTGCCGGGCGTAGATCTGCCATGGGTGTTGAAATGGCGTCCGGTGTCTGAAGGGCAGCCATTCCGGGTTGCGTCCTCCAGCGCGCGCTGTTCGAACTCGTCGTCAATGATCCGTCTCCGGGCAGGATGATGTCGGCGAGGCATTCCATGCGCCCTCCACCTGTCCGCGCCCGCGCCCGACCGGGCACGGCTTCTGACGAAGGCGCGCGAGCGCGGCGACAAAGACTACGACCTCGTCGGGCACTATCTCCGGAACTACGCTACGTCTGAGATTCTGCCGGCGCATTTGCGCCATGAATCCCGACCGCAAACCATCCTTCCAGGTCAATGCGTGACTGGGAGGGATAGCGATGTCTCACAATCAGGGCACTGGCGAGCGGAGCGTCGAGAAGCATTTCGCCCCGTGGAAGGCTCTCGCTTCCGCATCGTTTATCGAGCCCGAGGCCGATACCGTCCGCCTTGCTCGGAGTGCGATATCGCCCGCATCTGCCGCGTCTGGCGGCGCGTGATGCAAGTCAGTCGCCGTAGACTTCTTCGATTTCCTCCGGAGTCAGCGGTCTCGACACATAACGGTCGGGATAGTCCTCGGTTCTGTTTCTGTGCTTTGCTGGCGCGTTCAGATTAAGTCTTGGAATGCCAAGTTTGGCTGGCGTGATCGACTTCGGTGGCGGATCTGGAACCATGTCATGCTCGGCGACCCACTGCGGCTCCCAAGGAGTTTCTCTGCGGCCGAATAGTCTGAATGACCGCCATGGCTTTGGAGGACGGTCATAGGAACTCTTAAACGGAAACTTCTGGCGCCACTCGGAATACAGCCGCAGGGCGCTGCGGAGATCACTCTTCTGTTTAATGTCGAGCGGCTTGAAGCTCTTCGAGGCTTCGAGCGCAGCGATTTCAGCGTCGATATTGTCAAAGGTTCGACCATCCAAGATCTTCCTGGCTCGATTGAGACGAGACGTGATGTTCGCGACTACTGCAGGAGAGAGCTTCTTTTTCGACCTCGACGATGTTCGCTTCTCGAGCCATTTCCTGAAACGCGGATCGATGGTGGGCATGCTTTTCCCCGCATGCCTATCTCGTATGACGCGGCCGAGGTAGTAACCGAGTGACGGTGGGATCGCGTTGGCGATCATCAGATCGATTTCCTCGGGTTTCGCTCCGCCAGAGTACCAATCAAAATCCTTAGGAAAACCCTGGATGCGGGACATCTGCTGCTGCGTCAGTATGTGCGCCTCGGTTGCCGGAATGTGATCGAGGGGGTTGGGAGTCTCGCGATGCTTGCCGTACGGCCCCTGTCGGAATGTCCGATAGACCGTCGGTGCGGGTTCATCGAGACGCCGAACACCGCGGCCGTCGCCGAAAGGACGCGTGAAATATCCGCCGATACGGATCAGTTCGGCGTCGTCCGGATCCTTAGGGTCGAGTATTTCCGAGAGCACCTTCGGCGACGTTGCGGCGGCAGCCTTGATAGCCGATTCAAGGAATCCATCACGCTCGTGTAGCCTGCCGATCACTATGAACCGCTTTCGCTTTTGGGGGACTCCGTAGAGGGAGCAGTCGAGCACGATCTCAGTCAAGCCGTAGCCGTATTTCTTCCAGAGTTTGCGAGCTTGCTGATACTGCGGAGATTTGGCGGCCTGTCGGACGTTCTCGTACAGGAACCACTCCGGCCGGGTAGCTCCTATGAGCAGCGCGTATGAGACCGTCAGCTCCGCGCGCTCGCCGAGTATTCCCTTTCCGGCAACCGAATATTCTTGGCACGGCGGCCCCCCACACACGATATCGTATCCGGTGATCCTCGGCCCGATTTTTGAGATGTCTCCCGCATCCGCTCGCCATCCCGGGAACCCGTTTTCAGTGCGGACTCGATGGACTTTCTCGTCGATATCGTGGCCGTGCACGACCTGAATACCAGCAGCCTCGAGTCCTATGCCGAGGCCGCCGACACCAGCGTAGACCTCAATCGCTTTCATATACGGTCTCATCGTCGCCTCGGAACGGATATATCCGTTTCATAGCCTCGGACCATTGAGCCTAAGTAAACGCGTTGGCATTTTCGCCGCGATTAAATTTTCGCCCGGCGCGGGAGCGTTCGGCTCTCAAGAATTCCTGCAGATCCTCTCATTGCACCGAAGCTGTGACGGTCGCCTCCTTTTCGAAGGACGGATCGTAGTCGGCTCATCGACTGACCCCGGCGAAAACTGAATCGGATGTACGCAATTTGTTTTAAGTTGCGGGAAAGTCAAAAGAGGGTGCCTTGCGCGATGCGGGAGGCCTGACGGCGATAACGCGCAGCCGTGCCGAGAATGTCTGCGGCGAGGCTACGATCCTGAAGTGCTGACGTGAGAGAGACTTTCGACAAGGCATGGCCCTTGCTCGAGTCGGACTTGGAAAAGCCCCTGCCGTTTCGAGACTTTGCATAGTCAGCATCCTCGGCCGCAACTGCGGCCAGAACGAGGAGTGCCTCACGGAGCTTGTCTGCTCTAGGATCGGGGCGAGGACGCGGTCGGAATCTGTGACGGTATGTGTTCATGCACCATCTCCACGATTTTCCTCACTAAGTGAAACTTGAGAATGGCGTTTCCCAAATCTGAAGTAATGGGGGGAGGCTTCCCCCTTGGGCGGCTTCTTAGTGATGACATTCAGGGAGTCCAAATCATCGCGGAATAGGAGCCGTCCCATAAGCTTCCGGACCGCTTCATTCGGGGCAAAACCAGCCTCGATCAGGATCGCTTTCGACGCCTCAATGACCGTCTCAAGGACGGGGTCAGACTTCTCTGCCGATCGGAAGCGACCGAGGACAACAGCGAATGCGGCTGCGAGCGCTCCGTCGACCTGCGGGGCCTCGGGCTTGCGCGCCTCCTTTAGCCGCTTGCGATACCGCTCCTGCTCGGCCCTGTGCGCTTCCTTCGCTGGGTTCCTCGGCCTCGGCATCGTCTCCTCCGTTCCTCACTACGTGATCTTTTCCGCCCTCACTACGTGAGGAGGTGATCTCACCCTGCCTGCCGGCTGCGCATCAGGCAAACTATTGAAAATAAAAGTTTGTTGACGCGATCTCGTATTGCTCAACCGCGTCAACTTTCTTGGTTGTTTCGGCTGCCGGCATCGACTTGCGGTGCGCTCTGCCGTCTCAAACCATCGAGTCCATGGGGCCACCAAGAGACCCAGATTGATGATTTTCAGACGATCCAGGACAGCGAAATGCACGACACTTGCACCGCCGAAAAACCTAGAGACCGCGCCCTGCCGTTCTTCGCGAACGCAGACTACGAGCGCGTCGCCTCTCTGCTCGATGACCTGCCAACATTCAAGACGAAGAGCGCGCGCAACGCCGCAGCCGCTATCGTCGCCGGAATGGATCATCACGTCCGCATGCAGAGGGAGGGCTGGATCTCGTATTCCCGGAGCAAGAGCCACTACATCGGCAGGGGCATTTACTGGGGTGATGACTACACATACGGGAACGTTGTCCCCGTCATCGACGCGCTGCACGAAGCCGGATATCTCGCCGAGCACGAGCGTGTGCGTCCGACCCCAGCAGGGACCGGCATCCAGAGCCGCTTCATTCCGAACGCATCGAAATTCCAGTCAGTCAGGCTCCCGCGCTTCAAGAAGCCGGAAGGCGCCCTGATCCGGATTCGCGACCGCGAGACGAAGGAGCTGATTCCCTACAAGATGAACGAGGCCATCGACCGCGAATGGAAGTGGATGGCGCGCATGAACGAGGCGATCGGCGACATGGATATCGGATTCTCCGGCGGGATCCGTCAGGACGGCGACATCGTCTATTTCGAGAGGAGCGCGGTCGATCTGTCACAGCAGTCCATGTACCGCGTCTACAACGACACCATGAGCCTCGGAGGGCGCTTCTACGGTGCCTGGTGGCAAAGTGTACCTAAAGCCGAACGTCGGCAGTTCATTACGCTCGACGGCCAGATCACGACCGAAGAGGACTACAGCAACCAGCACCCCAAGTTTCTCTACTACTTGGTCGGAGAGACACTCGTCGGGGATGCATACGACATCGGCGAGAAATATCACGACGAGATGCGCGACCCGGTGAAGAGGGCGCTCAACATCATGATCAATGCGAAGGACTACCCGGAGACCCTTGGAAAGACAGCACAGTATGTCGGCGGAAACTTCGCTATTGCCAAGGACATCATCGCACGCCTGAAGGTTCGTCACGCTCCCATCGCCAAGTTCTTCCACTCGGATCTTGGCGTGAAGCTGCAGAACGTCGACGCGGCCATGTGCCGGAAGATCCTCGATACGCTGACGCTGAAGAAGGGCATTCCGGCCCTCAGCATCCACGACTCGTTCATCGTCCGCGAACAGGATCGTCAGGTGCTGATCGACACGATGGCAGAGGTCGTCGAGAACACGGCGCATCCCATCCTAGATTCTGTAAAAGATTCAAAGCGTTCGTGGTTCTCCGACCTACATATGGGTTCTTCTTGTTCCGTCCTTCCCGCTCCTGCCTCCTCCGGTGCGGCAGATTCAGATTCAAAACGGAGTCCACAAGAGATTCAGAATCGGAATCGTTATAGCGCGGGTGCGCGTAAGTCCTCCCGGAAAACGGAGAAGACGACAGACACGAAAGGATCGAAGACCATGCGGAGATTCGACCGGATCAAGCGGAAACCCATCACGGAGACACGCCAAGAGACGGCACAGGCGGTTGATCCGAAGACCGAAACCGGGTGCCCCTTGGTGGCTACGCAGGAAAACGCACAGAAACAGCCCGTTGAGCGTATCGGAGACGGTCAGGCGAGTGTCGATACGGTAAAGACGGTCGAACGCGCTGTAGACCCCGTTTCCCGCCATTCCTGACGCTGATCGTTCTGAACATTGCGGACGTAGCCATTGCCCGATGCGG
This sequence comes from Rhizobium aureum, assembly GCF_030182495.1. Taxonomy (NCBI): domain Bacteria; kingdom Pseudomonadati; phylum Pseudomonadota; class Alphaproteobacteria; order Hyphomicrobiales; family Rhizobiaceae; genus Rhizobium; species Rhizobium aureum. The sequence goes on along the minus strand of NZ_JAQJCI010000018.1, from coordinate 7,437 downwards.
GAACACGTCAGCGCTTGTGTATATGAAGAACTCGATGTCCGTTGGCTGCGTCTCGGCGGATACAACTGAAAACAGAGAAGGGATCCTCACCGGACCCCTTCTTGCGATCGGGAATATCGCAAATGATATATCCAAGCGAATTCATATCCTTGACGATATAGATTTAAAAAATACACGGACCTATCCGTAATCCGATCGGGCAATTTTAACTCTCCCGGGACATTATTCCGGGCTACGGGCTCTCAACCTGCCCGGGTCCTGCTAAGACCGGGTCGAGAACGAAGGAAACATTCATGACGCAGGTACTCCGAATAGCACGCATAGCCGCCTGATCCGCCCCGCGCGGAGCCGCTGTCATTTGTCTATTCAGGAGTCCTCGAATGTCCTTCACGAAGAAATTCTTCACCGCAGACCTGCACCTCGGCCACCACGGCATCCTCCGACACTGCCCCGACACGCGCCCCTTCGATACTGTCGAGGAAATGGACGACGCAATCGTCCGTCGCATCAACGAGCGCGTCGCGCCGGGCAATATCCTCTACATCGTGGGCGACTTCGCTGTCAGCGGCAACGCCGAGTACGTGAAGCACCTGTTCCACGAGATTAACGGCCGCAAGATCCTAATCCTCGGCAACCACGACTTGGATTCGAAAGGACGCGTTTCGAAGATCGTTCGCGATCTGCCGTGGGATATCCCGCCGACGGCGGCGTTGGAGACGCACGACGAAGACTGCCGGATCCATCTCCATCATTACGCATGCAGGACGTGGCCGGCCGCTCACCATGGTTCCTACCACCTCTTCGGCCACTCACACGGAAACCTGGCGCCTTTCGGCCGCAGCCGGGATGTCGGTATCGACTGCCCGGATACAAATCTCGCGCCGCTCACTTTCGCCGAAATCAAGGAGTCCCTGGATGCCTGAAACCTTTCCTCTGCGCCCCGACGCCGATTGGTACAGCGACCTCGTCGATCGTTTCGGCGATGCCGTCCCTCCGCTAGAGAGGCTTCAGTTCCGCCGCGGCCTGCAGCCGATTGTCTACGATCTCTTCACGCAGCTCAACGATCTCCGTGCCTTGCCGCATGTCGACATCATGAGCATCGAAACGCGCAATGCCGGGTTTGCGGTCATCGACGCTCGCAACAAGCCTGAGCTTGTCGGTGTCGAACGAGATGCTGCTGATTTCGCGCTCGAAGGCGCGCGGGCAAGGCTCATCGAGGCGTGCGAGCATTGCGGACGATACGGTGAGATCATCGCGAAGACCGGACTGGAGGCACTACTTGTTGATCCCGAGGCGATCCTCGGCGACCGCTTCTTGTGTCGTGAGTGCTACGAATCCTGGAGGGTGCATGACTGACGAAGAATACGCCTTCCTCGTCGCCGCACACGGCGATGCCGTTCCGCCGAGAGACCGCATCCGGCTGCACGATCTGCAGGTGCCCGCACTGGATTCAATGCTCCGCGTCATGCGCGAGGAAGGCATCGACCAGCAGGTTCGCGTCACCGGAATCTTCGCACGTGCGTGCGGCGAGACCCGGATCGACATCGAATTCACCGACATTGTGGATCCGACAAGCTTGGATGCGCTGTGCCACACGATCACTTTTTGGCGTTTCGAAGTGTACTTCGAATAGATCGCGAAGGGGATGCACGACAATGATGACGAATAGAATCCCCGACGGCTGGTTCGACCTCGTATCTGCTCTCCGCGCCGCGCTCGACCGCGACTTCCCGGGCGTGTCAGTGGCGGAGCTGTCGGCCGACCGCGGCTGGCTGCACGTTTGTGTCGATCATGGCAGCCTCGATCCCGCTGATCAGCTCTGCCTCAATCGCCGCATCCAGGGCTTCGTTACGGCATCGCTGTCGACGTGCATGTGTTGCGGCTCGGGTTCCGGCCGTGATCGCGGTGACGCTCGTCGTGTGACCTGCGACGAATGCGAAAACGAAAAGGAGGCTTGCGATGCATGACGATTACCCGCGAACCAAACTCGCCGACCTGCAGGCTGACTATCCTGGAGTTTTTGATTCCGCTCGCTATGTCGATGTCGGAATCGGCTGGCTGCCCCTCATCTCCGAATTCGTGACGGCAGCGCTGCGTCACGACCCTAGTCTCGCTGTCTTCGAGGTCAAAGAAAAATTCGGTGGGATGCGCATCTGGTGCGACACCGAGGTGATCGAGGCGCGTCTCGCAATGGGCAAAGCGCAGATTAAATCCGAACTGACTTGCGAGGCCTGCGGCGAGGAAGGATTTGTCCGCCGTCCGCCGCCCGGCCGCTGGGCGTGGTGGAAATGCCTGTGTGATGAGCACGCCTCTGAAGACCAGCGCTCGTGGCCGCGTTCGCCGTCCGGCCGAATGGGGGGCATGATGCAGGTGAGAGGCGGCGACTGGTACCGATACGATTCCGCAGCCGACGAAATGGTGCCGAGTGATCCACCGGAGGGATGGGGCAGATGATGACTTTTGAGGCGCTGAAGTTGAAATATCCCCGACTGCTGCGTGCAGCCTGGTTTGAACACCGCGAGGGGTGGGCTGACATTCTTGATGCGTACTTCGCTGTGGTCGATCACGTGCTGCCGCCTGAAGCGAATTACGAAGTTCGACAAATCAAGGAAAAAATGGGCACGCTGCGCATTTACGATGCCCTAAAGAATGTCCCCCCGGAGACTGCAAAGGCAATCGCTGACGCCCGCGAACTCGCCGAGGCGCGCTCTTACTACGCGTGCGAGTGGTGCGGCCAGCCTGCCATTCTGCGGAATCGGCAGGGCTACTACACGACGACCTGCGACGAGCACGCATTGTACGAAGGCCGGATGGCAATCCCGCTAGATCCGCCTGCGGTCCTCTACGTCGGCGCGCGTGGCGGAGAGAGTTGGCGGCGATACGATCCTGATCTCGATGCATTTGTGGAATCTGAGGCTCCGGAATGGGACTGACATCGACAGCAGCACGGAGAGCTTTCCGCCGCCATAGATGGGGGTCTCTTAGCATCGCGTCTATGGACATCGAGACCGCAATCGTCGAAGCGATCAATCGGTGCCCGGAGCTTGAAGCAGTGCTCGACATCGACTGGAAGGCTGACCGCGAGACGGCACGCCGGGTGGGCTGGATGATCGTCAAGCATAAAGGCGTCGTCTTCCAGCTCGGCCGTCGCCTTCTCGAACTCGCGGCGCCGGACGGGTACATCATGCCGCCCCTCGAATTCCGATTGTCCCGTCAGACTGACCCGACACCGGAAGAGCAGTATCGCGCTCCGTATCTCCAGCAGTGGAGCCTCGTGCTGTTCCAGTCCGGCGCGCGTCCCGCCGAGTGGCAGCTGTCGGGCATCGTATACCACCCCGAGTGGCCGTGCACGACGGATTGGTTTCGGCTCCTTTACCTACATCGAGACCGGAAGATGGCGTTCACCGATCGTGGTTGGATGAAACTCGGCGGGAGGTTTGCATCGTGATTGATCAGAAGCGTAAGGAATGGCTGCGCGGCGCGTATATGGATCGCATTCGGGAATACGCTATGACGGTCGCGAAGGGGCGGTCGGAGTTCAGCGAGCCCGAGGTCGCTCACGAGCTGCGGGACGAATACGACTATCTCCACGAGCTATCTTCGCACGATCACGCGTATCTTCGAGAGGAAACCGTCCGCGAAGTCGCGAAGATCATTCGAGAAAATCGTGAAAGCTTTCTGAGCGAACGATACCGTCGCGAGATGGCGCTGGCGGCGGCTATCTGCAAGCTCAACAGCGCCGACTGCGCGTACCATTTCGTTGATTCCGTTTTCGATGCTGCATTCGAAGGGATGATGTCGAAGATCGGAGACGTGTCCATCGAAGATCGAGAACTGTTGCGGGATATCTTTGGGTTGACGGTATGGAAGAAACTCAGGGAAGCTCGCGGCGAGCTTCGGACGAATATCTATAAAGCGGTCGTAGATTTGAATCCTGGCACGATCACTCCGCAGGCCGCGTTCGCGATGGACATCGGCTGGAGAAATCTGCTTCAGCACGCAGCCGATCGCATCGAAACCCATCCGTCGTCTTGGCGCTGCAGGGTCTCGGGCGGCAAAGAAAAGTTCGGCTATATGCAGCTCAGCATAAGATGCGATTACCGAGCGCGCGGTTGCAGGGCTGAAGTCGACAGAATGCTCGAAGAAGTACGGTTGGCATCGCTCGCGACATGCGAGGTGTGCGGGAATCAGGGGCGGCTGCGCTTGTCGTCAGTTGCGAAGACGGTCTGCGACAAGCATTCGGCTATGCTTGGTCGTATTCGAGACGACGACGGTGTGCATGCCGATCCGTTGAAGTGGCATAACGAAGATGAATATCCGGCAGCGAGCGCGTTCATGCTTCGTGGCATGGATCCGGTCAGGCCGCGGCCGAGCTTTCACGTGATCGACGAGGACAGTTTCGGCGGCTTCATCGCGCGTCAGATCGAAGTCGATCTCGAGACGAGGAGCGGCCGCGAGCACGAGCTGTTGTTCGAGTTCTGTGGTGCGCTCGAGCATGCGGCATACGGAAGCGTCGTGAAGACGGAATATTTGGACCACTACGTCGCCGAAGAAGTTGGCAGTTGGGTGAGCGTGCAGCCTCTCTCTGACGACGACAAGACTTTCCTTTGCGGTTATCTGCGCAGCCTGATCGACGCCGAGTATGAGCGCGTCAAGAACAAACAGACCAACGGATGATGTCGGAAATTACCGACCAAAAGGTGGACAATGTCGAATATTTCCGTCGCGAACGGCTGGCAGCACATCCTCACAGAAGCCGTCGAAGAGGCGAGCAAGCTGCCGGAGGAATGGTTGTTCGAGATCGTATCGGCCGAGCGCGTCGACGGTGCCCTCAAGCTCTCGGCGACTTATATCACGGGCGATATCCCGCTCGACGACCATCTGCCCGCGGATCGCAAGCTGCCGCATCCGTTCCGCGCATTCCTGCGGATCCGGGAGACGGCTCGCGCGAAGTCTTTGGTCACCTGCGAGTGCTGCGGGCGGGGAGGCAAGCTATTCGGTTCAGGTGATGAGGCGCGTGTGCGCTGCGCGGCGCATGAAGGTGTCGTTGATGCCGCTGAATGGTCCGCGAATCCGGTAGGGTTCCTCTTTGAATCCGCCGAGGAGGCGATGACCCATTTCGTCCGGGACTACGGCGGCGGGCTTGACATGATGCAGGAGCTGCAGGCTGAGGGCCTACTCGATAGCAAGCGGGAGGACGACGATGACACGCAGCATTAAAGTCGAGGTCGGTGACGGCTGGGCGGCAATCGTCCTCAATCTCATCGTCGTCGGTAGCGCGTACCCGGAACACTGGAAATTCCGATTCCATCGTGCATGGCGTGCATGCGGTCGGATGCGAATTTACGTGACGACCGATTGCGACGAGGTCGAGGCCGCCAACGCAACGACCGCGCTGTCAGAAATCGCTTGGCATCGTAGCGGTCAGACGTGCGAGGTCTGCGGTCGCGGAGGATATCTTAGGCTCGGCAAGCGGTATGCACTGACACTATGCCGAGATCACGAGCATCTTGTCGACGAGCGTCATCCGGATGACGGGAAAATCAACGATCTCTGGAAAGCGCATGTCGATGGATTCATTAAGCTGCCGCCGGACTACGGCCTTCCGGCGGTCATGAAAGACGAGCTGCTGCGGATGTGGTCACACGGCGAGGTTGACATGCGAGAGGTCATGGAACTCCTGCAGATGTCGAGAACGGCAGTGATGTCGGCGGCCATTGATGCGGGATATGGTCTGCGCCTCGAAGACGACGACGATGACGACGAAAAAGGTGCCGAATTCGCGCGGATGATCGCGGCGACGCAGGACGATGGAACGCGGCACTGATGAAAGGCGGCTCTAAGCCGCCTTCTTCATTTCTTGGGACACAAGGTACATCCGGTGACCCTCAAGCACGTATTCCTGCCACCAGGTCAGAATTTCAAGCTTCACGTCGAGATAGCTGTTCTTGTCGTAAACGAGCTGCGCAACGCTCTCGCGGCCTTCGTTCTTGTGCGTGATCATTTCGACTTCTTCAGCGTCCATCGGGCGTCCGCGAAGGATGAACTGCGACATTTTGGGGCCGACGATAGAGACGAACGCCTTACGGAGATCATGCGTTGAGACATTGAATGGCATCATCTCGAAAACGCCTCCGGGCTTCCTCATTTCCTCGATCTTGTCGGATACCGTGCGGACGTTGATGTGCCCTTCCATCGTGTCGCCCTGTTTCTTCGGTCGCTGTTTCGGAAACAGATGCTTTGAGTCCGGGTTGTTGGTCGCCATACGGAGAGCATGCTTCACGATGCTTGCGGCAAGAGGCGGCAGCGGGAGCTTTCTCCAGTGATGGCTCTTGTCCTCGAGCCCCCAAATGCAGTCGTAGGATCCGGAGTCGAACTGGAATGCCGACTGAAGCGCAATGGTGGGTGTCGTCCGCCGCTGTCCAGTTAGAAGCTGCAGCTTCAATACGCCGCGGACGGTCTCGTTGGGGCAGGCTTCCATAGCTTCCCAGAGCGAGCCGATCTCGAGCTGCGACAGGGCTCGGAACTTGTCCTGACCAGCGATCTCGGTCGGCCGTTCCAGGCACTTCGATAGGTCAGCCGCAGGGTTGCGGTCGAGGTTGAACTGCTTCTTGTTCACGAAGTGCTTGAATGCCGCTTTTAGAGCCGACACGGTCAGGTCAGCCTGTCGGATACCTGCGACCACATCCTTCTTGCTACCGCTGCCGGCATGCTTCTCTATGGCTCTCTCGGTGCAGCGAGCGACAATGTTGTCGCGCACCTGTGCGAGATCTCGTGTAAGGATCGCCGCGAGGGGCTTTCCGTGGATCGGCGCAAAGTCGTCGTGCAAGCCAGGTGTCGCTCCAAGAGCCGACTTATAGCCCCGTGCGGTGTCGGGATTCCTGTTCCGGCCACACCACTCAAGATACAGATCTCGGCCAACCTCCCACGTCACGCCTTGGCCGGTCGCGACATCATGCAAGTGCTCAGCGTCCTGAACGGAATGTCCGGCTGCAAACGACTTCACGAGCGTCTCGATCGGCTGCCCTGCCTTGGCGGCCTTCTTGATCTTCACGACCAGCTCGCGAAGCATCGGAAGATCATCCAGACCAAAATGAGAGAAGGGAGCGATCTGAAGATTCGCGTCGCGTGTGCTGTAGTGTAAGCGGTTAGCTGATGGCGTCAGGCCTGAAGTTCCATGGCATAAGCGCCTCGAGCTCGGATACTGGCCAGCCTTGAGCGATGCGGGTCAATGTCTGGGAGAGCCAGTCGAGCGGATCGACGCCATTTATTTTGGCTGTCTGCAAGAGGGTGGCGACCGTCGCCCAGGTGCGTCCACCACCCTCGCTGCCGGCGAATAGACTGTTCTTTCTCGTAATTGTTTGGGGCCTGATCGCGCGCTCGACGACATTGGAGTCGATTTCGATCCGGCCGTCCGTCAGGAAGCGCTCCAGTGCT